>JANMLD010000265.1:0-57812 GCA_031372345.1 Pirellula sp.
GGCCGCCAAAATCCCTTCTCACCGACTGCTCGCTATGCTGCGCGGTGAAACCGAAGGCATGCTGCGAATCGGTATCGAAGTCGATAAAGATCAAACTGTCGCCCAACTTAAACAACAACTCGTTACCAATCGCCAGTTTGAGTTTCATGTCGACCTACTCACCGCCGTCGAAGACTGCTGTGAAAGACTCTTGATGCCGGCCACCGAAACAACCGTCCTGCAAGAACTCAAAGAGAAAGCCGACGAAGAAGCCATCACGGTCTTCGGAAAAAACCTGCGTGAACTTTTGCTGTCGCCACCCGCTGGACCCAAAGTCACTATCGGTATCGATCCTGGCTTCCGCACCGGCTGCAAAGTCGCGGTCGTCGATGGTACCGGCAAGTTCTTGACCAACACGACCATCTTCCCAACGCCACCGCAAAATGATCTCGATGGAGCTGGCAAAGTCCTCTTGGGCTTGATCACCAAATACCAAGTCGAACTTATCGCTATCGGCAACGGTACCGCCTCGCGGGAAACCGACGCGTTTGTCGCAGGTCTGATTCGCCAACATGATTTAAAAATTACCAAGGTTCTCGTTAGCGAATCCGGTGCCTCGATCTACTCCGCCAGTGAACTGGCTGCCCGCGAATACCCAGATCTTGACCTGACCGTGCGAGGAGCTATCAGTATCGCGCACCGGTTGCAAGATCCACTCGCGGAACTAGTCAAAGCCGACCCCAAATCTATCGGCGTCGGCCAATACCAACACGACGTCAACCAAAAACTCCTACGCAAGCGACTTGATCGCGAAGTCGAGTCCTGCGTCAATAGCGTCGGCGTCGACCTCAATATGGCAAGTGCCTCCCTGCTTTCCCATGTCGCAGGCATTGGCCCGAAGCTGGCCGAGAATATCGTTCAGTATCGAGACGAGAACGGTCGCTTCGAAACCAGATCACAATTGCTCAAAGTTCCAAAACTAGGTAGCAAGGCATTTGAACAAGCCGCAGGTTTCTTGCGAATTCGGGATGGCAAGCAGCCGCTCGATAACTCGGCGGTCCATCCCGAGAGCTATGGCGTTGTGGAACGCATGGCATTGCACCTCAAAGCCGATACCAAATCGCTCGTCGGCAACGCTGCTCTATCGCAAAAGCTATCGCCCAAGGACTTCGTCGACGATCGGTTTGGGTTGCCGACCGTGATGGATATTCTGCAAGAACTTGCCAAACCAGGTCGCGACCCGCGCAGCGAGTTTCGGGTCGTTCATTTCTCGGAAAGCGTTCATAGCATGCAGGATCTCAAGCCCGGCATGGTGTTGGAAGGTTCTATCACCAATGTGACTCACTTCGGGGCTTTCATCGATATCGGTGTCCATCAAGACGCGCTCATCCATATTTCGCAGTTGGCGGACGTGTATGTCAAGGACCCGAGCGAGATAGTTGCCGTCGGGGACATCCTCAAAGTGAAAGTGCTCGAGGTGGATATCGATCGCAAACGGATCGCGGTTACAAGGAAGTTTTAGGGGTATTTCCTTGAACGTTTGTGCTGGGTGAAACGCGATTCTCGGGTGGCTGCGGATGCGAACGTTGAAGGGGCTGTGCGGATAATGGTGGATAGTAACGAGGGGCGGTTGGGATCGCTGACCTTCCGTCGGCGGAGCGACGGAACTACGGCGGAGCGACGGAACTACGATCACGGAACCGATAGTTCATTCTTGACGCGATCTATTCCTGGCTCGAAACTTAGTAGTTGTACGAGCAATTCGGACGTTCGAATTGAGTTCACTTTACCTCGCAGTATCGCGGTACTCCCGGCCATGCTAACGCTCGCATTCCCTCCGGAAAACTGCGTTACGCGATCGGTGACGTCTTGGCTGGCTGGCCCTTCGCCAAGCTGTTGGTTTGGCGAGGCCGTGGTCTCGAAATCAATTTCCAGTCGAGGGTAGTACATGCCTTTTGCAGGTTGGGGAGGAAGTGGTCGATTGATCTTGGTCTTAGTCGTTTCGATACGAAAATTGTCAACCGCCGACGGAACGCGACCGATTCCTATGGCCTGCCCCGAACCAACAAAGCCATCGAGGTCGCTTCGATTGGAACCTACGAAGTCTTGACGCGCACGGTTGCCTCGCACAAATCGTGTGTTATTCACTTGCAGTCTGGTCCCCAGGGAACCGATTGCGTTGGCTGCCTGCCCGATGCCACCGGGGTTGGCCATCCCTATTCCACCGGTGTTTGCCAGCCCTATGCCGATATTTGGAGGTGGGGCTCCAATTGCGGCCCTTTGCTGCGTCAGGGAAGTTGCGGGACCGCCTAGGACGCGATTCCCCACGAGTTGCGCAGAAGCGAGTTCATGTTGTAGCAACAACGCCACCAGGGACATTAACATGGAAACCTGAAGCCTGCAACCGCGAACGATCATCGTATCTCTCCTGACGTGTTACCTTGTTTATTGGAGCATACTTCCCCAATCGACTGTCCCAATTGGATCCAGTGCGTGTCTTCGTTAACTCGCACAAGGACTTTGTTCGGAAGGACTTCGAGGACCGCGATATCATGCAATGCAACTGGGATTTGATTGCCCGCGGAGATGGTTTTGGTGGTGCCTCTGCCATCGGTGCGAAACCAAGCTTGAGCGATCCCCTCCCGGTTGGAAGTGATGGCTTTGAGCTCAATGTCGAATAAGGCCTTGGCAAAACCGCGAGCGAATAGATTGCGACGGACCAAATGATCGTACGTGCTGGACGCGACAACCGCGTCGTCAGCGATCTCCCAATCGCCTAGTTGCTGCTTGTTTGTAGAGGCCTCAAGGCAGAGCACTTCGATGGACAAATCGGCATCCAAGCGACCTTCGTTACCGACCGGGTTGAGCGTGATTGCACGGATCTTGTGCAGATGCCCGGCTTTGCGGAAGGCGTTTAAGAAACTGGATAGTTTTGCGAGGCTCGCTTGGCCTCGTAAAGAAAAGTTGATGCGGTGGCCTATCAGTTGACGCTTGCCTTTCTTCGTTCGCGAGCGAATTTCGAGTGGGATCGGCTGAGCCGCGTCCACCGAGGCCGATACCAACTCGTTGGTCTCAACCAAATTGAGTAACCATTGCTGATATAAGGATCGCGCCAACTGCGGATCCTCAGGCAATGCTCTGGCGGCTAAGGCCTCCAACCGCTTGCCCTGCTTTTGCGCAACGAGTTGTTCGGATTTGGAGGCGTTTAGCTTTTCGCTAAGATCGTCCATCTGGGCTGTAAGCAGTTGGCTTGGCCTCTCGATCCAACTGCGATAGAGCGAGTCCAACCCGTACAGACCAAACACAGCTAGACCAGCGATCAGCAGCCACTTTATGCGTGGAGTCATAGCTGCTTCTCCGACGTTGCAACTTTTGGCTTTTCACCTTTTTTGACTGTCGAAGCGTTCGTTTGCTTAGGTCCGTAGGTGTTTTGTTTTTGGACTTCGATCGGAAACGACACCCGCGTCTCGAACTGCCAGGGATACTCGGCTGCATTTTGGTTTTGACTGATCTGTTTGCTGGACGCGCCATACTTAGCGCTTCGAATGCGTGATTCCAGTTGCGAGATGAATTCTTGTTCAGCGACTTGCACGGAGAGATCGATGGTTGCCGTATTCGCCGTTGCGGAGGCAGTCAACCGCCGAACGGTAGCGTCCTGTCCATCCGGGAGTCGACTCGAAAGTTCGTTCAGCTCCGACAGCCAATCGACTTGATCCGCCAACCATGTTTGAACAGCCAGCACTTGATCCGATTTTTCTTGGTACTTGGCTGTTACTTTCTTGGTGTTTTCGAGTTCTTTTTGCAAAGTCTCGACGTCGATTTGTAGCTGCCAAACATCGGATAATAAGAAATAAACGGCAATACTTAAGACTGCGGCGGCACCGGCACCGATGGCCGCCCATCGGTGCATTGGGTTCTTTGGTTTCGGAGCCTTTTTAGGCGCTAATAAGTTAACTGGGAGCACATCGTTGACGAAGTCCCAGGCAGCCCCAGCATTGGCAGCGGAAGCGATGGTGGTATCGCTTGCTTCGCGTGCAATACCATCGGAATCGACTATTGGAGCGGCGTTGAATTTCCAATCGACGAGTGGGTCTATCGTATGAATCGAGGACTCCCCTCGAGCTTCAAGCGCACTTGCAACGTGACGGGCTGCATCGCTGGTCGCAAACACATACCAACCCAATTGCAATTCCGCCGTTTCCTGGGGCAATAGGGTCAAGCATCGTTTCATCTCCATCCAAATCTGTTCGGCAACACGAGCCGGATCATCGGTGCTTAGACGGATGGTTCGCAGAAGGATGGGCTCAGCTCCACGGCAAACCGCCAGTTCGACCTCACCGGTATACAGATGGATGGCAACGGCTAGCGTTTCGTTCGAAATATTCTGGCGATGGAGTAAGCCTAGCGGCGCAAGATGTCGAGAACAGATAGCCGCCAATCTGAATCCGGCAGCTGCCACTTGCTTCTGCAAGGAGCTGAGTTCCTTGGCAGGCAGCGCGAACACCAAAACTTGATTGCCCACATTCCTGTCGGTTTTTGGATTGGCAACAACATGAAAATCCACGATCGGTGGTTCGTCTGTTTCGCCCAGTTGCTGTTCCACTTCGCTCGCGATCAGGCTAGGCAGTTCGCTGTCCTCCGCCGGAGGCAAGTTAAGCGTCGGAAGATCTAACTCAGGACGCGACAAGAGAACAACAAGACGTTGGACCGAGATCGAGTGATCGCGAAAATGCTTTGCTAACGCTAACAAAGGAGTATCGGCGTCCGTATGAACAATCGCCCCGAAATCCTGTGCGGTTAGCGTTTTGGATTTTGGAGAAACCACCAAGAAGTAGATTTGCTCGCGATCCCAATGGACTACGGCGATCCGCCCTGTACTGGGTTTGCGAGCCGCGCGATTTCGGAGATTCGTTAGTTGTTCCAATAGCGTCATGGTTTTGAATCGGCCAGTTGCTCAATAGGAAAACCGCGGTCCCAAGGATGCCAGACCTTTTGATTTCGAAATTGGGTGGGGTTTTGGCGGGCGTCAATCGTTGCGGTCGTCCGATATACGGCGCTTTGATTGTCACGGTATCCGATTGCCTGCACCGAATAAACATCGCTGCGGCAAGTGAGGTAGGGTTCTAATTCTTTCATTTTGGCTAAATCGATGACGTCGACCAACCATGCGATGGTGTCTTGCTCCTGCTTTGTCCCAGAAGGTTTCGTCGATCCTGATCGGTGCTGTACGATGCGTTGCGCGAGCGACAAATCCAGACCGGGAACTCCTGCCAAAACTTCCACAGGAGCTTCGGTGACATCGATACGCCCCTCCGAAATCGGAGACAGTTCGACAGTGACATCGTCAAGCACCCTTCCAAGATAGTTGCGAACCTCGGACAAGTCACTTGAAAAGGGATTGCGGAGTGTTCTTTTTGCTGGAGAGTTTTGATTTGCTGAGCTACTGGCTGGATTCGACATGCTTATGGCTGGAAGATCCACCACCGCTCCAATCAAATCGAGTGGACTTTGAAACGTAAACGTTGACGCTTTTCCAAAATCGGGAGTCCAGTCGTAGACGAGTTCCACCGGTGCAGGAGTCGAGTTTGCCGTGTTCGCTTGAGTCGGAGTTGTTGGATTTGGAGTCGTGGCTGGAGTTGATGGAGTTGATGGAGTTAGTGGAGTTAGTGGAGTTAGTGGAATCAAAATGGGGGGTGGAGTTATGGGAGGCGCCGGATTGATAGGAGCTGGGGCTTTTGGCGTGGAAGGGCTGGGAGTGGTCGCATCGGGGGATTTGGGCGAAGACTGGATGGGTGCATTTGGAGCCCCGTTGCTCGGTCCGAACTGACGCAATGCAATCACGAAATTCGCCCAATCCGCCGACCAAATCATAGACAGCTGCCGATGAAGCAGTTGAAGATCGGGGTCATTCAAGTAGATCCTCGGCTGTCCATCGCGAGTCGCATTGCGATGGCCGCTTACCCAAGTGACATAGCGCTGTAAAGGCTTGAAGCCGCTGGCCGAATTCGCCGGACCGATGGGTTGCGGCTGTGTGCCCTTGTTTCTGTTCATGAGTTGGCTCATCAAGCGGAGTTCCAGTGGGTCAAGCTGATAGTTTTGATTGAGGTCGCCACCGAACCAAGCCTGCCGCAATTCATCATGGCTTGACAGTTGAGTTTGTGAGCCACCTTTGTCAATGCGCCCAGAAACGCCGAACTCTCGAAGCCAAGCATCGATCATCGATTCGTTAACACCCGGTAAACCCAGCAACGTAGTTCGCGCATGTCCCGGCATTCTCTGGTCCCAGGTAATCAACGTGGGTATATGAAGCTTGGCGGATTCGTTCTCCAATCCGAAACGAATGGGCAGCGAAGGAGTACCGGAAATTTGCGACGATGCAAGCGGATTGTTGACTAGTCCATCCATAGCTTGCGGCGAGACCAGACAAAAACGCCAAGCATTCGCATCGCGGTTGGCACTCGATGAAGTTATTGTTGCGTCCACTGCGATATCGCGAAAGACCGATGCGTTGTCCAATAATCCTCCAACGCTCATCCGTTGAGTGGCGGGCATCTCAATTATTGCCGCAGCCAGTTCCAATCCGCTGAGGGCAGCCAGTTTCGCTTGAACCTGCTCCTCGTGCAATCGAGTCAAGCGATACTGACTCTCCATGTAGAACGAGAATCGGTAGGCCCCTAATGCAATCAACATCACTAGGACAACCACAACCAGCAATGCCATGCCATTGCGTTGGCCTCTTCGTTGATAATTTGGAATCCGTATTGCGATAGCTTTTGTCACGGGAGTTCTCGCAGCATCGATGAAGTCGTTTTAGACTTGCCTGGAGAACTTCCCATGCCAACGAATATCACGATCTGCACTTCGTTGGTCGACGATTCCATGAGCCCTTGATCGCTCGCACTTGCGTCCTCCGCCATCGCTTCGGTTGATAAACCAGATGCCGCAATCGTTAAATTCGTTTCTAGCGTGCTTTGCTGCGAAGAGCTATCCCCATTGCTTTGTGACGTCGTTGTTTCGGAGGGAGCCTTCATATCAGCCGTTGCTGGAAAGTCGAATCCGAACGCGATGGCATGCGGCAAGCCAGCCTGTTGGGCGCTATTCCATTCTGACCTCCATGCAATTCCATCAAAGTAGCGAAACTGAGCATTCATCAGTCCCTCAAGCCGCACCTCTTTAATCGGTTGACTACTCACAGGAACATCTTCGTCCGACTGCCGATAGAGATCCTCCGCGGTTAAGACTTGTTCCGATGGGCTGTCAACAACGGACTTAGCAGTAGTATCTAGCATTTCGCGACGCGTTAGGACAAACCGGGTCTGGTCCGAAATGCCTGTTCGGGGACCTGACGAGGAAACGGAATCGGATAAAACGGGGGTGAGTTGGTATTCAATTTCGACCGCTTCAGCCGGCCAAGGTGAGCTTGATACCGCAGCCATGCTCGATGCTTCTCCCATCGGGTTCACGCCGAGCAGTGACGACTCTAGCGACGATGCTTGTTCGGGCTGCATCGTATCGGACATGAGATTCTCCAAAAACGGGATCGGATCGATGGAGGGAGCAATCACGGTTGAGAAACCCATTGCATTACCGGAAAAATGAAAGGCTTTCGAGGATTTCGGAGCTGAGGCGTTTCTTGTAGGTTTTTTGGGGTTTTGCGCGTTTGTTGTCGCGGTCGTAGCATTGTCTACGACGGCTAGGTGCTGTACGTCGTCTTCCAGCCAAGCTCTAACCGAACGGATGGTTTGCGTGCGTCTGGAGAGCTTCCAACCTCGAATCTCCGCATCCCGAAACGTCCCCAACAACGACCAAGCGACAGCCATCAATGCTCCAAGCAGGCCTAGCGCAATCATGAGCTCTATCAAAGTAAACGCAGGCCGTTTCGTATTGAGCATCAACATCATCGATCGTCCCGAGCATTGCGATTCGAACGATAACGATTGGCCGATGGCTGCGACGATTCGCTGTCGATTCCACCAGAGCTTGGTTCGTTGATTCGCGATCGACGAACCAGGCGTGAAAGCTGACACAGGGGATCAGAGTCTTGGCTGATTAGTGTCGTATTCGATTCAAAGAGCTTGACTGTGACTCGATAAAGAGCCGTTTGCATTCCATTGGAGGCTTCCCGGTTGTTGGCTCCGTCATTTCCGGCTAGTTCAAATGGGGTGACCACGATGCGGAAGTTGCGAGCAGGGGTGCTCGGCAAGAGTCCGCTGACTTCTTCGCGGATTTCTTCGCTGGACATGCGAGCGATAAACTCATCCATGACGGACTGGGCTTGCGAAATGGCGATCGTTCGTTCCTCCGCCCGATTTCCGTACTTCGTCCCTAGTGAGATCAACGAGATGAGCACGATGGCACTGCCAGCCAAGATGGCGGTTGCAATGATAACTTCCAGCAACGAGAAAGCAGCCCTAGAGAGATGGTTAAAACCCCTGGCGTGAAGCCAGGGGCATGGCAGGCCGGCCTTGCGGCTCACCGAACGATCTCCAAGGCACCTGTGGCGGAAGCGTAGGTGACGGTCATCTTTTCATGAATGGATGTGTCGTAGAGTACGATTGATGCATTCCGACTTAGCCCTGTTGCGCTGATCGGCAACCACCAATCGTTGTGATGTGTTCCGAGGTCTGCAATCGCGCCTTCCGAATCGGTCGTACCGTTGCCTATCGAATTGTCCGGTTCATCCGTCAGGTTTTTTGCATCGCTCGAGGCGGAATCCGCATTCGATGCGAAAGCATTTGCATCGCTCTCATCGGTGATCGAATCCGAAGTCCAAGTCACTTCGGTGATCACAATCGATTCAGGAAGTCGCCATGTTCTAGGGGTTTTTTCGCCTAAAGTTCTTCGCGTCCCCAGGCCTTGTTGCGAAATTGCGGTCGGATCCGAAACCACTGCACTTTGGTTTGCAGCTGCCCCAATGGACTTATCCGCATCTTCGGCATTCGCAAAATTCGCAAACGATCCGGTGCGTACTTCATGGTTGCCTTGTTGCATTTGAACAAAGATTGGTTTCCCCGTCGTAATCGCTTCGTAGCGGCCTTCGTCGATTGCTTCTCGCAATACCTGGGCTGCTTCATTGAGCGTCGTGCGCCGGAGCATACGCTGCATGTTGGGCCATGCGATGGCCAGTAGGCCCACCATCAAAACAAGAACAATCATCAATTCAAGCATCGAGAAACCGCGAACGGAAAGATGCCTTCGCAAATCGTTACACATGCTAAGGTCCGTACGTTACTTTTTGGTGGATTTACTAGAATCGGTTTCGTCGTCGCTGGTTGGGACATTCGAGATGTCGTCGCTCGTGCCCGGTTGGCG
Organism: Pirellula sp.; assembly: GCA_031372345.1. GTDB lineage: Bacteria > Planctomycetota > Planctomycetia > Pirellulales > Pirellulaceae > JBKCUI01. Next base: position 9,292 of record JANMLD010000265.1, read on the forward strand.
ATCGGGTCCCAACGAAAAGATGCGAGGGAAATCGGAGGTTGCTGCCTTGGAGTCGCTGCTGTTAGAGGCGGATGCATCCGTCACATACTCATATTGGAAACTACTGCCCCAAGGATCTTTCGGTAATTTTCCGCCTTCGATATAGGGACCGTCCCATTTTTTCGCAAGGGCTTCGTCTTCCGGCGGACTGATTAGTACATCCAGGCCCTCTTCGGTCAGAGGGAAGCTTTTCATGTCGACCGCGTACATTTTAAGCGACGACGCTAAGCCGCCGATTTGGACTTGAGCCGTTCGAATGTCGGCCTTCTTTTGAGATCCGAGTAGTCGCGGTCCGACGATAGCAATCAGGCCAACCAAAATGATCAAGACGATCATTAATTCGAGCAACGTCAAGCCGTGCCTAGTGTTTCGAGAAGGTCGAAAAAGCATGATGGATTCCAGTGGGAGGTGGGAGGTGGGAGGGTATTGTCGCCTTTCTCTCCGCGAAAGAGCGGCGCTCTTTCGCGGAGCGAAAGACGACTATGGCTTGCAGTCAGTTTCATTTTACCCCACGGAGGAGTTTAGATCAAACACCGGCAAAAGTACCCCCACAATGACGAACATGACCATCCCGCCGATGAGGATGAGCATCATCGGTTCGATCATCCGAACGATGACCTCAAGTCGACGCTCAATTCGATTGTCGATACGATCAGCAATTTTGATTAGCACCTCATCGAGAGTGTTTGATTCCTCTGCAACTCGAATCATAGCCATGACTTGTGGCGGAATGAGTCCGCTGGCCGCGAGCGGCTTGGAGAGCGTGTCGCCAGCTGTAACATTCTCGACCGATTTCATCATGGCTTCGGCCAAAAGCGTATTTCCAGTCGATTCGCTGCTAATCCTGAGTGATCGCAAGAGGGGAACTCCGTTGCGAAGCATAGTTCCAAGGACGCGACAAGCACGCGAGACGGCGGCGTCGTGAAAGATGGCACCAACCATTGGCGTTTTTAACTTTAGCTGGTCGACGATACGACGTCCCGTGGTTGTCTTGATCGCCCGATAAACGCCGACGCCGATGGCTGACATTCCCAACAGGACAAACACCCCATAGTTCAACATCAAATGGCTTGTTCCAAGAAGAACAATCGTGATCCATGGGAGCCCTGTCCCATTTTGCTCAAGGCGATCGAAGAATGGCTGAAACTTGGGCACCAAGAAGACGACCATCAAGGTTGTAATGATGCTGCCGACGATCCCTAGAATCATGGGATAGGCGAGCGCGCCGATAATCTTGCTGCGCATTTCATCTTGCTTTCGCAAGAACATGGCCGTCCGCTGAAGCGCCTCTTCCAAGAATGCCCCCTCCTGGCCTGCGCGCACCATACTGAGAGTCAATTCCGAGAACATAGCGGACTCTTTGCTCATCGCCACGTCCAAGCTGTCCCCTTGTGAAACCGCCTCATGAATGCGCATAGAGATAACTTTGAGTCGCGGATTTTCAGTGGCTTCGGCCAGGATTTTCAAGGACTCGAGCATGGCGACGCCATTGCTCAAGAGGTCGGCAAGCTGCCCACAAAAGTCAGCCGTTTGTTCCTTGGTCACTCGCACCGGAAGCGAAAAGGAAGCCAACGGGGACTTGCCCACTTTTTGGTCAACCAATGTCATTGGAAACAGGGACTGCGAACGAAGTCGCTGCATCGCTTCCGACCGACTCGCGGCTGCGATGGTGCCGGAGCGTTTCTCGCCGGTCGTTGATTTTGCGGTGTAGGCAAAGTCCGTCATCGCGTTCAATCCGCTTTCGTTACTCGGACAATTTCTTCAATGGTGGTTATGCCAGACAAAGCCTTGTCCCAACCGTCCATCCGCATGGTCTTCATTCCATTTCGAATCGCAACTTGTTTGATCGCATCGGAAGTCCCCTGCTGCGTCATCATTTTGCGGATTTCTTCATTGGTAACCAACAGTTCATAAATGCCCAATCGGCCGTGATAGCCTGTCTTGCGGCAACTCGCGCAGCCAATCGGTCGATAAAGGATTAACTTCGGATCGAGTCGATGTTCCACAGGGAAGTCATCGGGGAGTTCCGTTGAGTTGGGATGGTATGGCTCTTTGCAATCGTCACACAAAACGCGAACAAGTCGTTGAGCCAAGACCCCTTCGACCGTGCTTGCGACCAAGAAAGGCTCCACACCCATGTCGCAGAGTCGCATGAAGGCACTAGCCGAGTCGTTGGTGTGCAGGGTGCTGAAAACCAAGTGGCCGGTCAACGAAGCTTGGGTTGCATTCTCGGCGGTTTCCAAGTCGCGGATTTCACCTACGAGCACAACGTCGGGGTCATGCCGCAATATGGCTCGCAAACAAGCGGCAAAGGTCAATCCAACTTTGGTATGCACCTGGATTTGGTTGATTCCCTCCAACTGATATTCGATGGGATCTTCGGTGGTGACGATTTTGATGTCTTCGGATTTGATCTCACTCAGCGCGCTGTAAAGGGTGGTGGTTTTTCCCGATCCCGTCGGCCCCGTGACAAGCACAATGCCGTGTGGCATGCGAATGAGCTTCTGAAACGTTTCGTAGACAGCCTCCGGCATGCCGATGCCTCGCAATGAGAATTTGAGATTCGTCTTGTCGAGCACTCGCATAACGACCCCTTCGCCGTGAAGCATGGGGATAATCGAGACTCGCACGTCGATCTCACGGCCCGAGACACGCAGCTTGATGCGCCCGTCTTGCGGAATGCGTTTCTCGGCGATGTTCATCTTGGCCATGATCTTCAAGCGGCTGATGATCGCGGCTCGGAACTGGTTCATCTCAGGGGGCGTTGGCTGTTTTTGCAAGACGCCGTCGATGCGATGGCGAATTTTCAAGCCGGATTCTTGCGACTCAATGTGAATGTCGCTCGCTCTTGCCTGGACCGCTTCGCTGAGAATCTCGTTGACTAGTCCCACCACCGATGCTTGCTGGGCTTCTTCCGCATCCTCCAAGCTGTCTGGATCAATCCCTTCGAGCATCTCCACGTCGCCAGCTTGTTGACGCTGTAATGCTATCAAACCATCGATGGTCTCCGATCCAACACCCAAATGCCGCTTAATCAGCTTCTGTACGGTATCCTGCATGGCCATCACCGGTCGCACCTCAACCTCCATGGCAGAGGCGACGGAGTCGATGGCTGCAAAATCAAAAGGATTGCTGACCGCCAGTCGAAGCCAGCCGGTTCCGCGTTCGAGTGGAAAAACACCGTGCCGATGGATTAGCTTGGCTGGAAAGCCATCGAGGGTTTCAAGAGCAAGATCAACACTATCCGATTCGAGCCAATCGAGATTCATGGAACGCGCACTGGTTGCGAGCAAATCGTGCGCGCTGCTAAAGGACCATTGTTCCGCGAGTTGTTCGAGGGATTCACCCAAGCTCAGACAATCCGCCAATTGGCGCAACTGAACCGAGTCAAGCAATGAATGCATACCCGTAGAATTCGAGATCATCGTATCAATCCGTGGTTACGAGGGACGCTTCTTTCGACGGTCGAACTCCAGAAGTTAAGACCTGGAAGTCCGATGAAAGCATTAGCAACAAGGGTGGGCGTCGATCGACTAGGAATTTTCTTCTAAATCGATCAAACGGTTTGGCGGGAGGGAGTACTAAACGGAATATAGAATCGGAATGTTCGACTCAAGAGTATAGTCAAAAAAAGCCTTCCTGGCGACCCGCACCCCTCTGCGGTATGGGTCTCTGCCAGCTTCTCGGTCGGTACCACCCTATTTTCATCTAGCCACCGTACTGTCAATTGCTAGGCAAGAGTACGGTCGAGATTCCGGCGATAGGTTACAATCCTCTGGGTCAAATGAACTAATATCGAGAGTCCATTTTAGAACTTGGAAGTCATGAAAAAGCAATACACCGACTGTCCCCAGCCGACGTCGGACGAGCTTCGGGAACGATGGACTCAATGGACACAGGCGATGGAACTTAGCAATGCAATGTTGATGTCTGGGCTGCAAGCTCAGGTTGGCCCGGATGGCGATATTCACGCAGCGTATCGAGCTTGGTATGACAGGTATCAGTCCCTCAAGTGGAAAGATACAAACATCCAAGAAAAAACGTTGAAGGTGATCGATGCCTCCTAGTTTGCTAATGGAGACCCTCGACAACGTCTTCCAAATGGTCGCCGACTGGGGAGTGTCGCCTGTCATAGCTGGTGGGCTCGCGGTCTCCTATTGGGGGCATCCGCGAAGCACACGGGACATTGATTTGGCGATCTTGGTCACAAATATCGACAGCTTCGAATCGCAGTTGCGTGAAGCTGGTCTTGTTCCTTCCAAAGAGCGTCATATTGCCCAGCTTGGTTTTGTCCAAGTTTCGCAATGGCGCATGGCCTTGCGGGATGCATTTATCGATATTGAGATCGATTTCCTCATTTCCGCCAGTCCTTATCATGCATTGGCTATTCAAAGAGCAATCGAGTGTGGGATGCCTGGAACGCGAACAACCATGCGTGTTCTTACTTGTGAGGATCTTCTTCTATTCAAAGCTATGTCGGGTCGGATGATCGACCTAGCCGATATCGAAGTGCTTCTAGAGTTACAACGAGGCCAATTGAATATCGAGTACTTGAAGACAAGGTCACAAGAAATTGGCCTGGAACCATCCCGATGGAACACATCGTTGTAGATGCAGTCATAGACAAGGTCCTCGAGACATATGTTGTCGGGCTGCCTTGTTTCTTTGCACCAGCACACCACCATTTCGACGGGATTTGGTTCGGCGCATTCCGGTTTTTTACCGTGACCGTCCCACGCCGTCGCAAAATCTGCTTGGCAAGCGAGCTGGTAAGAAACCTTCGAGTGGAACTCGGGGGCATTCGAATTCCTCGATTCAAACAGGTCAGCTAGTCTTTCCCCCGACACGATGTTTCTGTCCAATTCGACTGTCCCTGCTGGTAATGCGTGAAGGCGTTTGCTTAGAATGGAGTAATTGAATCGCAGTCAACATTCCTCCCGAATTCTGGATCACGTCGACCAAAGTGACTTTGTCACTCGGTTTTACGAGCTCAAGCAATTTTGGTTTGAAGAAGATATTCAAAAGCTCAGCAACGTGAGCAAGAGGGACAAACCAACGTGGAAATCCGAACGCACACCCGCGACCAGATTAAAATTGTTGAAGTGCTTGGCGACATCGACGGCAACACCGCCCCGGATGCGCAGGCTCAGATCCTGGCCCAGGCCGACCAGCCCGGCAGCAAGCTTATCTTCGACATGGGGGGCGTGGCGTACATGTCCAGCGCGGGCCTGCGTCTATTGCTGGTTATGTATCGGAAGATTGTTGGCAAAGGTGGAAAGGTTGTTGTCGTGAACATCCCGGCGAACATTGCCAATACCATGGAGGCTACCGGCTTCCTCGATTTATTAATGCATCGCGAGGATGTTGAGGCTGGTTTAGCCGCGCTCGCTTAAGCTTTGGAGACCGCATGGAAACCATTGACCTTTATCCGACCCACGAGTACGAAGGGTTCAAACTCCGCGCCGGGCGACCGTTCCCATTCGGCGCTACCTTCGTCCCTGGCGGTGTCAACTTTTCCGTATTCTCAAGCCATGCAACCTCCTGCACGTTGGTTCTCTTTGAGAAGGGACAACCGCAGCCCATTGTTGAGATTCCGTTTTTCGCTGGCTTCCGCATCGGGAACGTTTATTCGATGATCGTCTTCGGTCTCGACATCGAGAACATTGAATACGGCTACCGTATGGATGGACCATTCGACTCGGCTGCTGGCCATCGCTTTGACCACTCCAAGATTCTCCTCGACCCCTATGCTAGGGCCGTAGGCGGCCGAGATTCCTGGGGTCGAGAACCGGACTGGAACGGCGTCTTCCAATACCGCGGTCGACTGGTCCTCGACGACTTCGACTGGGGCGGTGATCGGCCTCTGGAAGTCCCGATGCAAGACTTGATCATCTACGAGATGCACGTGCGCGGCTTCACGCGACACGCCTCCTCGGGCGCTAAGTTCCCAGGTACATTCGCTGGTATTCGCGAGAAGATCCCTTACCTGAAATCGCTGGGGATCAATTGTGTCGAATTGCTGCCGATCTATGAGTTCGACGAGTTCGAAAACAACCGGACTAGCCCCGTGACGGGCGAGCGGTTGTTGAACTACTGGGGTTACAGCACAGTCGGCTTTTTCGCGCCGAAGTCGGCGTTTGCCGCCACCGGCAAAATGGGGATGCAGGTCGATGAATTCAAAGCGTTGGTCAAGGCGCTCCACAAAGAGGGTATCGAGGTTGTCCTCGATGTCGTGTTCAACCACACGGCCGAGGGTGACGAACGCGGCCCAGTCATCTCGTTCAAGGGGCTGGACAACAAGACTTATTACATGCTCGCGCCGGAAGGTTATTACTTCAATTTCTCTGGCACGGGCAACACGCTCAATTGCAATAATCCAGTGGTGCGCAGCTTAGTCATTGACTGCCTGCGATATTGGGCTTCGGAGTACCATATCGACGGTTTCCGCTTTGACCTTGCCAGCGTACTCGGCCGCGCTCCGAACGGCGCGCCGCTTGCCAATCCGCCGCTGCTGGAATCGCTCGCCTACGACCCGGTGCTGGGCAAATGCAAGCTGATCGCTGAGGCTTGGGACGCTGGCGGTCTCTATCAGGTAGGTTCCTTCCCGGCCTACGGTCGATGGGCTGAGTGGAACGGCAAGTATCGCGACTGCATCCGCAAATTTCTCAAGGGAGATCCGGGCCAGGTAGGTGAAGTGGCCTGGCTCCTGCCGAGCTGGCGTCGCATTGGTTCGGCAGGAGCCTCACCCTCCCGGGTTGTGAATTGGTTCGTCAAAGTCGATGCAAACATGTTTGCTTGAGTGATGCGGTTCAGATAGTTTCACTAACGTGGAGAAGTGGATATGGACACAAGCAGCGTAGAGCTTCGAGCGACCGGACTTAATCCTTCCGACCGTTTAAGACTAACTTTGCAAGAGGCCCAAGAAGTCCGTATCGGTCGCGATGCCCATTGCAGTGTCTCCATCCCCTGGGATCGCGCAATTTCCCGCGAACACGCCGACGTTTTTTGGCGTAATGGCAAGTTGCATGTCAGCTGCTTGAAGTCGGCTACCAACGCGATGGTTTATCGGGGGCATTCCGTTCGCGAGTTGTGCGTACCAGTCGGCGAGAGCTTTCAGATCGGCCAAACAGTCTTCGCGCTAATGGAAACCCAGGTTGATAGCGGTGTGCTGCCGACGGCGTTCGAGACGGAATTCGTCGACCAATCTGGTAGCAGACGCGCCTTTACGGAACAGGAGTTGCAACGGGTATCCTTTGGGAACACGGAGCGGCAGATGGAATTCCTGTCGGACTTGCCCAAGCTGATCTCCACCTCGCAAACCGACGAGGAATTGGGGCACGTGCTCTCGCAACTTCTTCTGGCGGCAATTCCGCAAGCGGAGGCAGTGGCCGTGGCACACTACGACGTTCACAAGCTCCCCCAGGAAGGAGCTCCGCTGGATTCTTTTCCTAAGCCACTCTCTATGCGCGTCGCGACTCGCGAAGGCTTCACGGATCGGTTTGTTTGCAGTCGCCGCTTGTTGCTAAGCACGCTGCGCCAACAAAGCAGCTCAGTGCATATCAGGGACTTATCGGAAGCAAATGGGGCCACGATCAGCGAAGGACTAGGCTGGGCCTTTTGCTGCCCGATACGAGGTGAGTCGTCGCAAGGCTCGTGCCTGTACATTTCCGGGCGCGGGGCCGAGAGGGGTGGCTTGAATGTCACCGAGGAAGACCTCGTCGGCGATTTGCGGTTTACCGAGTTGGTCGCTCAGTTCATCGGTTCGGTGCGACAAATTCGTCGGCAACAAGAGCACTTGAACAAGATCGGGAACGATTTGAAGATCGGCAGGGAATTGCAGGAGAACTTCTTGCCCACATCGCTTCCTCAACCTAAGGGCTGGGAGGTCGCAGCCTGCTTCCACCCAGCCCGCGACGTGAGCGGCGACTTCTACGACATCTTCTGGCTAACGGAATGTCATCTGGGGCTGGTGATCGCCGACGTATGCAACAAGGGGGTCGGCGCGGCCTTGTTCATGGCCCTGTTTCGCACACTGTTCCGCTCGTTTTCGCAGCAGTCGCTTGCGCGCGAGCTATCAAATAATTCTTCGGCTCCCGGGGCCGCAAGTACCGAGACGGCGCGTCGGCTTACGAACCTGTTGGTTGAGTTTAACGTCTTGTCGACGGTGCTTTACGCAAATAACTATGTCGCCGAGACGCACGCCGAATCGGCCATGTTCGCGACGACATTCTTTGCGGTGCTCGACGTAAACTCGGGGACGCTGACATACGTTAACGGTGGGCACGATGCGCCGGTCGTTCTAGGCCCGCATGGAATCAAGCACAGGTTGGGACTGACCGGGCCGGTGGTGGGCATGTGCCCGAATTCGAATTATTCGACGCGCCAAGTCGTGATGGAACCTGGCGACATTCTTTTTGCGTACACCGACGGCGTCACGGAAGCGCACGTCCATCCGGGTGGTGCAATGTATGGCGAACAACGGCTGCTGGCGCTGATCGGCGAGCCCGTCGCAACGGCCGCTGGGCTGGTGAAGCGAGTAGACGCCGCCCTGGCCTCACACTACAACGGCGCCGACCCGTTCGACGACATCACCATGCTCTGCGTTCGACGAGCACCCTACGGCTAGCGTTGACTTAGAGCCATTGGCGTCGATCCATTTCCCGCCGCTGGATGGAGGTCGAATCGATCAAGGTTCATGACTTTCAAGGTTCATGACTTTGTTCCCGACCCCCACGAAATCCTTGACGAACTTCTGCTGCGAGTCGTCGCTGCCATTAACTTCCGCAATGGCGTGCCTCCTCCCCTATCGATCGCTCTTCAGTGTTGAACTGACCGAGCCAATTGCTACGGCGGTCGACTCTCCGACACTGGGGAAGGAGTTCGGGAACAACACTTCGCCAGAACCCTTCGGAATCGAAGACAATCGCAATGACCCTTTGCCTTTTGAGTCCGTCATGATCTTGCCAACCACGATCCCTGCGACGCTCACCTCGAATGATGTGTTGTGTGTCCCCTTTTCGATTGTGGCCACCAACTTGCGTTTCGAAACTCCGTTTTCAATCTCTTGCTCGTATTCCATGGAACGCTGAGCTCCTGAGACCACATCGAATTTGGCTATCAATTCCAACTTTTGATTGGAGACCGACGGTGCACTCGTTTCGACCTTGGCCACTTGCGATAGCCTTCCCCGGACAAGGTCTCCGATGATGAGTTCCATGTCGGGTGATAGGCTAGTCAGGCCCTGCGGGAGCGGTATTTGCTGTTGGTTGTCGTTTCCTTGACCCAGGACAAGAGTTCCGCGACCGCGATTGTCGGTCATGATTTGGCCCAAGGCGATGTCATTGAGAGTAACAGGGAATGACGTCGAAGTTGGTGCATTGTCAAGTCGAATCTTAAGCTCCGTTTCCGGACCACTTATTTCCATTTCGGCACGAACACGGACGCCAGAAACGGAATTCTTGAGGGTCGACGACTGAACCATCGGTTGCGTTGGATTCAAACTCATCGCGTTCAAAGCATTGATTAGCACCAACGCATCCAGCGGCGTCACCAGAGAATCATCATCCACATCATGGAATTGTGGTTCCGTCGATGAGGTGTCGTCGGAGCCGCGATTAATATGATTGATCACAGCCAACGCATCGAGCGGCGAAACCACGCCATCGTCGTTAACATCATCGGGAAGCAAGAAGTTATGCGAGGCACTTCTTGATTTCGATTGGATGGAACCGGCGACATCCAGAGGATCGGCTATGCCTTGAGGGTTCGTGTTGGTTGCCGCTAGAGCAAACGAAACACTTGGCTCTTTGCTACCGGAAAGCAGAGCAGTCCCGCCGTCGTATTGATAGACTCGACGCGTGCTGGCGTCCACTACCCAAACATGATTGAGGTTGTTGGGGTCAAGTGTAATCCCGGATGGACTTGGGTCCGTGCTCGATAGAGCCCAGCTCCCTTCCAGTACACCGCTGGTAGTGTAACGGAATACTTTGTCTATGCCGACGATGTCGTTCACTACCCACAGATGAGCACCGTCGGTTACGACATCCGTCGAATTCAAGTTGCCACTGTTGAGAGCAAAATTGGAGGTCGCGTTGATTTTACCAGTTCGAAGCAATGCGCCACCAGCGAACTTGAAGACCCGATCCTGGGTCGGATCGACCAACCACAGGTCATTCCCCCAAACCGTAATCCCTTCCGGCTTGCCGACGTTTTGAGGTTGCCATGATCCGAGCAACGCTCCTGTGTTGCTATAGACAACAACAGTTCCGCTGGTATCGATTAACCACTGGGTCGTTCCCGTGCTATTGGAAGCGATTCCTCGCGGCTTGTTGCTTGCTCGGTCCAACGCAAAATTCGAAATCGATGTTCCGTCCGCAGCGTATTTGAATGTAGCGCCCAATCCCACATCGGCTACGAAGAACTTCGTCGGTGGAATGACAGGGACAACCGTCACGCTCACTGTAGCAACCCCAAAGGAGACTGCATCGGAAGCGCGATAGGTGAAGGTGTCGGTTCCGGTGAAATTGAGATTGGGTGTGTAGTGGAATGATCCATCAGCGTTCAAGGTTAATGCTCCATTGATCGGTGCGGTGGCTACTGAGGCCGTTAGTACATCGCCATCGGCATCGGTGTCATTTAACAAAACACCACGGGCGGCCACGTTGATGGCGACGTTCTGATTTGTCGAGAAGCTATCGTTGTTGGCTACAGGAACATCGTTCACGGCCGCAACCGAAATAGCCACTGTCACGATATTGGAATTGAGCAAACCATCGTTGGCCTTGTAGGTAAAACTGTCTGGCCCGTTGTAGTTGAGTGCCGGAGTGTAGGTGATCGTGCCCGTAGCTCCAAGCGCCAAGGTTCCATGAGTCGGCCCTGTTACGACCAAGGCTTGCAACGTATCTCCATCGATGTCGGTGTCGTTGCTGAGGACACCAGGAGCGGCAATGTTCAGCGTTGTGTCTTCGGTCGCACTAAAGCTTTCTCCAACAGCAATCGGTGCATCATTTACCGCGGAAACATTGATCACGACCGAGGCGATGTTCGAGTCCAGTCGCCCATCGTTGACTTTGTAAGTAAATCCATCGACGCCATTGAAGTTCGGAGCTGGCGTGTAGTTAAAGGATCCGTTTGCATTGAGCACCAGTGTCCCATGCGCTGTGGTGGTCAATCCAATAGCGGTTAAGGCATCGCCATCCAAGTCGGTATCGTTGACCATGACGCCTGGGGCGATAGGCGACAAGACGGTATCTTCGGCAACCGTGTAGCTGTCGGTGACGGCGACTGGAGCACTGTTTACGCCGGTTACCTTGATCGCAACCATGGCCACATTGGATGCGAGTGAACCATCAAACGCAGTGTAGGTAAAGCTGTCATTTCCAGCGAAACCTGGAGTCGGTGTATACGAGAATGAGCCGTCCGGTTGGATCGAGACCGTCCCATGAGTTGGACCAACAACTAGTTGGGCAGTCAACGTTGGGCTGTCGATGTCCGAGTCGTTGCCGAGCAGTCCGCTCGCTGCAACATTCATGGTGCTGTTTGAGTTTGCGTTATAACTGTCGTCGGTTGCAACAGGTGCATCATTGACCGCGGTCACGGAAATCAAAAGAGTTTGAGAAGCGCTCGTGTCCGCTCCGCTAAATCCTACGCCGCCGTTGTCGTGCAACTGTACGACAACCACAGCGGCGCCGTTAGCATTGGGGGCTGGAGTAAATGTCAACGTTCCATTCGGGGAAATGGCAGGTGGAGCGCTGAAGAGCAACGGGTTGTCATTGGTGACGATAAAGTTGACCGTCTGCCCTGACTCGATGGCTGGTCCGGGACTGATATTGGTAGCCCAAGAAGTCAGGGTCTGCAGCCCCGCATCTTCGGCCACCGAAACGTCCGATCCGGCTACAAAGGTTGGGGCGACATTGGCAACATAGTTCCCAAAGTGCGAGGAGCGATGAATCTCACCATCCTCAAGTTCGTCGTAACTGTATCCTTCACCGACAACGGGAATGCCGAGGACCACTGGGATGGAGCCGAGGACCACATTCGTTCCGGCGCGTACAAACTCGATGTCAAAGCGATGTGGTTTGCCATCTCCAATAAACTCCAGGTCGAACGAAGCCGTTTGGCCGGCACCGATCCCTGTCAGCGTACCTGTGTGATTGATGATATGCACCCGTGGATCTGACGCACGAACGGTGATATCCATGGCTACGTTGGTAACCGCGTTTTGTATTGCATTAATCACTCCGTCTGCGACGGTCGAACCAAAGCCTGCACCGATCTGGAAATAGAATGGATCTCCTGGTGCAATGGCATCCGGCGTTCCGTTAGCAATCGTGGCTGTGGAGCGATTCACCGCGCCAGTGAGTTTGGAGAGTGACTCCAGACCCTGCCGTGGATCGATGGTTGCAAGAGGATTGGTTCCCAAACCGATGACAAGCGCACCCAGGGCATTGAGGCCCGTGACGGTTTCTTGAATTCCCGCGCCAGAGCTAAACGGGGTGGTTGGCCGTGAAGTCTGCGTCAATGCGGTCAAAGGCAGTGTCACACCACCGGTGCCGAGGATGCTTGTCTCCCCTTTGGGTTGATATGCGAAACCTGTATCGGTTGCCAACAAGACGATTGGCAAAGCGCCTTGCCTAAATCCGCCACCACCGACATTGCCGGAGGGCGCCATACCGCCACTGGCAGCGTCGACTGCAAACGATGCAAAGCTCGGAACGTCGCCGCTAATCCCCGGATTGACTTGCGTTGACGCAAGGCCAGCACGACCGCTGTCGAGGATGGAGCCATTGGCATTGCCATCGAAGCCGACCCCGGTCACAAGCTGATAAAGGGCTTCGATATCGGTTTCAGGTTGGTCACCGCCGTAGCCCGGAGCCACGCGATCCAAGGCAGCTTGAATGGCCGCCGATGAGCCAGGGATGCTCGACGCAACGATTGGTTGATTCAAAATAAATGGGCGGCCCGTGGCAAATTCGGCAGCAAAGCTCCCATATTCCTCAAATCGACCGACACCAAAGCCCAAATCGATGCCTGGCAATGAAGCCTGAAGGGAATTGATGATGGTTGGAAAAGCTGCGCGAACGATCGGACTATTCGCTGTGAAACTTCCTGTGTCGTCGAATAGCAGGAAGACGTCCACTAAATTGGTAAGAGTTCCAGTGCCTGGCAATGTCAATGTCACCGTTTGCAGATAGCTTTGGCCATTTTCCAATGAATTAGTGATGCTCGTCGGCGTGACATTACCAATCGACGGATGGCTGATTCCCGTGGGCCAAAGAATGCCGCCACCGGTCGTCGGATAGGTGTGCGGTCCGACAAGTGCGGAATGGTCTTCACGGACGATGTACGCACCGGGTGTTAGTCCTGTGAATGCATACGAACCATCGGGGCCGGTCGTGGTACTCGGTTCATCCACTTCGTAAATATCGTCTCGATTCACGTCGATAAAGACAGGGACACTTGGCCGGGCATATTCATTTGCATCCAACAGATGGTTCGCGTTCGTGTCATCGTAGACGATGCCATGGATTTCGCCGGGGCGATACTGGTCAGCGAAATTGACATCGGTCGGACTATTCGGTCCGATCGTCACAATGTTGGTTCGAACGGCATCTGGAGTTCCAGACAGGAGAGCCGGAACCACTTCAACGACATGGTACGTACCGCGAGCCAAATGCGTAAAGGAATAGGTGCCGATCTCGTTTACCGTCGGTGTGTAGAACAAATCTACCGACGAAGCGATCGATGGTTCGTCAGCGTCAAGAATCCCATTGCTGTTTGCGTCCAGGAACACGGTAACGCCACTCACGCCGACCTCGCTCGGATCGCGCAAGCCATTCTTGCTTGAATCATTAAACACAACGCCACTGATGGAAAAATCGAGTGGTTCGTGATTCCCAAAATTGACGCCCACGCGATTCTCACCGTTGAGCAGTAATGTGCTAATACTCGCAGGAGTGGTGGATGTATATCCTGAATGGGTAACCAATCGAATCGTTGTCGAGCCATAGGGGAGGCCCGTGATAGAGTAGTTACCTGCAACGTCGGTGGATGCTTGAGGATCGGTCGCATCCAATACACTGTTGGCATTGATATCGACGAAAACACTCCAGCCTTCGAGGCCTGGTTCTGGCGCTGTCAGCACTCCATCTGAATTCACATCGTTCCATACGTTGCCCCGAATGGAGCCGGTTGTGGGCACGAGATTATAAAAGTCGAGTATGTTGTTGCTACCTGAGGAGACAAAGACGCTGGTTGCCGAAGGGCGTCCGATCGAAGCGATGAAGCCGACCGGCAGCACTTCGACAATGCTGTACCCACCCGAGCGGATATTTACGAAGGAGTATGCCCCGTTGGCATCGGTGGTTCGAACGGGATCCCCTGTCTCTTGTAGCCCATTGCCATTAATGTCTACAAACACTGGGCGACCAGCGATGGCCGCTTCGGTTGGTTGATGGATGCCATCCCCATTGGCGTCATTCCACACGTTGCCTTGAATGGTACCTACCGAGGTGAGCACATTTGGATAGTCAGATCGAACCGAGCCACCCGCTGCCACGTTGACTTGATGGAATTTTACAGCCGTGTCTAGAGGAAAGAGCCCGGACGAAACAGGACCGTAGGCACCTTGTGGGATTTCAAAAACGGTTGCGGTTCCCGCTGGAACATTGTTTAGGACAAAGCCGCCATCTGCGTCGGTGGTCGCCGAAATCTCGCCTGCTGTCAGCAGCCCGTCGGCGTTGGTATCGACAAACATGGTCCAGCCAGAAAGTCCATGTTCGCCTGGTTCCTTGATCCCATTTAGGTTTAGATCCTCAAATGTGGTCCCAACGACTTGACCAGTGGTAATCGGGGCAGTCACATTGGGGAAATCCAACTTGTTGACTCTGTTGTCTCGAATGTTGACGAGTGTATGGTCCGAAAAACCGGTCGTCGGTTTGAACCCCGCTTGCACCACTTCGTAGACATTGAAGTTACCCGCAGTTAAGCCAACCAGTGAGTACTTTCCTTTGACGTCAGAAACCGCAGATGGTTCGCCTGCGGTGAATCGACCATCGTTGTTGGTGTCGACGAACACGGTCCAACCAGCCAATCCCGGATCGGTCTTGTCGTTTGCACCGTTGGCGTTCAGGTCATTGAAAATAACCCCAGTGAGATCCCCCGCCATAAGGCTACGTGGCTCCAACTGTTCGGGGGCTAGCAAATTCCTCCTACGTCGTTGCTTGATCTTGGAAAGCCGGGGCGAATGGGCAGTCGAAAGCTTATGTAATAGGGATTGAACAGAAACGAAAAATGAGTTTCGCATGATACGGACCTTCGAAAGACAGCAATTACAAAAGAAATTCAGGCTCTTACCTATACAGAGTCGGAATAACCGTTGCCATCCGCCAAAAAATCCGAAGGCATGCGAAATACCCCCGAGTTTACTCGGGGGATGCTTACCTTAACTCTAGATCCGAAGGTCAGAACCTTCGGCATAAAGCGTAAAACCTCAATTCGTCGGACAGCCGACAATTGCCATCAAGACTTAGGGCTAGCGGAATGCTACCGTCTTCGATGCGCTTCGCTGAGCTGGATCAACGTCGAATCGATCAAGATTCATGACTTTGTTCCAGGCTGCCACGAAATCCTTAACAAATTTCTGCTGCGAGTCCGCACTAGCATAAACTTCCGAGATAGCTCGAAGCTGCGAGTTCGAACCGAACACGAGATCGGCTCGACTGCCAGTCCATTTGACCTGACCGGTCTTGCTGTCGCGTCCTTCAAAGAAGTGCTCGCATACGGGTGACTTCTTCCAGTCGGTGCCCATGTCCAACAGGTTCACGAAAAAATCATTGGACAAAGTCTCAGGTCGCTTGGTGAAGACGCCCAGTTGAGGGAAGGAAGTACTGGTGTTCAGTACCCGCAAGCCGCCGACGAGGACCGTCATCTCTGGAGCGGTGAGCGTGAGCAGGTGTGCTCGATCGACGAGCAGCTCTTCGGCGGGTCTGTCGTGCGTGTGACCGAAGTAGTTGCGGAACCCGTCCGTAGTCGGTTCGAGCACGGCGAAGGACTCCACGTCGGTTTTCTCTTGTGTTGCGTCGGTACGACCAGGCGTGAAGGGTATCTGCACATCTTGGCCTGCCTTCTTGGCAGCGGCCTCAACAGCTGCATTTCCACCCAAGACGATCAAATCTGCGAGCGATACCTTTTTTCCACCGGTCTGCGACTTGTTGAACTCCGACTGAATTTTCTCAAGCGTTTGCAAGACCTTGGCCAGTTGGGCCGGATTGTTGGCTTCCCAGTCTTTTTGTGGAGCGAGGCGAATGCGTGCTCCGTTAGCACCACCCCGTTTGTCGGTACCGCGAAACGTGGAAGCTGACGCCCAAGCGGTCGAAACCAATTGAGGGATGGAAAGCCCGGATGCGAGGACTTTTCCCTTGAGCGCGACGACTTCCTGATCGCTAATCAACTTGTGGTCGACTGCCGGCACAGGGTCTTGCCACAACTGCGGTTCGGCAACGAGTGGGCCGAGGCACCGCGAGACGGGCCCCATGTCGCGGTGCGTCAACTTGTACCAAGCCTTGGCGAAGGCGTCTGCGAACTGTTTTGGGTTATCATGGAATCGTTTTGAGATCGGACCGTAGATCGGATCCAATTTCATTGCCATGTCAGTCGTGAACATAATAGGAGCGTGACGCTTTGCCGGATCATGAGCATCCGGAACGGTCCCTTTGGCAGCTGCCTCTTTGGGGCTCCATTGTTGCGCGCCCCCTTGACCTTTCACTAACTCCCATTCGAAGCCAAACAGGTTATCGAAGTATCCGTTCGACCATGCCGTCGGCGTAGAGGTCCAGGCCCCTTCCAGGCCGCTGGTGATTGTGCTCCCGGCATTGCCCTTTCCAAAAGTATTTTTCCAACCGAGCCCTTGTTCTTCGATGCTGGCCGCTTCGGGTGCGGCACCGACGAACTTGCTAGCATCGGCAGCTCCGTGGGCTTTGCCAAACGTGTGACCGCCAGCGATCAATGCCACGGTTTCCTCGTCGTTCATAGCCATGCGACCGAACGTCTCCCGAATGTCCTTGGCCGAGGCGAGTGGATCCGGTTTAGCGTTCGGTCCTTCCGGGTTCACGTAAATCAAACCCATTTGAACTGCGGCTAGAGGATTTTCAAGTTTGCGGTCACCGGTGTATCGTTTGTCTCCCAGCCACTCGCTTTCAGGACCCCAATAAATATCTTCCTGAGGCTCCCAAACGTCGGCGCGACCTCCAGCGAATCCGAACGTCTTGAATTCCATTGACTCGAGAGCAACATTGCCGGTGAGGACCATTAGATCGGCCCACGAGATACTGCGACCGTACTTTTGCTTAATTGGCCAAAGCAACCTACGGGCCTTGTCCAGATTCGCATTGTCGGGCCAACTGTTGAGTGGAGCAAAACGTTGTGTGCCATAACTTGCACCACCCCGTCCGTCGGAAACGCGATACGTGCCTGCACTGTGCCAAGCCATCCGAATGAACAGCGGTCCATAATGGCCATAGTCGGCAGGCCACCATTCCTGTGACGACGTCATCAACGCACGCAGGTCCTTTTTCAAGGCTTCCAGGTCAAGTTTTTTAAACTCCTCGGCGTAATTAAAAGCTTCACCCATCGGATCGCTCTTGGACGAATTCTGATGTAGGATTCTCAGGTTCAACTGGTTCGGCCACCAGTCACCATTGGACATTGTCCCAGCAGCCGTGTGTCTTTCCGACGAAGGTTTTTGGGTTCCACCGATCACCGGGCATTTGCTACTGCTTTCTGTCGCTTTTCCGGCGTTTGGCGGTGCGCTGTCTTTTGTCAGAGCGGGACGATCTTGGGCGTAGACTGACATGGCGATGCATAACATCCCGAAGCTCGTTATGGCACGAGCGACATGAACTTTGGTCATCACAAGCTCTCCTTTGTCTTAGGTGTTGGGACTGAGAATTGAAATTTGCGAACCGGACATTCTAGCAAAAAGATTGTATCTGCCTGTCAAGGCGTTGCAAGTTTGTACGATTTTGGCAAGCGTTGACACTAAAAGCGTCCATTCGGGCTCGCTAGGCCTTTGTTGTTTCGTGTTTCATTTCCAGGACTCGCGGCAAACTGGTATGCTGACAGTTAGTGCGATGTCCACCAATCCTCTCTGGTTCCAAAGGAGTTCGCTATGAACACAGGCTTTCCCCGACGTCGTTTTCTTATTGGCACTTCGGCACTCACCACGGCTTGTACGGCAGGGGCTGGGAAATGGTTGGAAGCGTTACCACCGAGCCCGACTACTCCAGCACCTGGTGCGCCCGTTGTCTTTTCGCCTGACATTGAACCATGGGTTCGTATGATCGAGCAGACGGATCGCCAAAAACTGATCGAAAAACTTGCCGAAGAGATTCGCGGCGGGCGTCTAGGGTATCAGCAGTTTCTGAGCGCGCTCTTTCTTGCCGGGATTCGAAACGTTCAACCTCGACCGAACGTGGGCTTCAAGTTTCACGCTGTGCTAGTGGTTAACTCAGCCCGCCTCGCCAGCTTAGCTTCGGCGGATCGTGAACGCTGGCTGCCACTGTTGTGGGCCGCAGACACGTTCAAGGCGAGCCAACAGAAGGACGTTTCGGAAGGAGATTGGACAATGCCGACAGTTGCCGACAGCAGGTTGCCGGAATCGCATTTGGCCGAGCGGGCCTTTCGACAAGCCATGGATAGTTGGGACGAAGAAGCGGCCGACGCATCGATAGCTGCTTGGTCACGTACCGCTTCGGAATCCGAACTCTTTGAGACAATGGCGTATTACGGCTCTCGCGACTTGCGCGATATTGGTCACAAGGCTATCTATGTTGCTAACGCCTTCCGCACCTTGGGCGCGATGAGTTGGGAACATGCCGAACCGATCATGCGCAGCCTCGCATTCGCACTTCTCTGCCGCAGCAACGATCCAAATCCCAGCCAAAGCGATTTGGAACCGGATCGGGCTATCAAAAGCAACAAGGCTCGAATGGCTAAGATGCGAAAGGATTGGCTCTATGGCAAGGCCGATCCATTGGCCACCACGAAACTGATCGAATCGTTTCACAATACGACCTCGGAGGATGCGGCTAGCTTGGTGGCCGAGATGCTCCAATCCGGCGTTGGTCCGCAGTCGATTTGGGACGCACTGTTTGTCAGCGCAGGCGAACTGCTGATGCGGCAACCTGGAATCGTTGCGTTGCATGCGGTCACTACGACTAATGCTTTGGCGTACACGTTTCGAAGAGTTGCGTCGCCAGACCTTCGGCTCCAATTGCTCCTACAAAATGCATCTTACCTGGGAATGTTTTGCCAACGTGTCCAATCGGGCAAGCATCGACCTGACAAAGTCGGCGATTTCAACGCGATCGCTTTACCCGAAGATAATGTTGCTGCCTTGACGCAAGTGGTTCAATCCATTGCCAAGGACAACGACCAGTCCGCACGCAGTTTGGTGGGGCTACTAGAACGCGATCCGAACATGGCGAGGCCGTTCATCGATCGCGCACGTCAGTTGGTGTTCTTTAAAGGAACCGATTCGCATGACTACAAATTTAGTTCGGCGATTATGGAGGATTGTTTTCAATTGTCGCCTGCCTTGCGTCCGAGGTATCTGGCCATGTCGGTGTTCAAGCTGAATGGTCCGTCCCAACCGGATACGCCACTCATGCCTAGACTCCGGGCTAGCTTAGTTGAGGGTTGAGGGTGAGGGTGGTCGGTCGCAGTCTTCGCCGATGGCTTTTGAAGTTGCGTTATCTGGTCGGTGTTTTTCCCTTTACCAGGGAGATGACGCCTACCACCAAAAACTCTGCTAATAAGTTTGCGATACGAAACGCGATGGCGGCAAAGAGTGCAATGGGTTGCGGGACGATGCTGCTGAGAAGCCAAGTGATGACAAGCTCTCGGACGACGGCACCGCTTGGCAGCATGGATGCAAATCCAACTACGGAACCAAGAGACACAGCAGCCACGCATGCAGCCCAGGCCTGAAAGGTCCATAGACCAGGCGTCGATTGAATTCCAGAAAGCACAAGCCAACCGGCGGTTCCATGGAGCATCCAGCCTAACGCCATCCAAGCGCAGGTTCGAAGCATCATTCGCCACGTGAACGCTTCACTGACCGACCGGGGCATGCGTCCAATCTTGCTCTTGGCCAAGATGGCCAACAAGGCTCGAAACGTATGCGGCAAAAGGAGCAGCAACGAGCATGGCATGCAGATGGCCGCTCCGAGGATGATCCAACGGGGTGGGAATTCCGGTGCGAAGAAAATGAAGATGCAGCCTACAATCGCACCGACAGCCACGCTGGTCAACGTTTCTACAAAGATGCTTACGATTGTGGGTTTGATTTCAATGCCAAGAGGCGCCAGGCGTCCGACTCGCAACACGATGACCATGGCTTTGCCGGGAACGTATTTCCCGAGGTGCCCGAGGAAGTAGGCGTGCAAGCCTATCCAAAACGGCACGCTTTGGCCGAAGGCTCTCAAAGTTTGCAGCCATGCGGCAGCGGCTGGCATCATTCCAATGGCGTAAGTAAAGACTCCAGCCAAAAGCCATCGCCAATCCATCGCGGAAAAAACGAGATGTTCTCGATGTTCCAACACATCCGAATAAGCCTTTCGGATGGTCAATATCAGAAAAACCAAGACCACCAAGGCAATGAACCATTTCAGAACGGGCTTGAATCGCGTGAGCCAGTTCGAATCGTCTTTTGATTTGTCGGTGAAACGGGTCGGAATGGACTTCGCTTCCTCATTGGCCGGGGTTTGTATCATGAGCACATTTGGGTGGACGAACTTAGAAATCTTGGCGTGGTAGAGCCGATTGCTGTTTTACGATAAAATCAACCAGGAAATCCTGGCATAGAACGCTTGTTTGTCCAGGTCTGTATGAGCGTTGTTCGCTTTCATTTAGCTTCTTTTACCAAAAAACCACCTCCATGGCTCGATATATTTCCTTTGCCGTGTTGCTGGCCATCATCATCGTGATCGGTGCGCTGTTCTACAAAGTCATGGTGGGTTTCTTTGTGCCTGTATTCTTGGCGGCTGTACTGGTGGTTGTTTTCCGGCCGTTGCACCGTTGGGTCCGGGCTAAAGTGGGGGACCGTGAGCATGTAGCCGCGGGCGCAACGACGACTTTGATTGTATTGATTGTTCTCATTCCGACAGCCTTGGTATTGTCCATGGCGGCGATTCAAGGCGCCAGTTTGTATAGAAACTTCAACGCATCCAGCATCAAATTGGGGCTAGCCCGCCTTCGGGCCAACAACTTGTTTAATCTCGATTTCCCTTTTGCGAATCAAGTGCAAGCGATTCAGAAAAAAGTTGATGACATCCAGTTTCAAGTGGCCCAAGCAAGAAGTTACCAGGAGTTGGTCAGCGACAAAGGACTATTGAAGAGCGACGTGACTGAGATCCGCGTTCTGATGGACCAACTCATTCCGCGACTGGTCGAGTCGACACGAGTGGATTTGGCGAACAGAATCGCCCGTTTGCGAAACAACCCTTCCACACGCACGCGATTTTCTGTTTCGTTCGATAATGAGATGGAAGGGTTTTTTGCCGATACGGGTGACGATCTGAAAGGGCTCTTCGTTTTGCAAGAGCAAGAATCGGAGGATGACTTCCGAATCGAAAAGGATCGAGTGCGATCCAATTCAGGGCCGCAACTGAATGAGCTGAGCCAAAAAGAATGGGCGATGGCCGTCGACGCTCGGAGTGCGTTGATCGAAAAGGGACTTGGGTGGAAAAAGGAAGCCGTTGAAATGAACGATTGCTTAAATGCTTTCGAGCCAAACGAGGACACGACCATGGCCCAGCTACAGCGGGCAGTCGCGGATTTGGTGACGCAATGGCAGCACACGCGCGAAACGATTTCGGGTGGGCCTTGGAAAGGGGCTCTCATGGATCTTGTTAATCCTACCGACGAGGATGTTGACGCGCTCAACGCCGGTTTCTTTGCCTACATTCGGCCTAGACTATTGACGTTTACTGGGGACTCAGCAGCGTTTTTGCTTAAGTTCATAATCAGCAGCAGTATCCTGCTCGTGTCCCTCTATTTCTTTTTATATGACGGGCCAGGCATGGTCCGAACAATGATGGAGTTGAGCCCGCTCGATGACCGTTACGAGCTTGAGTTGCTTGCGCAGTTTGACCGCATTTCGCGGGCGATTGTATTGGCCACGGTGTTGTCCGCCCTGTTGCAGGGGCTGGTTGCAGGGATTGGATATTATTTTGCAGGCATGCCATCGTTGATCCTTTTGACGGCGCTCACGGCGACTTGCGCCCTGGTGCCCTTCGTGGGCCCGGCCATTGTTTGGGTACCCGTCTGTTTGTATCTGGCTATCTATGAGGAAAACTTAATCGCCGCAGGCTTGCTCGCACTTTGGGGAATGCTCGTGGTGGGGACTGTCGATAACTTGGTCAAAGTGTTTGTGTTGCATGGCCAAAGCCAACTGCACCCATTGCTTGCGTTGCTGAGTGTGCTGGGAGGAATTCAGTCCTTGGGGCCGATTGGAATTCTAGTCGGGCCGATGGTGGTCGTTCTGCTACAAACGCTGTTGGGGATTTTGAGAACCGAGCTCACGCACTTCAAAAAGGCCGAGGATCAGGCAATCGAATCGGGCAGTTCGGCCAATGAAACGAAATCACTCAGTGGACTCATGCGAAAAGTGAAAGGTTCTGCCGTTAACAGCGAGCCCACCATGATCACAAAAGAAGCCAAAGGCCCTGAATTGCCTGCGATAGAGTAGCGCCTGCACTTAGCCACCCTCCCGCTGCACTTAGCCACCCTCCCTCTGCACTTGGCAACCTCCCTCTGGGAGGTCGAGCGAAGCGAGGGGACTTACTTGACTTGATCTTTCAGATCAGACCGTCGCCGTGAACCATTAACGACCTACCCAAGAGTTTTTTCGTTTAGCCGCGTGACCAACAGGCCACGTGCCGCAGAAAACGCGGGGCGATGCCCACGCGGTTAAACGAAGTAACATTTGTTATTTCATCAAGGTTATGATCAAGGCCTGTTCCATTTCGCCAGGGCGAAATCCAAACGGGCCGCGTCCACCTTGATACGTAACTTTGCCATCGATATCGATCACGTAGGCTCTGGCTGGCATGCCGCTGTAAAGATTCCCAACCCGGTCATCCATCGTGTCCACTAGCAAGGGCATCGAGTACTTCAGTTGGGACGCACAAGTTCTGGCAACCTCACTTCGTTCGTCGAAGTTCGCAGGTTGCTTCAGCTTGACACCAAGTTTGGTATTCGACTCCATCACCCAGCCATTGTCTGGATGTGCCTCGCGCACGTAGACGCCGAAAAAATAGGCCTGGTCCTTGTAACGTTGGCCGATTTCATCAAAGTCCGGATAGGTCCTGCGAAAAGGACCGCAGGTAAAGTTGCCGAAGATGAGAACTACAGGTTTCTTACCGACCCAGTCTTTCAGTCGAATCGTCCTGGTGCCGTCCTGGGTTGTCAATTCAAAATCGGGTGCTGCCTCACCAGGACCTGGGCCCTCTTGTAGCGAGCCCAGTTCGCTTGCGAAAAACCCTCGCATCAATCGCTCCGGAGTTGGCTCGTCACCTGGAAAGTACCCTCCGCCACTGTTTCCCAAGCTCAGCGAGCGTCGAAAGGCGTCGATCCCTAGTTCACTGCTGTTCCCTTTGGCCTTGTCAAAGAAAGCCAATAGCTCCTCCCTTGAGACCTTTCCATCTTGCCCGTTGTCAATCCGGCGGAAGATCCCGTTGGCGACTCCTTGCTCGCGCATAAACGGACTGGACGGAGTCCAATCAAAATCATCTTTTTCCAACACCCCATCCCCGTTTCGATCTAGCCGTTCGAAGTGCAGTGGATCACCCTGAAAATCTTGCTGACTAAGACTTTGGTCATCATCCACTTTGTGTTTTGTCGCAATCCAATTCCAATCGTATCGTTGCTTGGCTGGTCCAAACCAACCGGCACCCATCCCCATATCCGATCCGCGAAGGATTGCAGCGAGCATCCGAATGGCCTCCGGTTGTTGTCCTGCCTCATAACTGGATTCGATACGTGAGAGTACCGTCTCCGCCAGGTCTTTGTTTTCGAGCGCGGACATGCATTCTTTTTCGATACCAGGAAAATCGGCGAGAGAAAACGGTGCTTTGCTTGTCGGTTCCTGAGCATTGGCGAGGGAAGAAAACGCGTACCATCCCATTGCAATCGTCAGGCAATTAACGGAACACCAAAATCTGGTCATGTGTTTCACGATTCGGTCCAAGGTAGGAGGAGTTGCAAACTGTCCGCTGCGTTCGCACGGGTCGTTTTCATTCTTCCGTTCACCTTACGATACAATAAACACTATCGGCGGTATAGAAACCGTTGGGATTTTATTTTGAACGAGGAATTATTATGTCCACAGTCCGCGCCCATATCCCCCAATTTTTCGGCTTATTGCAAATCCTCATTGCCTGCCTTTCATTGCTCCCAAACTGCCGCCAGGACTCTACCGTCGCCCGCTACGCATTCGATGGAGTCGGGTAGTGGTTGGCTATCAGCCGAAATTGGGGCCAGCTTGGATCAAATGCTTACGCGTCTTTGAGCAAGAATCGCATCAGGATCGTGTTTTTGAAGAGAGCGTGTTCTGGGTCGTTACCCGCGGGTTGAAGTGTTTTTATTGCATGGGTCACTGCGAGATGCTGATGGAGGTCGGTGGACTGAAACCCTCCGGGATCGCGGATCGCACCGCCCGACTGGCAAGTGGCGATTGGTCCAGTTTTTCTAAAGGCGAGCAAGCTGCTTTTCGTTTCGCAAAGAAGTTGACCGAAGCTCCTACCTCGATCGACTCAAAGGATTTGTAGAGCCTACGTGAGACTTTGGGCGAGACCAGGGCGATCGATCTGATTTGGTGGACCAGTCGCTGCCAATTCATGACCAAGGTTTCAGACGCCTTTCAATGGCGACTCGAGACGGGAAATGTCTTTGCGGAATGAGTGGCTTTGCCGGTGTTTTCGGATCGCTTGTCTGCGGCCAAACTCACTACCTACCATGTTGGCTGAGGTTGGAATATACTAGGAATTGATTTCCCACGATAATCCGGCCATGGCAGAGACGCTCCAGAAGTCTATCGGAAACGAGAACGAATCGCGCATCTGCAGGGAATCATCGCCAATGGACAATGATTTGCAAAAAATAGATCGAGTGAGTTCGAATCGGAACATGCCAAGCGGGATCGAAGGATTGGCGAACAGCAACAGCGCGAGTGGGCGCACGGACTGATTTCTTGTTTACCTGATTCGGAAAGCTATCGAGCCGCTTGTACACCTCAAGCGAGACTCAAGGAACAAGTGCTGCTCAATCAATGGGTGGCGGACTGGCTGAATTCGCGATCGGAGTAAGGTGAGCGGCGATGTGAGAACTACCAATCCCAACCCGATACGTAAGTGAGGGACCTGCGATAATGTCCCTCGCTAACGCGTCGGGTTGGGATGATCCAATCTGCTGCTCACGGAACTACAAATCCAAGGCGTCGAGCTGATCGAGCAATGAATCCAGTTCATCTGGCTTGCGTTCTTGTTTCGGTGCAACGGACTCTAAGGTCGCAGTCGCTGGGTTGAAATCAACCGCAGCTCGTCCTGCCAAAATCAATTGCTCGTTTCTCTCGCGGGCGGCAGCCTCGGCGGGGTCTTCGTCCCGTTCTGGCGCTCCAAACAATTTTGAGAGGTCAATCTTAAAGCCGCCTGCGTCCACCGGCGCGCCGGCGATGGCAGGCGTTTTGTGCTGTGGAAACATAATTGCATTCTCTGGGCAAACCCGCGAGCAGGCTGGACAGCCTTTTCGGCAGTTGTCCGGCTGCTCCACCAAGATGGTCTCGCCGCGATCGACTCCATACACACCGAACAAACAGAAATCGATACACTCCATGCAGTTCGTACAACGGCTGTAGTCGATCACCGGATACCAGCGCCGTTGCGGATGCTCGTCCATGCGCAAGGGAACAATTCCAAGCGGTGATTCGTGCGAAGCAGGGGTGCTGGGAATGACATCCAATCGCCCCGAACCGTCCATCGACAAGGCCGTCGAGTTGGTTGGATTCAAGAACCGATCGAGCGACAGGAGATCTTTCTTGGGTGCATCGAGTTGTTCTTCTGTAAGAATGCGTCGAAACTCAGCCGCGAATACTTCTGCTGTACTGCCAGCCCGCATGTCGATCGAATAAATCTTTCGCGACGGTCGAATCGCGATATTGGCGACGCGGTCGGCAGCCTTCTCGTCTTCCTTGCCTTCTTCTTCCTCATCCTCGTCGTCGTTGACGAGATCCAGATTCAGCAGTTGCACCTCACCATGCTGGCCACGTATTTCGTGGCGATCGAGGACCCAGAAACCGGCCCGATCGAAAAGCCAACTCAGAATGACGATTGGACCGGTCCACTCTCGCATTTTAATAACACTTTGGCTATCCGAAGCCAGATCGTATAAATGGGGTACGACAAGGCTTGTCGTATTGGGAAGACTTGCCGCGATGGTCGCAATAGAGTCTTCGAGCGCTCGCTTTTCAGGGCTGCGGCTCTGGCCTTGAGAGACCACGATCAACAAACCGTTGGAGGGTGAACTTCCGTTGTTTGCACTTACCATTTTGCTTATTCCTCGTTCGAATCGATCGTGTTGGCTTGCCCTTTGATGGTTCGTTGGGCAACATCCCACGCTTTTGCTAAGTGTTCCAAATACTGTGGTGGACTGAGCATCTCGCTCGCATCGCCTTGCATTTCCATCAACCAACCCTCGCCGTATTTATCTACGTTAATGCCTGACGGATCGTTGAGCAACTGCGCGTTGATCCTGACAACCTTGCCTGTCATGGGTGCGTACAACCCGCTTTCGGCCTTCTTGCTTTCAATGTTGCCAAATTCCTGGCGGCTTTTCAATTCGGCTTGCTCTTCGATGCCGAACTCCAAGAAATAAATATCCTGCAAAAGTCGAACTGCATAGGCCGAGAAACCAAAACGAACGATTTGGCTCTCCTTCGGGATGGCCCACATGTGATTTTTTGCATAAAGTCGGTCGGTCGGGAATTCGGCTGCGAAATCCCCCATCATGAACGTGAGCGTCTCGCTCATGTGTAACGAACTCCACGGAACTGCGGCTCAAAGAAAGCCGACAGTAGTCCGTCGACTCGCAGCAGTCCATCTACGGTCAATTCGACGCGATTGCAATTGCCTGTTGCATCCGTTTTGAGCAAAACATAGCCATCGTCGACGTACTCATTCCATTCGTTTTGCCATCGCTCAACGATGTTGGTTTTAAACTTCTTTTCAAAATACGCAACGTCAAGATAGCCTTTCTTCATTTGCAGAATCATCTCACGTATGAGGGATTGTTCCTCGGTTGGAACAAAGGCTCGGCCGATGGGTAGCCGATTCTCGTCGAGCAGTGCGCCGATGTAGTTTGGCCATTCCGGTACATTCTGATAATGCACTCCCGACACATGCCCGAAGCTTGCAATACCCGTTGCGATCAAATCCGAACCTCGCCACAAGTTATCCCGATACGAAAAACTAACTTTAGAAGGATCTTTCACGACCGTATAAGCGCTGCTGACTTTGTAGCCTGATTTCTGAAATTCTTCGAACGCAAACTGAACCCAGTCCCGTTTTGTTTGCCAATCAGCGACTGGAGCCGCTTGATGGGTCTGCAGTAAGTCCTTGGAGTAGACCGTGTTGAAGGGCAATTCCATTTGGTAAATGGTGACACTTTCAGGCGAAAGCTCCAACGTTCGTCGAACGTTCTCTCGCCAGTTGTCCCATGTCTCGCCGACCATGCCGGAGATCAAATCGATATTCACATTGGGAAAACCCGCGGCCACGATCCACTCCCAGGCTTTGTGGACTTCCTTGGATAAATGGGCACGACCATTCTCTTCAAGAATAGCATCCGAAAAATTCTCCACTCCAAGACTTAGTCGGGTAACACCTAGTTCGCGAAGCGCATGGACTTTGGATTCGCTAAGAGTGCCGGGCTCACATTCAAAGGTGACTTCTTCGGCTTGGTCCCAAGAAATGCTCTTATGCAATCGGTCGAAGAGGGATTGCAATTGTTTGACCGATAGAAAACTCGGGGTACCGCCGCCGAAATAGACAAAGCGAAAGGGGCGGCCACCCATCACCGGCAGTTGTGAAACCAACCCGATTTCATGGGTTAAAGCCGAAACGTAACGCTCGATCTCGCTGGCGTTGACGTCGGTAAAAACCTTGAAGTAGCAAAATTTGCAACGCTTGCGGCAAAACGGAATGTGCAGGTACAAACCCAGCGGAGTTTCAATCTCTTGGCCGGATTCCGACCGTTGTTTTAGCGGCGGATTCGCCATCGCAGCTTGGATGACTGGCAAGGCGTCCCCGGTCCACTGCGAAAAGGGTGGGTAGTTGGAAATGAAATAACTTCCAACTTCTGTTTTTTTTACTTCGGTCGACATGGATTGGATTGGGTGGTAGCTTTTGATCGGCGTCGTGTCACGAAAGTCGCCAAAACCTTCGAACATAGTGTACCCTCGAATCCAAAATCGTGCAGAACGAATAGCGAATCATTCATGCAAACCCGGTGGGACGTCATCATTGTAGGTGGAGGTGCAGCGGGGCTTTGGGCTGCCGGAACCGCTGCTGCGCGTGGCAGAAAAGTCTTGATATTGGAAAAGAACAACAAAGCGGGCGTCAAAATCCTGATGTCGGGGGGGACGCGCTGCAACATCACCCACAACTGCGAAAGCCGCAAAATCGCAGACGCCTTTGGGAAAAACGGTCGAGTTTTGCTCTCGGTTTTAAGCCGACTCTCTCCCCAAGATGTCGTCCGGCAGATGGACCACGAGGGGGTGCCGACCAAAGTCGAAGAAACCGGCAAGGTTTTTCCCGCAAGCGACCGAGCGATCGATGTTCGAGATGCGGTCGTGCGACGGTTAGCACGCGAGGGTGCTAGTTTGGTCACCGGTGCCGCAGTCCAGTCGATTCGCCCACTTCCGTTGGAGAGCGGTGGCTTCGAAGTCTCGGCAAAGATTCAAGGCCAATCCAGCGTGAACTTCGCCTGCGACTCCGTCCTGTTGACCTGTGGGGGACTCAGCTATAGCGGCTGTGGAACGACAGGTGACGGCTATCCATGGGCTCAAGCCATGGGGCATACCATTACTCCGCTTCGACCGGCATTGACCCCCTTGCTTTCCAACGAAGCATGGGTTCATGAATTGAGTGGCATCACTTTGGAGGATGCCGAGGTAACGGCCCGCGTCACCGGACCGGATGGCAAGATTTCAAAAATGGAACGAGCGACATCCCGTGGCGGATTGCTTTGGACCCATATGGGCTGTAGTGGCCCAACCGCCATGAATGTCTCTCGCTGTTTTTCGGATTTGCCTAACGAACATGCGGCTGCCATGTTGATCGATCTGATGCCGGATGTTTCCCGCGAGGCATGTGAGCAATGGTTGATCGAAGTTGCCAAGGAATCGAACAAGACGATCACCAATGTGCTTAGCCAGCGCATTCCAAAACGCCTTGCAACGGCCTTGGTCGCTTTGGTTGGCTCGACCAACGAAGTGCACACGGCGGAGATGTCCAAGAAAGTTCGAAACGGCTTGATCGAGCGACTCAAGGGGTTGTCTGTGCCGATTCAAGGTACTCGTGGCTATCCGAAGGCGGAGGTGACGGCCGGTGGTGTTGCTTTGGGTGAAGTGAACTTTCAGGACATGCAAAGCCGCAAAATGCCTGGCCTGTTTTTTGCGGGAGAGATACTCGATTTGGATGGACCGATCGGCGGATACAATTTTCAAGCCGCCTGGAGCACCGGTCATGCTGCTGGCTTGCACGTGTGATTTTTGGTTGACGAACGCGCTCGCTAGCCCCTACTAATTCGTCAACGCTTTCTCAGCCGGAAGTCCAAAGCAACGCAAGCTGCCGGTGTATTGTTTTGGAAAGAAGCACTCGAACTCGCTGGCGTTCCAAAGCGTATTGCCACCTCCGACAAACACTCGACCGCGGGATAGTGATGGTCCTGCAAACACAGGCCCTAGATCGATTTCCTTGAGGGTCTTGCCCGTTGAAGTATCGAGCGCAATCAACTTGCCGCTGCCAACGGACGTAAAATAAGCGACGCCGTTTCCCAAGGCGATGCCGGAACCAACGATGTCGCCAACAGCTCGGTACATTGGCTTCCCTGGCGTGCCACCCATTTCGGCAATTTTGGGACGCTCGTGACGCCAATGTTCACGTGTTAGGTCGAGCGACGTGGCGGTTACGCGGCCACCCGTTGGAACTTGCCCCTCTGCGAAAGGACTCTCCTGAGTTGATAGACGTATTGCGTCGATTCCATTGGTAAAGATTGACTGGCCGTCGGTGGCACAGCCAGACTGCAATCCTCCGATGGGACTCGGAAGGGCAAGTACGCGTGGGTCATGATCGGCGGGCGGGTGTTTTGGCGGACCTGTATAGATTGGTGTCTTTGCGACGAGTTGCCCATCGTCAGCTCGTACGATGTAGAATCCACCATTCTTGCAGCCTGCACCGACGACCTTCGTCAGCTTGCCATCGATGTCGAGCATAAAGATTTTGGGGGTGTCACCTACCGCTGCATCTTTGTAGAGGCCAGTCTTGGGGTCGTAGGCCCGCATCGCATTGGTCCACATGTCACCCGGACTCAGTTGCGTGTTCCATATTCTTTTGCCTGTCGCAGCGTCGATCGCAACGATGGCGCAGGAATCTTCCGTGTGGTAGGACGGATTGTCGGAACTCGGTTGACGGGGTGCTGTGTTCACGTCCGTTCCAAAGAAGATGACATTCGACTCTGGATCGTAGGAAGGGGTCGACCAAACGCTGCTAGTCGCTGGCCCATATTCAAATCGGTACTTTTCCCAAGATCCCTCGACGACAACGGGCGGCACAAGCTTCTCCGGTTTCGGTCCAACATCATATTTCCATAGAACTTTACCGCTACTTGGATCGATCGCAACAACAAAACCTCGCCCGGTGCTACCTGCATATTCTTTCGTGCCGGCAAAAAGTTGTTCCAAGGTGCCCCCGGTGAATACAACCTTGCCATCCGCCTTGATAGGTGATCCCATCAACGTGTTGTTCCAGTGAGAACCGGGGAAAGAAGCATCGCGGCTATCTACCTTCCAGCGTTCGGAGCCAGTGGCGGCGTCGAGGCAAACCATCCAGCCACCAGTATCTGAGAAATAGACGGCACCATCGTCGACTAGTGCCGAGCAAAAGATGCCACCATTGGATGCTGCGCTTCTTAGCTTCTCCGTGATGGGTGCACCCTTTGTAGGGGGCAACTCCGTTTTCCGAGCCGGATTGCGGTATATCCAACAAAGCGTGCCATCTGCCGCGACCTTGTAGAACGCAGGAAAGGTCGCCGTACCGAAATAGACTTCGCCTGCTACAACGGACGGAGTCGCATGAATGACTCCGACTGTGTTTTGGCTTCCCTCGGCGGGAAAGGTCCACTTCAATTCGAGTTGACTCACGTTTTCACGGCCAAGAGTCGTTTCGAATTGGTTGTATCGCCAGCCTGCTAGATTGCAATTGTACATGCACCAATCGCCTTCGCCGGGTTTAGCATAGGGTGCATCCGTCGCAACGAGTCTGCTTTCATTTTTTGGCTTCGGCATTGGTACCTGACGCACCGAATCACGCTTGGCCTTCTTCGGCTTCAAGTGTTCATCGAACCAAGCGATAGCTTCTTTCTGGGCTTGGTCGCGACCTTCGTTGTAGATTCCATAGTGTTTGATATCCTTGATGCTAATCAGCTTCTTGACTCCAGTGGCACGCTCATAGGCCAAGATCGCGTGATCTTTGTTATCAAAGAGCTCCTCCTTCTCGGCGATGATGAATAGCTTTGCACAGTCCTTGCAGCGACCAATATCTTCGATGGGCGCATACTGCATCAACTTTTCCCAAACCGGTTCTCCTCGCATGTTGTTGAAGGACTTGAACGGTTCTGGGTATCCAATCTTGCCGTTGGTTCTCAGATTGCCTTGACTAAACGTATGCGCGCGAATCTGCGGAATCGTCACGACCCATCGGGCATCCATGGAGCCGACTTGGCTAACAAACGCCTTTACGCGCGGATCGCGGGCGGCGACGTAGACCACATGACCACCAGAGAAAGAAGAGCCCCAGATGCCAATGCGTTCGGGATCGCACTTGTCATTGCCATGGACCCAGCTCAACGCGTTCAAGATATCCGCTGTTTGATCGATTGGATCGACTACTCCTCGCACTTCCGTCACTTCGGCGAGCAGCTTTCCATCCTTCGACTCAGGCCGATTCTTTGCAATCAGCCTAGCGTCACTCTTGCCCCAGCCGCGATAATCAAACGTGACCACAAAAAAACCGGCTTGGGCGAATGCGATTCCGTCCATCCGAAGCGAATCCGCCGTTCCACCCCAACCATGCGACATTACGATCGTTGGGAGTTTTTCATTTGAGTTCTTGGGCGAATAGAGCTCCGCCGATAAACGAGTTCCTTCGCTAATGATATCTGCAGTTTGAAATGCGACATCGTCAGGTACACCCGAAGGTGCCGGTTCCTGGGCCGCGGTTGGAATCGAAATTCCACATCCGATTAAAGCGACAAACAGCAAGATTCCTCGGATCATAAAGGCGACTTTCGAAAGGGTTTTTCGAGAGAGAGCAACAAGGCCATCGCCTATGGCTCGGGGTTAAACGATACGAGGGCTCGCTGCACGTACTTGGCCAGTATATCGGTTTCTAAGTTCACGCGGTCGCCAACTCGCAAGCTGCCTAGGGTTGTATGACTGAGGGTATGTGGGATCAACGCGACACTAAAGAAATCGTCGTTGGCGTCCACCAAAGTGAGACTTACGCCGTCAATCGTGACCGAACCTTTGCTGGCCATTTGCCGAAGCAAACTGACCGGCGCCTTAAAATAGAAATAAGACCACTCCCCTTCGTCGCGACGACGCTCGAGTGCGCCTTGGCCATCGATATGTCCAGTAACATAATGCCCGCCCAGTCGATCTCCAACTTTCAGCGACCGCTCGCAATTGGCCTGATGCGACAGTTCAAGTTTGCCAAGGCTAGTGCGAGAAAGCGTTTCTGCACCCAATTCGAACCAGCACTTCGTTCCGTCGATTGCCACAACCGTCAAACAACAGCCATTGAGAGCGATGCTATCGCCAATGCGTGCGCCATCAGAAATCGGGCCTAGGTCAAAGCCCATGCGTTTGCCGGTTCCCTCAATCACCGAGTCCACGAGAGTCACTTTCGCTTCAACCAATCCGGTAAACATGTCAGGCTCTCGTACTTATGCTTTGCTGGCGACAGGATTGGCCAAGGTCATCAAGCGGGTCGCTTCCAGCAACTCAATAATCTGTTCCACGCTGAGTTGTTCGGCTCGAAGATTGGGGGCGAGACCGAGTTTTTCCAATATTTCGTCGATCTGTGTTTTGGAAAGATCGTCCTGCGTGGCTGTGAACAGTTGGCTTCTCAAGAACTTACGACGATGAAAGAAGAGTGCCCGCAAACGAGAATGATAATACTCGAGGTCAACGATGCGACTTCGCTTGGCTGGATTGGGCGTTACGCGAATGATGGCGGAGTCCACTTTCGGGCTCGGCCAGAAGACGCTCGGAGGCAAGATGCGAAGGATCTCACAATCGCACAAGCTTTGCATCCAAATCGTTAGAGCGCTGTAGTCTTTGCAGCCTGGCTCGGCGGTGATGCGCTGCGCCAACTCCTTTTGAATGGTGACCACCATGCGATCCGGAAAGGGGTCGACGGTGAGCAAGTTGCTGATGATGGGGGTCGCAACATTGTATGGCAAGTTGGCTATCAATTTGAACCGAGAACCGGGAATGCTGGCCAGCCGTTCGCGCACCGCCACCAAAACGTCTTCTCGCATGTGGTTCTTATTGCGAAGCGCATCGCAAGAAAGCATGGTGATATTGTCGGCACCTCGAAGTTCCTTTGCCGCCAAGGCTTGAAGATCGCGGTCGATTTCGACCGTAACGATCGCACCTGCTAGAGGCGCCATGAGTTTGCTCAAGGACCCCATGCCCGTGCCGACTTCCAGGATGACGTCGGTTTTCTGAATATCCGATCCCTTGACGAGGATATCGAGCAAATTCAGATCGACAAGGAAGTTTTGCCCGTACTTGGTTTTCGGATGGAGCCCAGCTCGTTCCAGGGCCTTAGAAATAAATGACAGGGTTTGGCGTTCGGTCATGACTATGGCTTGATTTCGACGATCGCTTCAACTTCGACGGCCATACCACCCGGCAGGGCATTGGTACCCAGTGCGCTGCGGACACCGATCCCGAGATCGTCACCCCAAAGGTCGACAAATAGTTGGCTGCATCCGTTGATCACGGCTGGCGACTGCCCGAAGTCATCTGTGCACCGGACTAGTCCAAGGATTTTTACAATTCGTACCACTCGATCCAACGAACCCAACCCGGCCCGAAGCGTTGCCAGCATCGCCAAAGCGGTCTGGCGAGCTGCCAATTGCCCCTGCTCAAGGGTCATATCTGCCCCCACACGTCCCAGAATGAGCTTGCCGTCCGATTGGAGTGGTCCATGACCGGAAAGATAAACTAGATTTCCAACGATGAGCATTGGTTTGTAAAGGCCAACCGGTTTCGGAGCCGGTGGCAGGGATAGGCCGAGCGATGCAAGCTTTTTATCAATTTCGGACACGGAAAATTCTCCAGACGTTTCAATTCCAAACAAGGCGATTTCCCGAGTTTATACCATTAACTACCTAAGCGATCACGAGGAAACCCAAAGATCTTGACGTACAATTTTTCCATAGAGTCGAGAACCGTTGGCTCTTTTATTTGATTCCAAGCCCAACTGGATGGGTCCGCAAATAGAATTGCGACCGGAACTCCACGCGGTAATGTCGGCGCAAGTCGGGAAATTAAAGCTCTTTCTTTGGAACTGAGCCGGTGGACACGCACCAGTTGCCGTAAAAGGCCCTTTGGCTTCGACCTAGGCTTGTTCCACCACAAAATGGCATGGAGAGTTAGTCGCCAACTGGCAAGCAAGACCATCAGCGAGATGATGGCTAAGCCGACCCACCACCATTTTACGATGAGGCGGTCGTATCCTTCAATGCGGAGTATCGCAGAAAAACTAACGGGAAATTTGTCAATCATGGATGGCTAAGTTCTAAGACTGGACAGAGCAAAGTTTGCGGCGGTTTTGACCGATTGATCTTCATCTCGTATGAGTGGAAGTAGGATTTCTATCGCATCGTTTCGGTTGCGTCCGGTAGTAATCGCATAGATCGCTTCGATACGGACTTTTTCGCTTTTGTCTTGGATGGCTTCAAGCGTAATATCGGCAAGACCGTTGTCTATGCCGAGAAATCGAACTGCGTGGATAGCGCGACTTCGTTTGACTGTGGATTGGGATTGGGCATCCCTTTCAATGAACTCGACAAAACCCACTTCGGCGATGCGCACGATTTTGGCGTATGCCATCAAGTGCGATTCCGGCCAGTCATCCAAATGCTTGATTAACTCTTCGCACCGAAAATCGGAGAATATGAATTCAATACTGCTTTGAACGGCTGGGGCCTGATGTGGATAAAGTTCAATCAATCTCTCCAACGCTGTTCGTAACCTGGATTTCCAAGGAGGGGCTTCATGCGGCTTCATACCAGGCGCTTCAAAACAGTCGCTCAGAACCATTACAACAATCTCGGGCTTCAAGGATCTAAGATTGCGAATGGCGTTTGAGCAAGCGAGATCGACTGTGAAATCTCGGGTTTCGAGCAGTTTCGTTATGCCGAAAATGATTTTGTCAGGAGACGTGTCGGCTGCGGCCAAGAGTTGAACCAAAGCGCAGCGATGAACAATCGAGACAGCGTTGTCCGAAAAATCCAGTTGCTCGATGCACTGGATTGGGATCTTCATCGCTAGGTTTTTCGACACTATTGGAGTGATTCCAAACTTGATGAAGTATTCAGCCAGCTGGACCGCCATGGCTTGGTCGGTCCTTTCCCCTAATTCTTGTACCGCCTCTGGGCTTGGCGCTTGGCTCCAAAGTACTCCTGCCAAGAGTTCCGTGAATTGAGTTCGATGAGCGTGCTTCAGTTGCCGTGTCACGAACTTGAAAACCGGATTGCTTCGCGTTGGTCTAAAGAGCTCTTTAAACGCTGGATCTTCCCAATGGGATGCGCATAGCCATGCGTCAACGATTTGCAAAATTCTATGTTCGTTGAACAGCAACATCGATTGCCAGAGATCAGAAAGCAACCGTTCTCGACTTGTATTACTAGTCTTCCCTTTATTCCGGCGGGCTTCGGCACCCAGCTTGCATGCTAAACCAAGCACAAGCTCTGCGGCAACAATTTGCTGAGGGTCGTCGGGGGACTGGGCCGCTTGAACTAGATGGTGGAATTGGGATGCAATCTGAAGCTTAGCGATGGCACACAACGATCTTTGACGTTTCAGCGGATTTCGGTCGCCAAGACCCATCTCAATCGGAACGATCAACGACGAAACATGATTGGCAAGAAAAGGCAGTTCGGCTTCGTTGCAGTTATCAATCCGTTCTAGGATGGCTGACATCTCGGCTTGCCCGCCACGGTGAATCAAAGTCTGCAATGCCAGAAGACGCACCGTCACGATGGGACTAGCAAGAGCCCCACCTAGCACCTGCACGCAGGCAAGATTCGACCCGAGTCCTAGAACACGGAAAGTCTCGTGAAGAGGCGAATTTACGGTAATGTTTGTTTTCACGACGGTTCTCCTCAGAAACGAATTCTCAAGAAATGTCATCGGAATACAGGCGGAAATTCTTCGTTAGATCGGGCGGAAGTTGCGTAGCAACGAACTCGCCGGACTTGGAATTTGCGGATTGTAGGGTGGAATTTTCTGGTTGTAGGAATCAATCCGACCCAGGGCCGATCGGTAGCCGCCGATGGCTCAAAAGCTATGAAATCCGCAGGATTGCGATTGGGACGAAAAAATGAGTGACATCCACCCTCATTGGCTATTGAAGGAGTTTTCTGGAACGGCTACGATACGTGGCCCTAAACGCGCTGCGTTTTTTCATTTCGTTTCGTTCTAACTAAACTCGTTGGCTATGTTCAATTCGCGTCGCCCCCCAAATGGAAAAAGAGTTCCCCGAAAAAGGGCGCGTCTACGGACCAAAATCAAGAAACGCGATCCGCTATTAGTCGAAGGCAAACGCCCTCGGCCAATGTATGTGGATTACAAGGACGTAGAACTGCTCACTAAGCTCGTGAATCGTCATGGCCGAATTGTTAGCCGACGAAAATCCGGTTGCTCAGCTGCCAGCCAGCATGCCGTAAGCCAAGCTGTCAAGCGTGCTCGATTCATGGCTTTGATGCCGTACGTCGGAGAGTAATGCCGTCGGTTTTTACTTCTGAGCGTCGTGTCGAATTCTGCGAGACCGACGCTGCTGGCATCGCCCATTTCTCATCGCTGATTATCTACATGGAGCAAGCGGAACACGCTTTGCTCCGGTCGCTTGGGCTAAGTGTCGCCGCTGCCAATGCATCCAGTCGTGAAGACTCGCTGATGGTTCGTTGTAGTTGGCCTAGGGTCAAAGTCGAATGCGAATTCAAATCGCCCGCCAAGTTTGAAGATGTGATAGCAATTCAAACTTGGATCGCCTCCCTCGGGACCAAGAGCGTCACCTACCAACACCAATTGTCCATCGGAAACACGATTATCGCTTCTGGAAAGATAACCAGCGTCTGTTGCGCTCGCGTCGGTGAAAACCTCTCTAGCATTGAAATTCCATCGCACATTCGCGGACTATTGCTACCCTACGTAGCGTAGCGATTGCTTTGCGGTTTTGTCTGTCGCCTTTTGCTCCGCAAAAGTGCGTTGGACTGAAGCATACGCATGGATTGTCCTCCGACTTGGCGCTCAAGCACAATGTTTTAGCACAGCCTCGCCGAGTTGCTTCCCCAGGAGTCGCCTAGCCGTATCGAAATTCCGAAACGCACCGCGACCTAGAGATTTGGTATATTTACGAAGGTTCAAAAAAACTAGAAGAGAGTCGCATTGAGCGAATTCCCGAAAACCGCGTTGTCATGTCTCGTTAACGTTGAAGTGCTGGGTTGTTGTTAGAGCTTTCGCAAAGGGTTATAGCAAATGATATCCGACCATGACTTGATTGGCTGTATCGACGATAACGAATTGTTGGAGCTTTGGAATTCTAAAACAGAAGTTCTTGATGGCTTGTTTGATAATGTACGCGGCAAGGAGGCGATAGTAGAGGCGATCGCTGGCCGAGCTCGTGAGAGTTTAGCTGAGGCAGCCGGACTCTTTTTTCCTCCCAAGATCGACCCGTCACTCCCGCAAATCGTGCTTCTGCACGGAGTGACCGATTGTCATTTAGCGGACGTCAGCGGTCGCAGGAACCGCATTTGGCTTGATTACTTGGAACTCATCAAAGGGCGATATGCTCGCTGCCTCACATTGCAGCCAGATGGCATGAGTGACCAACCCAATGTGCACCTTGAAACAGACGGGCCAGTCATCAAGAAGTACAAGAAGGCGTTGGATGGATGGCGAAAACTCGGATTTCAAAGTCACGTCTACTGCTACGACTGGCGAAGGAGCGTCTTCGTGGCTGCAGACATGCTGAATGCCTTTCTGCGTGGTTTAGGAACCGTCCAGGCAGGTCGCAAGGTCATACTCGTTTGTCATTCGATGGGCGGTCTTGTGGCTTCCGCCTACGCAGCCCGACACCAAAACTGGGATACCGTGGTCGAGCATTGCGTTTTCGTTGGGTCGCCGCTGGGCGGTGCTTACAGTGCGGCGGTGGCCATCCTGGGGAAATCGCCCTCGTTTGAAAAAATGGATCGCCTCTCTATCTTTGAGACCCTTGAAGATTTGCAGCGCATGGCTTCTAGCTTCCCGGGGCTTGTTGACCTACTGCCCAACCCTGAACTGTTCCCAGAAGCGGCTGAATTCTACTCGACCAAGGGTTGGCCTGGGGCTGTCAAACCGCGACAGGAATGGTTGGATCACAGCCTGGATGTGAAAGGCACGGTTTGGACAAGCCCGATCCTTGCTAAGAGCACTCACCTAGTCTCTCTCGACTTTCCCACCGTCGCTGAAATGCCCTGGAATGAAGATCATATCGATCGTGTTCCTAACGTGATGAATCGTGAAGGCGATGGGGCTGTGCTGACGCGTTCTTCGCTCGTGCCCGGCTTGAATGCTTTTAAGATCCATGGCGAACATAGCATGCTCTGCGTAGAACCGACCGTCATCATGGCCGTCGAAGCCATCGCGAAAGGAAAGTCGCCGAACCTCATGCCGATAAGCTTGAATGACCTAAAAAACAAGAATTACGTGGAATCGACGAGTGGAGCTCTGGTTGCACGTGCTACGCCCACGCCCACCGAATCTCCTTTGACCGAATATGTTTCTGATGCGCTTATCAAACGGTTCGCATCCGATGGAACTAGTGGAGCGATGTTGCAGTTAACGGGAAATACGGGACGACATAGCTTTGATCGCATGTCGTTGCGGTCGGTCCCATTCTCCTGGCAAAACGCCCTCTCTTTGGCCGTCGCGAGCGAATTTGCATACCAAAAAAACACGCTCGTCCTCGAGAATGCGGCCAAGTCAGATTGGGGATTCGAAGGCTGTCAATTGTTCAACGTCAACGAAACACAAGGTTTCATCGCATGGGACGGCAAGGTCGTATTGCTCAGTTTTCGCGGGACGGAGAAGAACCTTGCAGACTGGCTGGGGAACCTTAGCGTGGCCGCACAGGATTCTCCTTATGGTCGAATTCACAGCGGCTTCGCAAACGCTTTCCAACAAGCAAAGGGCACCGTCGACTCGATCCTAAACCGCATCCAGGCAACGCAAAAGCAACTTTGGATCACAGGGCACAGTCTCGGCGGTGCCTTGGCTGTCATTGCTGGTGCCGCATACCAACGCGATCACTCCATCGCAGGTGTCTACACCTACGGTCAACCGAAATTAGCCGTAAGTGGGATAACAGACCTGTATCACTCCAAGCTCGACGGACGTTACCACCGATTTGTGAACCATCAAGATGTCGTCCCCCAAGTACCCCCTGGATACCAACACTTTGGCAAGTTGACTTGGTTCGATCGCCATGGTCAAACTGGCAACCATGCTGCGGCTGGTCTTACTTCTCTGGTTGCCCCATCCGCGGAGCCACAACCGGCTGAAATGTCCCGAGAGCAATTCGACGAAATGCAAGCGCGACTCCAACGCCTTTCCGAGCCCGCTCTGCCAGGAGCACTTCGTCTGCCGCCAACCGAAGCCCGCATGGAAAGCCAAGCGCTCTTCGGATTCAGCGTCAAAGAACATTCGATTCGTGACGCTTACGTTCCTGTCATTGCAAAACAGTTTTAAAGTCTGTCCTTAACGCCCATTTAGAAGGAAACAATTCCATGGACCCCGTGAAACTTGTCGAGAAGATCAAGCGCGATGCTCCTACCCTGACGATAGGAGGCCAAAAGTATTACATTGTCGAGACGGATCGAAAGCTTCTAGAATCCGAGTTGCTTGCCTACGCAAAGGAAATCGCAAGCTTGGTTGAACCAACAGCAGCCCAACCTCCCAATTTGGAGGGTCTAGTTGCAGCTACCATCAATGGGAAACCTATGCGATGGGAATTACCCGCTGTCTTGACATGGGCCATAGATGAAGATTCGTTTAGCAGTGACCCAGATGCGCTGGCGATGGCCAAAACGATTTGCACCAAGGCCACTGCAGACTGGAATACTGCCGCAAAAGAAACGGGTATCGACAATGTCGTGGCCTTCAAAAAGAAAAAAACAAAACCTTTGTTTAAGTTTGTTTTCGATCCCAACAGCGATCCGAATTTGTACGCGGTCGCATTTTTTCCAAATGACCCTGCCAGCAAACGAGTCGTTAATATCGGACCAACCACCTTTGTCGAGCCCAATGATTTTGACCCTGTTGGTGTGATTCGACATGAACTGGGACACGTTTTAGGGTTTCGACATGAACACATTCGTGCACCAGCCCAACAAGGAATGACTCCAGCCCAAAAAAGTCAAATGGAAAAATGGGTGACAGGTGGGATAGGGGGCGCGGCTCTTACCGATTACGACTCGCAGTCGGTGATGCACTATCCGCTGAACGGCCGAGGAACGCTCGACTTTAAGTTGACCGACAACGACAAAGCTGGCTTCAAGAAACTCTACACGCTTCCCGCGGCACAAGTAAAGCAATTCCCGGTCTAACCCAGAAAGGAGTCTCGCACGTTCACGCCCTTTTGCAAAGCAAAAGGCGACAATTGTAAACGAGCGAGGCCCTTCGCTCGTTGGCTAGCTACCTGAGCGAGGCCCTTCGCTCGTTGGGTTCCTACCTGAGCGAGGGCCTCGCTCAGCTACGAAAAACAAAAGAAAACTATCCACACCATGCCCGATAAAACAGCAGCCGAACGCCAAGCCGAAAACAAGCTAGCACTCAAGGATGCGCATCTCACACTTGAACGCGCTCAATCCATAATCGATCGCCTTACGAATGCCGCGAACAATCTTATTTCAATCACTCCTCGCCACGCAGCCGAGTTGAATCAATTCATTGAAGTCTATTGCAAGGAGCTAATCAACTACTGCAGTCAACTCGAAAAATCGAGTACCGACCTCACGGCCGACATCGACCTTAATCGACAGTTGTTGATGACTAGGAATATGGAGCTTGAACAATCGGTTCGGTTCGTTGAACGAGCTTTCATTGAGCCGCGAATGGGCTTCGAATCGCAAGTGCTTGAAGCCGCCGACTGGATGTGTGTCGAGGGCTTTCGGTTCTTTATTCAAGACGACGACAAGATCCCGATCGGCCCTTTGGTTGCCATCGATTCGTCCATGACACCCGCCGTTTGGGCTCCCAATGCGGATCTACCCATTCCCTCGCTTTTCCAAACACAGCCTAGCCTAATCGATCGTCAGGAAAAGCTCGCCTACTTTCCCGTGATTTGTTTGCCTGGCCAAATGGCCCGGTCCCCAGAGTATTTTCCGTTGCTATCCCACGAAGTCGGGCATGCGGTGGACTACTATCTCGGCATCACCTCTTCGATTCTAGAAGAAGTCAAAGAAACACCGCTAAAGAAATACTGGACAGCTTGGATGCGAGAAATTGTAGCCGACACCGTTGGCTTAACACTTTCAGGCGAAGCGTTCATCGTGGCTTTGCAACGCTACCTCAACATTCTCTCGCCATTGGTCGAGATTTCGGACTCGAATGCATACCCTGCAAACACGTTGCGGCTCGCTTTGCTTGGGTGCCTGCTCAAGCGATTTCATTCTGGTGATTCTGCGGTGAAGAACTTGATTCCGAGCGATGACCAGGTTGGCGAAATTAACAAGAGAGCGGTAGACCTGCTAAAAGAGTTCCGTAAAAGCATAGCTCCGATTGTTGCCAAGCACATCTTTAAGAAAAAATCCGATTGGAACAAAGAACGAACCACCACCGAAAAGACTGCAGTCGAATTGCTGAGCGGCACCGATGTTCCTTGGCCAAACGCACCCTTCCGGCTAATGCCTTCCGTCATCGCCATGGCTCAGCGGAATTCCCCCGCCGATAAACGATTCGATTCCTTCGGACAATTCCGTTCGCTCCATGGGAGCGTGAAACCGAGTGAACAACCTGACTGGGTCGCAGGCAAATCGTCGTGGGATTTCAAGGAGGAGCTGTTGCCTTCCCTACGTCCGACTATGCTAGGTGCGGACGGAAAATTCAAAGTCCCGCCATTGCTTCTGATGACAACCCATCAAAAGATTGTATTTGTAGGTGCGACAAACTGGCAGCTTCACAAATCGCTGGCGCAAGCGTTTTCGGTGAGAGGTGGTCAGCCATGGGAAGAGCTCCACATTTTCTTTGCCACGAACAAACTGTTAGCGCAAGTGGAATACGAGGCGGGGATAGATTCCGTTTCCGACCGCAGTAAATCGCGACAAGAGCTGTGGACAGAGCTGAGTGAGAACAAGTGGGCGAAAAAGTGGGCTATCCATGATTTCGACGGACCGCCCGTATTCGCCTCCTACTGGGACTGGGAGTCCAAAGGAGGTCGCATTCACGTGAGCCCTGCACTCAAAGGAACGATCATCGGCAAGTGTCCAGCATCCGACCATATTTGGTACCACGACACGCCTACCGACCATTACCAAAAGTACGTAATGCATCTGCAATCTTTGCTCAAAATGGACCCGGTAACCAAGTTAACCATTGCCGGGGCGGATGCTGCCAGCATCTGATCCGACGCTAGCAATTGATCCGACACTAGCATCCGAGCCGACGCTAGCAACGTCGGCCACGAAAGCAGTCATGCCCTGTTCGTCAAGGAATAATTTCCTTCAGATTGAATTGAACACCTTTGTGAAAGCCGACGCCTCCTGACGATGAGCCTGATGCCAGCCCGGTCATGTTAGCGGTACGCGTAATGCGATCGGTGATTTCGATCAGTCCCATGTTACCTTCGCGTGTGATAAAAATGAAGGCGGCATTGGCTTCCGGTACGTATTGCTGTGACCCAGTGTCGAAATGCATCAGCAGCTCGCCAACAGGTCGGCCCTCGGGAAGTTGCCCCGCAGAGATCAACCTTTCAAGGTCTCGCAATTCCCGCGAATTGATCTCCCGAACTTTCATTCCAAATGCACGCAAAACGTAAGTCTCTTTTCCATCGGGCG
Source organism: Pirellula sp. (assembly GCA_031372345.1). GTDB lineage: Bacteria > Planctomycetota > Planctomycetia > Pirellulales > Pirellulaceae > JBKCUI01. The sequence continues at coordinate 52,990 of JANMLD010000265.1, forward strand.
AACGATGAGTGACGCACATCAGATCAACCCCCTTTTTTTGTACCCAATCCGCCAATGGTTTCGACTGACTTGCCGTTTCATCTTTGGGGACCTCAGCTGGCCAAATCGGTTCATACCCACTATCAAGATCGTAGAAATGAGTGGCGTACTCACCACCTTGAATCGCTGGCGAGAGCACTTCACCCTCTGATAGGTCGACGAGTTTGGCCGTCTTCCCAAGTATCTGAACTGCAGGTGGCATCGGTTCTTCAACGATCTTCAGATCAACATTTTTGAACGCGGCATCCTTGGTAAGACTCTGCCAGTTGGCTTGCCACCACTCTTGCCATCGTTTTGCGTGTTGCACGAACAGGCGACGCTGTAGAATCTGCCTCCTAGGATCCTCACTTAGGCTTAGCATAGAAAGCTCGCGGTCGTTGAAATCCTGCCCCGTCAGTTTGTGGAGAGCACCAAAAACTTCGCGGACTGGTCTCCCAAGATCAAAAAGTTTTTCTCGCTTGTCCTTGTCCAAGTCATGTAACTGCATGAACTCGAGCAGATCTTTATCGTCCACCATCAACCCGTAATCGCTACTGCCCGTGCGCAGCGTCTTGGGAATAGCCCGAATAAGGGCTGGCACTGCTCGAGCATCGCCGATGGCTCGCAGCGCGAACGGCAATCGGCGGAGCATTCCACCTTCCGTGGTCAGATCCAGTTCGGTGGTCTGATCCAGTTCAGCAGTCAACTGCGGGATAGCATCACTTCCAATCTTTACTAGTTCACGCATCAGCATGCACCAGGTTTCGCACTCATCTACGGTGTTATTGAGCTTGCGGAATTCGAGCAAGATTTGAGCGGTGCGATCGGAAGGATTTTTTGACAGCGCCTCCACTAACTTGCGGGCCGCAGCGAGTTTTTCTTTGGGTGGAACTTCCGGTGTGATAAGCATGTTGTAGGTCGTCGTTTCGCCCTCGTGAACAATGACCGGCGGCTGCTTTTGAGTATCCCAAGCCATGCGAACTCCGCGTGTATTGACAAAGTATGGGAAATTCTCTCCTGGAGCGGCACGCAATTGAAAACGACCCGACTTGTCGACCGCTGCCATTCGCTGCGGTGAGATGACGGTGCTAGGTGGCTGCGATGGTCCGAATAATCCAAGCATCAGCGTGTCCTTGTGTTCGGAAACGCTAACCATCTCGCCTGTAACCGTGTTGACGACATAGCCTGCTATCAATCCTCCACCGATAAGCTTGAATTCCTGCAACTCAACCTTTTCTCCGGCACGGCAATCTCGACCGGTCGTGGCAACGCAAACTCGCTCGTTCGCGTCCACAATAAAGTCATATCGCCCCTCAAGTACGGCGAAGCGAAATCGTCCTTGGGCATCCGTGGAAAAGTAAGTCTGTTTCCACTCGTCGGTACGTCGGGCCGTAATGACGGCTCCAACTGCAGGCTGCCCAGTTACGCTGTCGAGGACAGTACCACTTACCATGCAAGCTGGCGGCAGAGTGACGACGACGTCGGCCGGCAGTGTCTTCGCTCCTCCCATGACTTCGGGATAATCAGGATGCCGCACCTTAAAGTTGCATGTTACTTGTTCGCCATGCGGCCATTTAATAACGCCTATTCCGTCCAGTTTGAATCGACCGTCGGCGTCGGTCGTTGCAGAGTGAAGGCTAGGAACAGGCTGATCCATAATGATGTATGGCAGCACGGTCGCACCGGCCACAGGTCGCCCAGCCGAGTCGATCACTTTGCCGGCAATTGTCGACTTTTCGCGCCCCATCCAAATTTGCGTGACTTCTTTGTCGTTCTCGTCAAAGTGATGGAAACTTCGGCCAACGGGGCGGTCGTTGGCGAAACCGAAGGCACCATAGTCGAGCCGATCGAGATGGTTTTCACGGCGGGGTGCGACCAACCCAGGAAACGAGTAACGACCTTCAGCGTCACTGGTTGTCGTTGCAATCTCCACCGCCAGCGAAGTCCTCCCGTCCAGACGATAGAGTTTCACCGTGATACCGGCCAATGGGGTCCGAACGACGCTCTCCAAGCATTGCCCACTGACAGTATGGTTGTTTTCGCTGGTGTTGTCCTTTGCTCCTGTTGTCTCTTTCGGAAGTTGAGCGATTGCACCCGGCATGGCATCGGTTAAACCGATCATGGCTAACGCAATCAGCATACAGGCAACCACAGGAGTACGCAGGACCGCAGTGGAGGGGAATCGCAATAGTCGTTCGATGCGTGCATTGAGTCGTCCGGTTGATGAGAACAGGCCAATGAATCCAGGGGCAAGCGTGGCTGGCGACAGGATCGCCGCAAGCTCAACAATGGAGGATGCGTAACCGGAGCGTTCAGCATCACCTAATGCAGCAAAAGCCAATTCATCACAAGCGGCCTCGCGTTCGGCTTGCATCTCGCGAACGGTCCACCATGCAATGGGATTGAACCAATGCAGAATCCTTGCAACAATTAACAACCAGTTCGTGTACAGGTCCCCACGCACCAAGTGTGCGAGCTCATGAGCCAGGACATGACGAAGCCTGGCGGCCGAAGCGTCCGTGAGGATCACCTCTGGCACGACGATACGCGGGTTCCAAGCCCCTACGACAAAAGCACTGTGTTGACTCGGGGAAACGAGCAATGCTGGACTTCGCTGAAGTCCCATTCGTCTGCAGGCGATTTTTAGGAGGTTTAAAGTGACTGGATCGGTTACTCTCTGGCACACGGACAGTCGTCGCCGCAAAATTGAAACGTTCCATGTCAGTTGTAATAGCATTAGCAAGCAACCAATACCCCAAAGGATCGAAAGCGATTGGATGATGAAGGTGAAATCCAGTGCTGCAATATTGTATGGTGCAGAACCGGTTGCGTTCGCTGAGGCAACGGCAGGACGTAGCGCTGATTCATTGGCTTGCACGACGCTATTATTCGCCGCCGCGTCCACCGACGGCAAGTCTACACCTGTACTGGAGAGAGCATTTTTCGGATGAAGATTTTGCGGGCGTTGGGTAGATTGAGTTCCTTCCACAATCCGAGCAACCGGAGTTGGGGCCACGTCAATGCTCCAGTGGGCGAGATTAAACAGACTCCAAGGACTTCCGGGAGTGACAATGCAAAGGAGTCTCGCCAAGACCACGCCCCAGAGTAGGAAACGCCATTGCGGCGACAATCGATCTCCAAAGCCGCGCAGGAGGAAAACGACAATTATCGCTAATAGTGTCGCTTGCCATGAAGCACGCCATACCGCCGGTCCGATCACATCCATCATCTGATTCATGTTTTTTTCTCCTTCGGCTTCTTCTTTTTGTCGAGCAATTGACGGAGTTGGTCAATCTGTTCCTGACTTAGGGATGCGTCAGCAACAAAGTGAGCCAGCAGCGCAGTGACATCGCCACCGAACGCCTTGGCTAGGAACGAGCGGCCCTCATGTCGAACGCATTGATTGCGAGAGACGGCAGCACGATAGATGTACTTTGCCCCATCGACTTCATAGTCCAGAGCACCTTTTTCGACGAGACGTGCGAGAAGCGTGCGGATTGTGCTGTGATTCCAGTTATGGGTCGTGCGGAGCGACTTGATGACATCCGCCGCCGTGCCCGCTCCCGCCGTCCAGATCGGTTCCATCACGTCCCATTCCGAGTCCGATATTTTCAACTCACCATTCATCGTCACTTCCCCTTTAGCTACAACTGTAGCTAAATGTAACTACACATGTGGCCAAATGTCAAGTGATACTGAAAGAATTTTTGACGAATCGTGGCGGCTGCTGATGTCACGGACGGGTTATCACCCGCTGCTTGAAAGAAACGTGAGCGAAACGAATTGCAACAGCGGCAGGAATTGCAGTGAAAAATCACCAAGATTTGCCACAGAGCCGTCGCAGCCACGCGCAAAGATCAACTCGCACCGGTCTGGGTGACCGGTGCGGGTTGCTCTCCGCCAAACAGCACCGGTGCGTCGATCGATCGTAGTCGCAACGCGACGGCAGTTAATAGCCTGGGGTGGAGTTCGCGAAGCGAACGGAACCCCAGGTTGACCAAGCCCAATCATGTCCTGAGTCGCGAAGCGACGGCACGGTCTTGAACACGATGACGATTCAAAGTGCCGTCGCGTTGCGACTCACGCCTAGCCCGGCTAATTAACCTGGGGTTCCGCTCGATGACTCGCTTCACCCAGGCTATTAACTGCCGTCGCGTTTGCGACTTCAGAACTCGGCTCACGACACAAGGCCAGTCGCCACCAACTCGCTTATTGTGATCCGCACACGAAATCAGTTGGCCGAAGTGGGAGCCCATTTGGAGCTCGGAATGTAGGCCAAAATAAAACTGGTGCGGCGTTTTTTTTCCTAAACTTGAATAACCTACTTTTAGCCGAAATTGTTTTCGGTTTCAACTTCGAGCCAATTGCAGACGAATTTAACTCGCTGACTCAAGTGCTCTCATGGAGCGCATGAAGACTTACCGGAGACTTTCGCTGCAGTTGGTTGGCTCGAGACTTACGAATCCTCAGATGACGTCTTATAACGACCATCAATAAGCACTTCGGTCTCTCGTGCCGCTCGAAGTTTTTTTCCTTCCCAGATGTTTAGGAGTAATCAATGTCCGCAACTTCCGAAGTGATCCTCGTTGGTATCGACTGGGCCGATAAGGTCCACGCCTTTGAAGCGGTCGATCCAAATGGTAAACGTCAGTCTGGCACATTCAATCAGTCGCAAGCTGACATCGCGCAATGGATTGATTCTTGGCACAAGCGTTTTCCCAATGCACGCATCCTTATCTGCGTTGAGGCGACTCGCGGTGCACTCATCAATGCTCTGATGGAGTACACCAACGTGACCATTTACC
>JANMLD010000288.1:0-1612 GCA_031372345.1 Pirellula sp.
TGTGAAGTCGGCCTAGACAATTTGCCGCCCAAAAACGTCTCTCATCATTCTCGCACATTAGTTCGTGAGCAAGAATCGGGAATACACAATCGAAGTCCCCAACAGTGGACAACAGTGACAGTAAATCCGATCTAAATCGCCCGTTCGAGGCTGGGAAAGCGTCAATCAGAATATGGGTCGCCGTATTGCCAATTTTCTCGAAGGTGCGAAATGCACAGTCCGATATCGCATGGTTAGGGTGTTCGAGGATTCTCAGAAGCACGGGCAAATAGGGCTGGCACTCAGATGCTCGTCGAAGAACTTCTCTATACGCGGTTACGGAAGCGTCCCCATGGATGACATCGTCGAGCACATCGGAAATTGGTCTTTCGGGCAGCATCAATTCCGCCTCTTCAACGTAACGCCGCCATTCATCGAGTGGCGGCAAGTAAAGTTTCAAAAAGTCGTGGCGGTCGATCCGCCACTTCGATGCAATGGCTTGTTCGTCACGCCTTACTTGGTTAATGCAGGGACTGGCTGCTTTGCAGGTACCCTCATGGCGACGCGGAAACCGTAGGCTCTAAAGCGTTCCATTGGGTCGTCATGGCCGCGGTTCGCTACGCGGCAATTCCACGCTTCAAGGTGGGAACTGCTTCCACGAAGTACGCGGTTCACGCCTTCTTTAGGACCCGCCGGAACTATCGACGAACCGGATGCATCAGCAACATATAAGTCCTGGCACCATTCCACAACATTTCCGAGCATGTCATACAAACCCCAACGGTTCGGTTGCTTCTCTCCTACTGGATGAGTCTTGGCCAATCTACCTTCGCCAAACCATGCATAATCCGCAAGGTTATCCGCAGAATCACCAAAGAAATATGCGGCCCCACTTGTGGCGCGGCAAGCGTATTCCCACTCTACTTCTGTTGGTAATCGATACTCCCGTCCTGCCGCTTTCTCCTCCGGCATGTCCGATAACTTTTTGCAAAACGAAAACGCATCGTCCCAACTCACTGTTTCTACTGGGTTCATCGCTCCCCTGAAGCTGCTTGGATTGTTACCCATCACCTTTTCATACTGCTCTTGAGTTACCTCGAATGCACCAAGGAAAAAGGATTTGCTTATGGTCACTTCGTGTTGTATCTCGTTGTTTTTTCTACCTTCCTCTCCCTCCGGCGATCCCATCGTGAACACACCAGGATGAATTAGCACCAGCTTCATCCCGATGCTGTTGGTGATTTCCTTTGGCTGTTGAGCGATAGAAGGGATAGCCAATCCAAGTACGAGTAAGATGTACAGTAGTACTGGACGCATTGGAAATCTCATCTCTAAGAGTGTTGGCAAGGAAGTCGTGGTCCGCATCCATTTCGGTGCATCAACATCGACGTTGTGCATTGACACGATCCTCTTCAAGCGACGAACTTGTTTATATACCCGGTTAGGGTCAAATATCCCTCGATTGTTCCAAAATATCCCCTGTTTGTCAATTAATTATCCCTTGTTTGCTAATTTATATCCCCCGTTTGCGTGCCGACTGCCAACCAGGGATATTTCTTTTATCCCCTGTTCATAGAGTCGTGTGGACACCTGCGAAGAGCCCCCCCGTCGTGGCTAGTTCCGTACGCGTGTA
>JANMLD010000294.1:0-46682 GCA_031372345.1 Pirellula sp.
AGCCATTGGTTGCACCGGAAAAAAAGACGAATCGGTCAAAGGGGGTGCTTCATCGGCCGGTGCCAAATCGGAGAATGCAGCGTCCACTGGCAAACGCCGAATCGTTTTCGTTGTCAACACGGACGACCCATTTTGGGACGCTTGCCGTCAAGGGCTTAAAGAAGGTGAAAAGCACTTCAAACTAAGCGACTCTGGACTTTCCGCAGTGATGGAGGTTCCGGACGGATCCATTAAAGGACAAATCGATCGGCTCCGACAACTTGCAAGTCAATCCGATTTGGCTGGACTGGCTCTTTCCGCCATCTCTGCGGACAACCCATCCATCGCCGAAGAACTTGATAATTTTCAGAAAAAGGGGGTGCATGTAATCACTGTCGACGGTGACCTATTGCGAACCAAGTTCCGTGCCAACCGAAAGTACTACATTGGAACAGACAACGAAACGGCCGGAGAAATTCTAGGAAAAGCCGCTGCTGGAATTCTGGCTAGTCGGAGCAAGAGCTCAGGTGGATACGTTCAGTTTGCTGGCTACACGGACAACGACAATGCTCGTAGCCGGATGGATGGATTTAAACGAGGGGTGGGATCGGCGTTTTCTGAAAAGGATCGCGTAAGTGACGAGACCAATCTCTCGCGCGCTCAGGAAAATGTTCGGAATGCCCTTTCAAATCACCGCGATCTTGTCGCATTGGTCGGGATTTGGGCCTACAACGCTCCCGCAATTGCTCGCGCCGTCGAATCCGCTGGGGTCAAAAAGGACATGACGGTCGTTACCTTTGACGCTCAAGAAGCAGCCATTCAGGAGATGGAAAAAGGGAACATCGATGCGATGCTGGTCCAAAACCCATTCGATATGGGATTTCAAGCCGTCCGCTTGCTGTCAGCTATGGTCCTCGAAAATGCATCGGTCGAGAAAGAGATGTTTCCCAATACAGGCGCCGAAGGCGATATCTACACGACCGGACTTCGATTGGTTGTGCCCAACAGCGGTTCGCCACTCAAGGCAGAAGACTTCGATGCCAAAGTCGTTGAGTTCATGAAACTCGACGATTTCAAAAAGTGGCTGGCTAAATACAACCTCAAAAGCTCATGACGAATCAAAGCCATGGCCTAACTGCGAAGCTCGGCATACGACCTAACGAAATCGCTCTGGTTATCGCCATAGTGACAATCATAGGCGTTACCCTGCTGGCGGATTCGAACAGGTCGTATTGGTTTCAATGGCAAACCAATAGTATCGAGATTGGTAGGCAAACTGCCTTGTTGGGAATCTTTGCACTCGGGGCGATGATGGTCATTGTCTCAGGTGGCATCGACCTGTCGTCAGGATCGATGATTGCTTTTTCGGGGACGGTCATTGCATGTAGCATGATCTATCTGCAATATGGACCTCTGGCGGACTACTTGTTTCCCGTCTTGGTCGATTCGTCTGGCAAGTCGCTTCGAGTGGATATGGCAGGTGCGGGGCTATTTGTGCAAACGTTGGTTGTGACGGTGAGCATCGCGATGGGTATGCTATCGGGTTTCTTTGTCGGAACGCTTCATGCATGGCTGATCACGAGCATTCGATTGCCTCCGTTTGTGGCCACACTTTCTACGCTGGTTGGATTGCGTTCGTTGGCTCGCATCCTCTGCGAATATACGACTTCAACTTATCAGAGTAGCAAGAAAGCCCAAGTCAATATCGATCATCCTTTTTTCACTTGGCTTCGAGATTCGAAGCATGTCTATCTTTGGGTTGCCGTTTTTTTGGTACTGGCCACACTCACTTGGTTGATACTTAGTCGGACCGTTCTCGGTCGCCACATCTACGCCCTAGGTGGGAACGAGCAAGCGGCTAAACTGAGCGGAATACGTACCGACCGCCTAAAGTGGTTTGCGTACGTTTTTGGTGCGATGACGGCCAGCTTGGCGAGCGTCTTCTATCTAGCAAACGAAGGGGTCTGCGCACCGGTGAACCAAGGGCGTGGCCACGAATTGAATGCCATCGCGGCTGCCGTTGTCGGGGGATGTAGCCTGCAGGGTGGAATCGGAACGGTGACCGGAACAATTTTGGGTGCCCTATTTCTCAGAATCGTGATCGACTCTGTTTCGAAAATCATTAAGTCGGGAGCCGATATTTGGGAGGGTTTGATCGTTGGAATTGTCGTTGTGCTTGCAGTCACCTTCAGCCAACTCCAACAACTTCGAGGTTCAGGCAGAAGGCTCTTTCCTGGCGCTCTGGGCACCTGCGCCATGATAACGCTTTCACTCTTTGCAGGATTGATCGCGATGAGTACTTGGGGTGAAAAACAAGCGGCGGTAACCATAGTTTCAGTTCTTGTCGCATTGTTCGTTTACGGTTTGACCGAAAAGCAAAAAGCTCGTGGCTGATCCAATTGTTTCGCTTCGGAATATCAGCAAAAACTTCCCTGGCGTGCGGGCACTATCGGATGTCTCTTTCGATATAACTCGAGGCGAACTGCACGCCATTTGCGGTGAGAATGGAGCAGGCAAGAGCACGCTCATGAAGATTCTCTCCGGAGTCATCGGGGACTACGACGGGGAGTTGCATGTCTCTGGCAAGAGAGTTCATTTTCAGGGGACACGCGACGCTGAGTCGGCCAGCATTAGCATCATTCATCAGGAGCTCAACCTTGTCGAGCAGCTCTCTGTTGCCGCGAACATCTTCCTAGGCCGCGAGATTCGGAATCCGATAGGGCTGCGGTCGGATCGAGCCATGGAACTGGCAGCTGAAAAACTTCTTGAGGACCTTGAAACCGATATCGATCCGCGAGCTCTGGCCGGTAGCCTGCGTGTTGGGGACCAACAACTGGTCGAAATCGCTAAGGCATTGAGTTTGAATAGCCAGATCCTCATCATGGACGAGCCGACCAGCGCCCTGACGGAAAGCGAAGTGGCTCGGCTCTACCGGGTGATTGCAAAGCTTCGAGAAAACGGAGCAACCATTCTCTACATATCCCACAAAATGGACGAGGTCTTTCAACTATCGAATCGAATCACTGTGCTTCGGGATGGATGTTTCATTTGCACGCTTGAAACAACTCAAACCAACGCAAATGAAATCACCAAATGGATGGTTGGACGGGAGATCGAGTCGCTGGATCTCGGACGCCGTTCGTCGCCTGGTGAAGTTCTATTGGAGGTGAAAAACCTCTCGCTGGTTTGGCCAGGACACGCTCGAGGGTTTCGATTGAAAGATGTGAGTTTCCAACTTCGTCGTGGAGAAGTACTTGGAATTGCCGGACTCATGGGAGCGGGGCGAACGGAGCTGATGGAGTGCTTATTTGGGGCTTCGGAATTGCCTGTTCAAGGAGGGATGTTGCTAGATGGTAAACCCTATTTCCCTAGTCATCCATCCGAGGCCTGCCAAGCTGGTATCGGATTGGTCACCGAAGATCGAAAGCGACTGGGGATTTTCCCGGCGATGAATGTCGGTCAAAACGTTTCTATTTGCTCGTTGGAAAGTGCTCTTCGTACCGGTTTGCTCAGCCGCAAAGCGGAACACGAGGCTAGTTCCAATATAGTGAGTGAGCTTCAAGTGAAAACAGCAGGTCTCGAATCGGCAATCACCAGCTTGAGTGGTGGCAATCAACAGAAGTGTATCGTTGGAAGATGGCTTTTGACACAGCCCAAGATCCTGTTGCTGGATGATCCAACTCGGGGCGTCGACGTTGGTGCCAAATCAGAACTATATCGTTTGATACGTGGTCTCTGTCTCGACGGACTTGGAGTCATTGTTACGTCAAGTGAATTGCCGGAGTTGTTAACGCTCAGCGATCGCATCCTTGTTCTCAGCGAAGGTAGAATGACGGCCGAGTTTAGCCGCGAAAATGCAACGCAAGAGAAAATCATGCATGCTGCAACATTGGGTTGGTTGGCGTAGGTCAGTCGCTCCGCCGACTGACGGTCAGTGTAGACGGAACCCTCTTGCATCGTGTCTTCCAAACCAATGCCGAGAACTCTTGCGACGCGATTCGACGGTTGAGGATCACCGATTAGCCAATGCCGTTTCGACAAAGAGGACATCCGTCGCGGAGCGACGGATCCACGTGGGTCAGTCGCTCCGCCGACTGACGGTCGGTGTAGATGAAACCCTCTTGCATCGTGTCGTCCCAAACCAACGCCGAGAACTCTTGCTTCGCGATTCGACGGTTTAGGATCACCGATTATCCAGTGCTCTTTTTGGCAGGGAGGACATCCGTCGCGGAGCGACGGATCTACGTAGAAATTTGCAATTCCCACTTTGGATCGTAATTACGTCGCCAAAGGTGCATAGGAATTCCGTCCTCTTTCCAGTGCCCGTCGTTACTCCGTGAATGAAGCACGCGATCGGTTTGATGGGCCACATTGCCCAAATGGCATAGCAACGTGCTTTGATGCCCGCTCAGGATTGGCTGATTGAGTTTCGACGGATCGTTTGCCCGAATGCAATCGATGAAATTCTTCATGTGCTCTGGCTGTCCATCGCTTGTCTTTTCTCCGGAATCGACCACCTTGTTGGCTGAATTGAAAATTTTGTATCCGCCGTCGGCCTCGATTTCCATGTAGCCTTCCGTTCCATAGAAAGATACAAATGGCCCAGGCGCATGTTGCGAACATGAGACACCTTGGTAGGAAATTTGCTTGCCACCTTCGAACTGCCATGAAACGTCGTGTGTGTCCGGTGTCTCCTGATCGTCTTGGAAGCAGTATCGACCACCGTTAGAAACGGTTCGGATCGGAAAGCCTGCTTGCAATCCCCATCGGCAAAGATCCAGGCCATGCACGCCGTTGTTCCCCAACTCGCCATTGCCCCAATGCCAGAACCAATGCCAATTGTAATGCAGAATATTTTCGCGATAGGGACGACGCGGAGCGGGCCCCTGCCAGAGATCGTAGTCAAGAGACTCAGGAGGTGCAGCATCGGTCTTCATGCCGATAGAGCCTCGCAGTCGATTGAAGAACGCACGGGCTAGATAAACCTTGCCTAAAACGCCGGCGTGCAGTTTCGCCATGGCAGCTTGGTAACCAGGGCTGCTTCGCCGTTGATTGCCAACTTGGACGCAGCGGTTATTCTGCTGCGCGGCCCGTACCATCCACTCCCCTTCTTGTGGATTGTGGCAAGCGGGCTTTTCGACATACACGTGCTTGCCTGCTTTGCAGCCAAGAATGGTGGCTGGTCCATGCCAGTGGTTGGGTGCTGCACAAATAAGTGCGTCGACTTCTTTGTCATCTAGTATTCTGCGGAAATCTTGGATCGCCTCTGGTCGCCCGCCGGATTCCGCTATGAACTTCGCACCCGCTGCGGCTCGTTTGGAGTCCGCGTCGCACGCATATTTGATCTCGACCCCTGGGATTTTTAATAAATTGGCGGCGAGATCTTTGCCGCGATTTAGCCCCATTATGCCAACGACCACCCGTTGTGGTTCTTGCGAGGCAGCCGCGCTGACCGTAGATGACGTCAGAATGAGTTGGGTAGCCGCAAGACCGCTGGTGGATTGGATTAAGAATCGACGTCGTTTCATGATGGTGGGAATCTTGGATTGGCGGGAGGGGAAGGAAGCTTCATTTTGCCAACCCTTAGTGTAATAAACTTGGAATCAACGTGCCGTCCCCATTTTGATTTCTTGGTGGCTAGGATAAGTTGGTGGACGTATCGCCATTTGTCAACTTAAGCACCTACACATAAGTTTCATCGTTTAATAGCGTGCCCATCGGGTCGCGAGCACTGTAAAACGCGGGGCGATGCCCACGCGGTTAAACGAAATAGCATCAGGATATTTCTGCTGAGGTGATTAGGATATTGAAAAAACACCGAAAACCCAGGATTTTGCCCGACGATGAATGACAAACCCCAGCGAGTCACGGTCAAGACGCTGCAATCGATGAAACGCAAAGGGCATCGCATCACCATGCTGACGGCCTACGATTATCCAACGGCTAAAATGCTGGATGAAGCGAACGTCGACTGCATCCTCGTTGGTGATTCGCTCGGAATGGTGGTCCAGGGCAAAACGACGACCATTCCGGTCACTCTGGAAGAAATGATTTACCATGGCGAAATGGTAGCTAGGGCAACCGACCGAGCCATGGTGGTGGTCGATTTGCCATTTCCGGTTGGCCAGTTGAGCATCGAGCATACGGTGGAATCCGCCGCGACCATCATGAAACGGACACAGTGCCAAGCGGTCAAGATGGAGGGTGGACACCAGCAGGCAGCTGCGATTCGCGCGCTCGTTGACGCAGGCATACCTACGATTGCGCACATTGGATTGCGACCGCAGAGTGTTCATGCGCTGGGCGGCTACCGCGTACAAAGGGATGCGGACCAATTGATGACGGATGCCAAAGCGGCCGAGCAGTCTGGCGCTTTTTGTGTATTGATCGAATGCGTACCGCCGGACTTGGCGAAACTCGCTACGGATCAATTGAGCATTCCAACCATTGGAATTGGCGCTGGACCTCATTGCGATGGTCAAGTTTTAGTGACCAACGACATGCTCGGTTGGAATAGCGGTTATGTGCCGAAGTTTGTTCGTCAATACGCTGATCTTCGAAGCGCCGCGGCACAGGCTGTTGGTCAGTACTGCCAAGACGTCCAGAAGGGGCTTTTTCCGAGCGAAGAAGAATCGTTCTAGGCGAGCGGCAGCATTGTTTATACCGGGAGGGTGAGGCTCCTGCCGAACCATGGCGGTGCCAAGCTCGGCAGGAGCCTCGCTCTCCCATTGAAAGTCAGAACTTGAGGTATCGGAGTGACGGGATTAAACCATTGAGCAACGAAGACAATGCTGGTGATTTGCCAAAGCCGAAACTGGACCCGCAGCAATTCTCCATTTCTGAGTTGTTTTGGGTGCTCGTGTTGGTTGCAGTGGTTCTTGCCATCGCGACTCCCTTCCTTCGAGCGTTACCGCGGGCTGTTTTCAATGCGATTATCGTTGTCGTCAGCTTTCAAACGATAGCCATTGCATCGACGGTCGCGTTTGTGTCTCGACGACGAAAGCGATTGCTTGAAAGGAGCGGGACTTTGCTCGCTATCGGGAGCAAAACGGAAAGCCAATTCCGGACATGGACACTTGTCTATACGTTTTTTAGTATCTTTATGTCGGTTGCATCGAACCTGTTCATAACCGCCTTTTTGAGTTTGCTAATTTCATCGCAATCGCGCCTAAATCGATTTGCTCTTGTTTGGTACGGCATGATGGTTCTGTCCAACTTGTTAGGCCCGACAATCTCTCTCATGAATGGCATTCGCTTCCTGCGATGGCGTATTCATCCGAGCACCGTTGAATTTTTTGAAAACGGAGTCGCTATCATGGATAAATTGGTTCCCTGGGAAAAAGTGGAGTTGCGACGACGTGCCATCAGGCGTGATCGCATTATGGTGGTCTACCTTGCTATGCAAAGCTCGGCGATGGTATGGCTGGACGAGGCTAAGATCGAGCGTCTGCTTGCGTTTTCATCCAAAAAACGAAACGCCAAGATTTAGCATGTAGAATTGCCGGCGAATCACGCCAATATCGCGAATAATTGACCCGAAGGGGCCGAACGAGCAAGCAATCGTTGACGCGAGCATTCTGTAAAGCCCCTTCAGGGCAGCGATTGTTTGTTTTGCAGGTCCCAGGGCGGCGCTTAGCGACGTTTGTCGCTAAGCTCTGCCCTGGGCTATGATGTTGCTGCCCCATTCGGGGCGAAAATTGACAACTAATCTACGATAATTCTAAACAATCGTGCTATGATCCGACGGTTCCGCGGAGCCTGCTACGGCTGCTCGTTGCTTTCTACCTACTCGCCGTTGGACGGCTGCTCCGACGAAGGCGGCGAACAACGGGTGAGCTTTGGTCGGCTTGCTTTTGAACTCAGGGTGGAATTGAACCGCTAGAAAGAAGGGATGCGATGGTAGTTCCAGTATTTCTACCAAACTGCCATCCGGGCTTTGGCCCGAAAATCGCATCCCATGGGCTTCAAACCGGCTCCGAAAGACGTTGTTAAATTCGTATCGATGGCGATGCCGTTCCGAAACATGATCCGATTGATAGGCCATGTGAGCTGCCGAGTCGTTTGTCAGCACGCATGGCTGAGCGCCCAGCCGCATGGTACCTCCAAGGTTGGTGACGTTGCGTTGTTCATCCAAAAGGCAAATGACAGGGTTAGGCGTATCTTTGTCGAATTCCGTGGAGTTCGCGCGCTCGAGCCCAAGTACGTTGCGACCGAATTCCATGGCCGCACACTGCATCCCTAAGCAGATACCAAAGAATGGAATGTCCCGTTCTCGAGCGTATCGAATCGATTGCACTTTGCCTTCGACCCCGCGTTCACCGAATCCGCCGGGAATCAAGATCCCATCGTAGCCAGCCAGCAAGCGTTCTGGTCCTTCCTCTTCAATTTCACTGCTCTGAATCGGAACGATTCGTATTTGAGCACGATGCTGGATGCCAGCATGATCAAGGGCTTCGTAAATCGACTTATAAGCGTCTCGATGCTCAGCATATTTGCCAACCACCGCGATGCTGATCTCGTGTTTCGGATTGCGAAGGGCGAACATCATGTTGTCCCACGCATCCAATCGGAGGGGTTGGCCGGTTAAATGAAAACGCTTCATCACGAATTCGTCGAGTTTGTGGTCCCGCAACGAAAGAGGTACTTCGTAGATCGAGAAGTCCTTGTCCAATTCCTCGATGACCGCTTCCAAGGAGACATTGCAGAATAGCGCAATTTTTTCGCGTTCTTCTCGCGAGATGCTCTTTTCGCATCGGCAAATCAACATGTCAGGCTGAATCCCGATCTGACGCAATAGACCGACGGAATGCTGCGTCGGCTTGGTTTTGATTTCGGCCGCGGCCTTGAGGTACGGCACCAGAGTCAGGTGAATGAACAAGCAGTTGTCACGTCCAACATCTTGCGGAAACTGTCGGATGGCTTCGAGGAACGGCAAGCTTTCAATGTCGCCGACGGTACCGCCGATTTCGGTGATGACAATGTCGGTGTTGCTATCCGCCAGTCGGAGGATCGATTCCTTGATTTCGTTGGTAATATGTGGGATAACCTGCACTGTTTTGCCGAGGAACTGGCCACGACGTTCCTTTTCAATCACCCGCAAATAGATTTGCCCGGTCGTATAATTGGAGTCACGGGTCAACGGACCGCTGGTGAATCGTTCGTAATGCCCCAAATCCAAGTCGGTTTCGCTGCCGTCATCCAGCACATAAACTTCGCCATGCTGGTACGGGCTCATGGTCCCTGGGTCGACGTTGATATAGGGGTCCAGCTTTTGCATGCGAACTCGTAGTCCGCGAGCTTCTAGAAGCATTCCGATCGAGGCACTGGTAAGCCCTTTGCCAATGGAGCTAACGACACCGCCAGTTACAAAAATATGCTTGGTCATCGATTTTCGCGGGTATGCGAGCAATAAATCAGTAGTAACACGACGGGCTTAGATCTTACCAGCAAATAAACAATCTGACAATTTGCGATCGCAGATCGGTCTCCGATCAACGATTCGCTATCTTTTTTTAACATTGACCTGATGGGAGTATTCTTCGATACTCCGAGTGTGACGCGGTTCTTAATGCCGTTATTTGCAAGCGAAACGGCACGGAGTGCCGTTCTACACTGACGAAAACGGCACGGAGTGCCGTTCTACACTAGGGCAAAGGCCCGTTTTCCATTCCAAACTCATGACTACCGTTACCGAAAATGACTTGGCAAGCTATTGTGCTGGCGTTTCCAGCCGAGCCAACGCCGCGTCTAGGTTGCTGGCAGGGCTCTCTGGGGTGGTAAAAAACCAGTGGCTTATTGAGTCAGCCCATCGAATAGAAGAATCGCAGCATAGGATTATCGCTGCAAACGCAGTCGATCTAGGCAATGCAGATCAATACGGATTATCCGCAGCTGAAATCGATCGGCTGCGATTAACCCCTGAACGAATCCTTCAAATAGCTAGTGGACTTCGCGAAATCGCGGCATTGCCCGACCCGGTCGGTGAAGTGATCGAGGGGAGCACACGCCCAAATGGCCTTCAAATTTCGAAAGTTCGAGTCCCCCTGGGTGTTATTTTCTTTATTTACGAATCTCGACCCAATGTAACTGCGGATGCGGCGGGAATTGCTGTCAAGAGCGGCAATGCGATCATCCTGCGGGGTGGCAAAGAAGCCATGCACAGTTCTCAAGCGATCGTTGAGGTCATGAAAAAAGCCGCGGCTGATTTTGGCGTCCCTACCGACGCGGTTCAATTGGTAAATACCACCGATCGCGAAGCGGTTGGCCATTTCCTCAAACTTTCGCAGTGGATCGATCTCGTGATTCCCAGAGGAGGCGAGAGCCTCATTCGGCGAGTGGTTGCTGAAGCGACGATGCCGGTGCTCAAGCACTACGACGGCAATTGCCACATCTACATCGATAAACAAGCCGATCTGGCGATGTCGCTTCGCGTTGTCGAAAATGCCAAATGCCAGCGGATGGGAGTATGCAACGCCCTCGAATCCTTGGTGGTTCATCGCGATGTGGCCGAAGCATTTTTGCCCGCCCTCGCAAAGCAACTCTCAACGCACCAAATCGAAATACGGGGTGATGCAGAAACCCGAAGATGGCTTCCCAGCGCAGTCCTCGCTACACAAGACGATTGGTCACGCGAATATCTAGGCCCCATCTTGAGTGTTTGCGTTGTAGACTCATTGGATGAAGCCATTCAACATATCAATCGGTATAGTTCGCACCACACGGATGCTATCATGACATCCGACTTGGCAGCGGCCAGACGTTTTGTGACGCTGGTTGATTCCTCGGCAGTCATCGTCAACGCATCGACCCGTTTCAACGATGGAAGCCAGTTGGGTTTAGGGGCAGAGATTGGAATTAGCACGGACAAGTTTCATGCCAGAGGTCCTTGTGGCCTGCGTGAATTGACGACATATAAATACGTGGTCTACGGAGATGGGCATGTTCGCAACTAGAAAGGGATCTTCGAATGGCAGACGATGTACTGAGTAGAAATGACGTGGAGAGTCTGCTTCGCTCACTGGATGGTGGAGCAGCACCGGCGGCACCTGGGACGGCACCGGCGGCCAAGGCAGACCCCAAAAAGGCTGCCAGCAAGGTGCGCGTCTTGGCTTATGATTTCAAGCGACCGGAACGCGTCGGCAAGGAACAAATGCGAGCCCTGCAATCGTTGCACGACGGATTCTCTCGCAACGTCGGTGCCTCACTATCCGCCGTGCTTCGCAGCATCGTCGAAGTTCGATTGATCAGTGTCGATCAGTTGACCTACAGCGAATTCGTTTACAGCTTGGAAATCCCGACCTGTTTCAATTTGCTCAAACCGATGCCGCTCGAAGGCAACTGGGTATTGGACATAAGTCCTTCGCTCTTGTATCCCATCATCGACCGTATGCTTGGCGGCAACATCGGCGCCGACTCCTCGTTGAAGCGACCGTTGTCCGAGATCGAATTGCGATTGGCCGCCAGAATCAGCAACGTCTTCCTGCGTGAGTTGGAGGTCGCTTGGTCCAATGTGGTGGATCTCAAAATCGAAGTGGAACGGGTCGAAAGCAACCCGCAATTGGTTCAAATCGTGCCGCCGAATGAAGTGGTTATCATGGTGAGTTTCGAGCTCTCACTAGGGGCGATCCGCGGTATGGCGAATCTGTGCATCCCATTCAATACGATCGAACGGGTAGGGAGCAAATTGACCAGCAATAGCTGGGTCGGTTACGCGTCGATCCGGGCGAATTCCGAGACGACCGGCAAACTCCTGTCGCGTTTAGATGGTTCGATGGCGGACGTTATTGTCACTCTTGCAAGATCGACTATCAAATCAGCTGACTTATTTGATCTCGAGGTTGGCGACATTATTTCCACGGAAAAAGATGTGAGCCATCCCCTAGAAGTGGAGATCGCGAACCGTACCAAGTTTCATGCGTCGCCCGGGTCATTCAAGGGGCGAAAAGCCATTCAAATCGAACAAATAGTGAACACGTCAAAAGAATGATCGGCGAAATTGTTATTCCCGCCCGGCTCGCATCGACTCGATTGCCCGAAAAGCTGCTGTTGAGCGAAACGGGCAAAACGGTTCTTGAACATACCTACCTTGCATGCCAATCGGCCAATCGGCCATCTGGAATCACCGTCGCTGTCGATCACCAACGGCTTTTCGATGCCGTGAGTCAATTTGGTGGTCGTGTGCAACGAACCGACGTCAACGCGCAAAGCGGAACCGATCGCGTTGCGGAAGTAGCTCGGAGTCGGCCGGACGTCGATGCGTTTATCAATGTTCAAGGTGACGAGCCCGAAATTGCCGGATCCTCCATCGACGCGGTGATGGCGCTGCTCGAGTCCAACCTAAGCGCTCAGGTAGCGACCTTGGCCACTCCGATTCGAAATCGAATGGACTTGGAGGATCCTGCCTGCGTTAAAGTGGTTCGTGCTGCGGATGGTGCAGCGCTCTATTTTAGCCGGTCCGTGATTCCACACCCTCGCAATTGGGATGACACACTATTGAACCAAGAGCCCGCAATCTTCTTGCAACACCTTGGCATTTACGCTTATCGACGCGAATTTTTGCTTGGTCTGCACGAGTTAGGTCCAAGTGACCTGGAGCAAACGGAAAAGCTGGAACAGCTTCGTTTTTTGCAGGCTGGTTGTCGGATAGTCGTTGGTGTCGTTTCGAGTTCGCCCAGAGGGATCGATACGCGCGAGGACTACGAGCGTTTCAAGCTCCGGTATCAAACGAAAGCTGGTTGAGTGCATGTCGCAATCGCCATTTGATGACTATGCAGGCAACTACGAATCCGCCCTTCAACGGGGGTTAAGCGTGTCCGGTGAGTCATCGGACTATTTTGCCCTGGGACGCGTCAAGTGGTTGCGGAAAAGACTGGAACGCCTAATCGGTGGTTCGCTGGATATCGAATCCGCTATGGACTTCGGATGCGGTACGGGGAATAGTGTGGCGTTCCTCCTAAGCGAACTGCAGGTGGAACGCGTGGTTGGAATCGACACTTCGGAGCAGTCGCTTGTTCAAGCGAGGGAACGCTACTCGCCAGTCCAAACCGAATTCGTTCATTCGGAAAACTACATACCCTCGGGTGGGTTGGATCTAGCTTATTGCAACGGGGTGTTTCACCACATCCCCGTTGAGGCGCGAGCGGGGGCGGCAAGTTATGTCTATCGATGTCTCAAGCCCGGGGGGTGGTTTGCTTTTTGGGAAAACAACCCTTGGAATCCTGGCACGCGATTGGTTATGAGTCGAATCCCGTTCGATCGAGACGCGATCACCCTCTCGATCCTCGAAGCCAAGCAACTTCTCAGGCAAGCAGGTTTTGAAGCGGTACGTGTTGATACTTGTTTCTATTTCCCAAATCTACTTCGCTGGCTACGGCCGTTGGAGCCTTGTTTGGCGTGGCTACCGCTGGGTGCGCAGTATTTGGTGCTGGCAAGAAAGCCAGAGGCAGAACATTGCCGCCTTTCGCTCCGCGAAAGTGCACCACGATAACGCACTTTCTCGGAGCGAAAGGCGACTATGATCGAATCACGGCACGGAGTGCCGTGCCACACTTTTTTGAGAACGCCTTACTTCTACGAACCGGACTTACCAGCGATTCCGAGGTCCGAATTCGATGAAGCTTTCGTGTTTGCCGGTGCCGACCCGGGAGCGCTGGTTCCTGGTACCACTCTAGGTCCGCCGATGTTTGCATCCATGATGCTTTTCAAATCGTCGGAATCGACCACTTCGACTTCGATCAAGCGTTGCGCGATAGCTTCTAGAGCTCCGCGTCGTTCGCCTAAGATCATTCTGGTTTTTTGAATGGCTTCATCGATAAGTCTCTTTACTTCTTGATCAATTTCGCGAGCTGTTTGTTCGGAATGCTCACGACCGAAGGATTCACCCGCGGCGCCAGCCAAGAAAGGTGAGCGATTGCTCTCTCGGTAATTGACGCGTCCCATCCGGCTCATGCCGTATTCCATGACCATGCCTCGAGCGATGTTGGTGGCCCGCTCCAAGTCGTTCTGAGCCCCTGTGCTAATATCGCGGAAGATGATTTCTTCGGTCAACGTACCCGCAACCAGCACTTGCATTTGTGCTTCGAGTTCTGGTTGAGTCATCAGGTAGCGATCCCCTTCGGGTCTTTGCATGGTATATCCCAGAGCAGCAATGCCGCGCGGAATGATCGAGACATTATGCACTGGATCGGTATTGGGAAGTGAATAGGCGACCAACGCGTGGCCAGCTTCGTGATAGGCAACACGGCGTTTTTCGTCCTCGCTCATGATGCGTTTTTTCTTTTCCAAGCCTGCCGTGACTCGTTCCACCCCGTCGTTAAACTCCTCTATGCCTACGTTGGTTTTGCCTTTTCTAGCAGCCAGCAATGCCGCTTCGTTGACAAGATTCGCTAGGTCTGCACCGACAAAGCCCGGGGTAATTGCGGCAACTTTTTTCAGTTCAACATTGGAGCCAAGCTTCACCCCTTTGACGTGCACTTTGAGAATCTCTTCGCGTCCTTGTTTGTCGGGTCGATCGACCAGTACATTTCGGTCAAAGCGACCGGCTCGCAACAAAGCTGGGTCCAGCGTTTCTGGGCGATTGGTGGCTGCAATCACAATGACGCCGACATTGGCGGCGAAGCCATCCATCTCGACGAGCAATGCATTGAGGGTTTGTTCGCGCTCGTCATGTGAGCCAGGTACGTTACCTGCCCGACTCTTGCCAAGCGCGTCGAGTTCATCAATGAAGATGATCGAAGGTGCCTTCGCCGTCGCTTGCTGAAACATGTCTCGAACACGCGCAGCCCCAACACCAACAAACATTTCCACGAAGTCCGAGCCCGAGAGCGAATAGAATGGCACACCTGCTTCGCCAGCGATGGCCTTTGCCAAAAGCGTCTTTCCTGTTCCAGGAGGGCCAACCAAAAGAACACCGTGGGGAATGCGACCACCCAGTTTTTGGTACTTTTCGGGATGCTTGAGGAAGTCGACGACCTCGCGTACTTCTTCAACCGCTTCATCAATTCCGGCCACATCATCAAAAGTGACGCCGACGGCTTCGTTGGCATACAGCTTGCCCCTCGATCGTCCGAACTGCATGGGAGAGCCGATGCCACCCATTCGCCGCATAGCAAACATCAAGACGGCGGTTACCAAAAGCAATGGCAGGACAAAAAACCAGAACGACTGAGTCAATAAGCTCGGTCCGGGCTTGTAAGACCAGGAAATGTTGGCTCGGTCCAATTTCTCTCGCACTTGACGCGTTGTGTCGTTCGAGTTGTCTTTGGTGGTCTCAAACTTCACTTTCGTTCTCAAGGTACTTGGTTTTCCATCGACGGTCGATTTCACGTCGACCAAGCCGTTGATGGTGGTGTCGTCCACTCGAACGTCTTGAAGATTGCTGAGCTCGATTGACGTGCTTCCCGAAAGGATGTTGATCTTCCCAGGAAAGTCAACATCCAGTTCGCCGGAACCACCCTTTTTGTATTTGGTGTTCTCAATGAGCTGGATCAAATCCGGGTAGCGAATCGTTTGAACCATGGAACTGGTCACGATGCTGACGGCTCCCACGATGAATAACGAGGCAATCACCACGTACATGAGCCAAGTGTTATTTGGATTCGAATTGGCCGAGGGAGCGGGTTTTTTTTCCGGTTTCGATGGTTCAGGCATACTTCTGGCGCCACTAAAGGCAATGGGATTGGAGTTAATGACAGCATTTCTCAGACGTAACATATGCAATTATGCATTGACTGAGAGGGTTGGGCAGGGTTTGAGGTTGAGGTTTTCTTGGGTTGGTCCTAAAATCCTCGCGATAAGTGTAGAGGCCGGAACGTTTTGCGACGGATGCAACGACTCTGCAGGATTTAACTCCCAGGGATGGACTCCCATCGGAGACATATTCGTTGAGCCAAATTCGCAATGTTGCCATTCTAGGCTCGACAGGTAGCATCGGACGAGCGGCCCTGGACGTACTTTCCAAGGGTGATCCCCGATTTCGCTTAACTGCAATCTCATGCCACACGCAACTTGTTCTATTCGAAGAGCAAATACAAGCGTATTCGCCAAGATTTGCATTCGCCACGGGGCCTTTCGACGAAAAGGTGAATCGTTGGCAAAATGGCCCATCCAATTCGACACTATCCACTACGATTCGCGATTCCAGTGCAGAACGCTTGGTTTCGCTGGTCCAAAGTCCAGAAATTGACATTGTCGTTGCGGCCATTGTCGGAATCGCAGGACTTGAAACAGCGCTGGCGGCCGCCCAGGCGGGCAAACGACTGGCTTTGGCCAACAAGGAGTCGTTGGTTGTGTCTGGTTCGTTGATGATGGAAGCGGCCAAAGCGAGCGGTGCCGAAATTTTACCGGTCGATAGTGAACATAGCGCGGTTTTCCAATGTTTGCAAGCTGGCCACGAAAAATCGAACGTCAAGAGGATCATCCTGACCGCCAGTGGTGGGCCGTTGCGGGATTGGCCAATCGACAAATTATCCACGGCAACGATCGCCGATGCTCTGTCTCATCCGACTTGGCAAATGGGACGCAAGATCACCGTGGACTCGGCCTCCATGATGCACATGGCCCTCGCGGTCATTGAGGCCTATTGGCTATTCGACTTAGATCCTGACCTAATCGAAGTCGTGGTGCACCCGCAATCGATCATTCACTCCATGGTAGAATTCAACGACGGTTCGGTGATCGGGCAAATGAGCCCACCGGACATGCGTTTGCCGATCCAATACGCTCTCACTTATCCAGATCGGGTTCCAGCTCCCAGCCCTTGCATGGACTGGACACAGCCGATGCGATTGGATTGGAAACCTGCGGATCTGGACCGTTACCCAGCATTGCAACTAGGCTTCGAAGTTGCGAAAAAGGGTGGAAGCTGCGGCGCCGTGCTGAACGCTGCCAATGAAGCTTCCGTAGAGCTGTTCCTTGACAATAGAATAAAACTGACCGAGATTGCGACCATTTGTCGTCAAGTACTAGATCATCATCATTTTTCTCCCTCCCCGACCCTTTCCGAGCTTTTGGAGCTGGATCGATGGGGACGCCAAGAAGTTCAAAAGTGGATTACCTCAAAATGTTAGATACCCTCTCCTCCCAAGACGTGTCGTTTCCCATGGCAATGATCTCCGATTTCTCGAATTCGGCCATGTCCATCTTCGAGTGGTTGACGCCCGTCTTGGCGGCAGAACCAAGCCAAATCATGCAGTGGGCGACCTTCTTCTACAACATCCTGTTGGTCGCGCTGGGGCTTGGTTTCGTCATCTTTGTGCATGAGCTCGGCCATTTCCTGGCGGCCAAGGCATTCGGGGTAAAGTGCGAAAAGTTCTACATCGGCTTCGACGTTCCAATCAAAATAGGGCCAATTCGCTTGCCATCGAAACTGGTCCATTTCAAGTGGGGTGAGACCGAGTACGGAATCGGGGCCATTCCTCTCGGCGGCTACGTGAAAATGCTCGGCCAGGACGACGATCCACGGCGAGCCGAAGAAGAGTTGGCTCGCATTCGGAAAGAGAACCCCAACGCGTCTGCCGACGATCCAGATCGGATTCAGTTGGACCCTCGGTCGTTCCCAGCCAAAAGCGTCGGCGCTCGCATGGTCATCATCAGTGCTGGCGTCGTGATGAATTTGATCTTCGGTGTGTTGATGGCCGCCTGGGCCTTCCACGCAGGTGTGAAATACGATCCAGCCATTATCGGCGAAGTCATTCCGGGCGATCCCGCTTGGAGAAACGGATTGGCTGCCGGGGATAAGGTCGTTCAGATCGATTCTATGAAGGAACAAGAGCTATCCTTCAGGGATATGGCGATGTCCGTTATCTTTCACGGATTGAGAGATCCCAAAAAGGAAGTCGAAATAAGTGTCGACCGACAAGGGACGACGCTTACCAAGAAAATTGTTGGAACAACGTCGCACTCCGACCCCAAGGTCATTCAGCGATTGACACTCGGGCTTGCAAATGCCGCGACAACTCTCGTCAGCAAAGACCCACCGGTCGGCAAGTACATCCAATTGGGCTACGCGGATGCAACCAAGTTAATTCCAAAATTGGAGAAGTCCGACATTATCGTTGGTGTCAATGGCGAGATGCTGCCAATTTCCAGTCATAGCGATGTCCCGATGGAATATTCGCTAAACGAAAAGATGCACCCGAGACTAAGTGAGACCTTGCAATTGCAGGTAAAACGCCAGGGAAAAATGGTCGATGTGGAATGGCCACCTGTTCCCATGAAGAGCTTTGGGTTGCGATTTAAGCCGGGGCCCATTGTGGCCGTCCGCGATGATTCCGTAGGCGCCGCCGCAGGCGTCATCGAAGGAGACGAACTGGTGGAATTCAATGGCCAGCCGATTGCAGACGCGATGACTCTCCCCTTGATTATTTCAGCACTGCACGGCAAGTCTGCGTCGTTAACTTTGGAGCACAAGGACAAAACAAGGATTCAATTGGATTGGCAGGTTCCTGAAAACTTCGTTGTCAGCAGCGGTGAAGGTTCTCTTGGTCCGACTGGCTTTGAGTTACCCGGTACAGGAATCGTCTATGCACCGTCCAACGTGGTCAGCGCAGTAGAAGCAACTTCCCTAGCGTCCAAGAGCGGGATCGTCGCGGGGGACGTGATCAAGCAATTTAAATTTGATGGAAGCGGCAAAGAGGACACCGAGTACATGTCCAAAGTATTCGTATCAGGTTACAAAGCCATCATCGAAGAGACACCGTTGGACAAGAGCCACAACATTCAGTATTTCCACAATTTGGCGCAGGCTTTCCGCTCGGGAATGCCTGTGGAAATCAGCTATGAGCGCGAGGGCAAGGTCGCCAAAACCCAAGCGGATATTCACACTGAAACCGAGTGGTTCTGGCCTGAACGCGGCGTTGCGTTCACGCCTCTGCAGTTCGAACACAAGGCCCCCACGATGGCCGCAGCGATCATGATGGGCGTTGGTGAGATTCGTCGACGAATGGGCAACGTGCTCGAATTCCTAGAACTACTGGTGAAGGGACGGATGCCTTTCAAAGTGGTGGGTGGACCGGGCATGATCGCGGTCGAAGCGACCGACGCAGCCTCAAAAGGGATTTCGCCCCTGCTGATGTTCTTGACCATGCTGAGTGCCAATCTAGCGATCATCAACTTCTTGCCGATTCCTGCATTGGACGGCGGGCACATGATGTTTCTGACCGCAGAAGCGGTTCGAGGCAAGCCGGTTGACGAAGCTTTGCAGATGAAGTTGACGATGGTCGGCGTGTTGGGTTTGCTGTGTTTGATGGGGGCGGTAATCATCAACGATTCCATCAACCTCACGCGCATGTTCGGTGGCTAGATTTTCGAGGTTATCCTCCCTCGGGGAGGCTCGGGGAGGGTCGGCCAAAGGCCGGGGAGGGTGAACTAATTTGTGCGATTGTCGTTGGCACTTCACCTAGCGCCGTGTTCTTAAAGCTGGGATGAATCCCAGCACTCCAAATTTGCTCCAATCGACAAAATCCCTGCATTCGTTAGTTGGCTTTTCCGACTCAAGTGTGATCCATCGAGAATCCGTTTGCGTATTCCTGAGTGTGGCCTAGGTTTTTGTTGGCTTTCCCCCAACTCCATCCTGTCAACTAGGAACTACGCATCATGAGTCAGGCTTCTTCGCTTACTCCATCGCAGCCCGTCACGGATGCTCCGTTCGTGGATCGACGTCAACAATCAGGCGCAGGCGAACGAGGCGAAAGAAGGCAATTCGGTAATTCGTACCAGAACCTGACCAAAGAGGGGCGTGAGTTGGCGGAAGCCATTGACGCTTACAAAGTGGACCATCACCGCCGGTACATTACGACCGATGAACTGCTCGGTGTCCTAGGGCGATTGGGTTACAAGCAGTCCTAATTTTGGAGTGCTAGGATTCATCCCAGCTTTAAGATTATTGTCGCCTTTCGCTCCGCGAAAGAGTGCCGTGTTAACGCACTTTTGCAGAGCAAAAGGCGACACAGCCGAGCTACCCTCATCGCCCGCGCCCCAGCTCGATCCGTTGCTTGAGGCTTTCCATCGTTGCGGTCCAACTTTCAGCAGCTTTTTCGAAATCAACTTCGGCCCAGGTAAGTTCTTTGACACCGCTAAGTCTCGATTTGATTGTGGCCCCAGGCCACACTGGAAACTGGCCACTGTTGCCCATGGCCAGTCTGGCCTCTGTTTTTTCACTCACTAAATAATCGGCAAGCAATGCGGCCGCGGTTGGATTGGGGGCTCTGGCGAGTACGCTAATGGTGTTTGGGATGAAGAGTGTTCCGAAACCATCTTTTTCTTGGTCTGGATACACAATCTCAACGGGATGGCCAGCATCCTTTTCGATGATCGCATCGTCTGTGTCCGTCAAACCCCAATCGAGCTCTCCACTGCTTACCGCCAAGGCAACTTGTTTGTTTCCGGCCAATACGACAGCGTGATTGATCCAGCTGTCCGACCACCGAATCCAATCCAGCGTTCGATCGCTTTTGAGATAATCGCTGGTAGCCCCTGAATCCGTTAATACCTTGTCCGAAAGGGAGGCCATGACGGCCATGTGAGTGGCTGTTGTTCCGTAAATCGGATAGGCCAGGCCGCAACGATGGTGCCATTTTTTGTCGGCTAGTTCCAGAACGCTTTTGGGCCAGTTGGCAGGATCGGGCAATTTGTCTTTGTTGACGAGAAGTACGCGGGCCCGGGCGGCGAATGCGATCCATGTGCCGTCTTTGGCCTTAAATCCCTTTGGCCAAGTGTCTGGCACTTTCCAACGACGACTTGCAAGCAGCCCTTGTTTTTGCAATCGAATCGTGTGAATGATTTCGTTGTTCCAGAAAACGTCGCAACGAGTCCGCTCTTTTTCCCGTTCGATGCGAGTGACCAATCCCAGTGTCTTCGACGCTTCCACGTCAAACTGGCGAGCGATTTCAGTCCCAGAGTTGCTTCGCTCGAACGCATCGAGAATCGGGGCAACAAATTCGCGATCGGAGGCGGAGTAAAGAACAACGTTTTTTTCACGCTGTGGTACGCAACCCAAACCCAAGATTGCCGCGAAAACGACGATGATGCGATGCCAGTTCGCGAACCTGCCGGGAAGACGTGAACGACCGTTACAACTGTTACAAAACATCAATTTGTCTGCGGATTTGAGGGGTAAGGTGGCAATTTCAGTCAGAAATCATAGCGAGCAAATCGCCGTCGACCTAGGTTAAGTGTGGGGTGTCGCTGCTTCATTCGCAAGGCATCCCACATCTCCCTTCCCCCGTGGCGAGGTTAGCTCTCGTTGAGTTAATCTCGCCATTTTCGTTGGTTCGCAGCCAAAACGCAATTGTCGCCTTTCGCTCTGCGAAAGTGCACTGCGTTAACGCACTTTCGCGGAGCAAAAGCACATGTGGACGAGCGAGGCCCTTCGCTCGTTGGGTTTCTGCAAAACCTGAGCGAGGGCCTCGCTCAGCCACAGACGCAGCGAGAATAAGTTCTCAGCTCAACCAGAGTAGACATCTTAAGTTCTGCTCGATTCAAACGAAATGGGGCGTCCGTGCCCAATGCAATGCACTATTTGCAAGCTTCTAACAAAGTGGCTCGCAAACAACGCTGCAGCTTGCATCAGTGCAAGACATTTCGTATCAAATCGGCGATCCGTGGATGCGCCGAGCGGGAATGGAATAGCGGTACGGAACCACACGAAGCTAAGCAGCTGCCAATTGAACTTGGCCAGTCTTTGCCATGACACCTTCGATGAATTCTTCAAAAATACGAATGTCGAGTGCGCTCGCAGCGGACGATTCTGGATGGAATTGACATCCAACCACAAACCAATCGTCGCTATTGCTTTCGATGCCTTCGATCACTCCGTCTTGGCAACGAGCGGTGACTCGGAAGCAGTCCGCCAATCGGTCGATAGCCATATGATGACGACTGTTCACGCGAATCTCCCCTTCACCGTAGACACGTCCCAAAATGGAGTTGGACTCTACGACCAAGGAGTGCCGATGATTCGGGTCATGCGGATCCTTGTGTGGGATGGCCGAGGGCATATCGATGGGAAGATGATAGAAAAGATTACCACCTTGAATGACATTGATGAGTTGAAGTCCAACTCCAACAGCCATTAAACTCAGTTGGCGATTTGCGATCTCTTGAGCCAATCGACGATCGAACTCTTCGCGTCGTGCTTCCATAGGGCGAACCGAACTGTGCAACATGTACCCATCGTTACGAGGATCCAAGTCGCCTCCCCCCACCAAAAAGAAACCATCGAGTCGATCCAGCATTTGTTCTAGACTGGATTGATCTGTCGTGGGTGGTACCAGAACTGGTATTCCACCTGCGTTGGCAATTGAGTCAAAGTAGCCTGCAGCTAGGTAGCAGTACGCAGGTGTACCTTGGTTTGTGGCACGAAAATCGCAATTCAAACCAATGAGCGGCCGTTGGTTCATTCGATAGGATCCTCCTAAATGAAAAGTGACGTGTCGCAAGTGTTTGAGAAGATCGGCGGTTCGACAGTGCAAGTCTAAATGATTTGCAAATCAGCCCGCGTGCGACAAGTAGATGGAGTAAGCGGTGCCGACTCGGATTCGCATGCGAATTAGACTGTTAGGTCCAGGATTCCATCCTGTGCTTTTACCAAGTCTAAATCGGAAAAGGAACTTGATCCACTGTTAAGTGATCAAAAGCCATTAACGAATCATTCGTTTGCAGTCTCGCTTGGAAACTCAACCCCTTGTTGCTCGAATCCGATCCCTCATTCTCGCAGACCAGTGACGGGTACTAGTCGCGAGCAGATAGGCAGGAAAATAGTCGGAACCAAAGTGAATTGCAAACGTATTACTACATTTAGTATGCGAGGCAAATGCTAGCACGTAGTTGTGTGCATGCATTCCACACGTGGACGAGCGAGGCTCTTCGCTCGTCGTGTTCCGGATATCTGAGCGAGAGCCTCGCTCAGCCACAACAACGTGGACGAGCGAGGCCCTTCGCTCGTGTTGTCGCAGAAAACTTCCGCGAGGCCATTCGCTCAGCCACAATGTCAACGTGTGGCACGCCCAAAGCGTAGCGTGGGCGTGGGGAGAGAACCTTCTCGCAAACAGACCGACTTACCACATCAGCAGGTTGGCCACGCTTCGACGCAAGTCCTATTCCTCATTCGGCTTACGGCGAATTAGCCGAACATTTTGATTGCTACTTGCTCAATGGACGCACATGGTTCAAACTAGTGCCCAAAGGTGGCCGAATTCTGAGGCCCCGATCGTCGATTGGACTTACCAAGACAAATACATGAGCACAGTCACCTTTCCTCAACCTATTCAGCTTTTGCCTGCGAAAACGATCGAAGGCAAGAAGCCAACGCGGGAACAGGTCCCAAAGGGTGCCTCGCTTTGCGAATATTGCACGGCGAAGTGTTGTCGTTATTTCGCTTTGCCAATCGATGCACCAACATGCGAGCAAGACTTGGACTTCATCCGTTGGTATTTGCTGCACGACCGGGCCACGGTTTTTATTGAGGATGGAACATGGTATTTACTGGTCCACACCGACTGCAAGCATCTGCAATCGGACCATCGTTGTGGGATCTATCACACCCGCCCGCAAATTTGCCGCGATTACGCTACGGCCAACTGCGAATTTGACGAGGATGCTGTTTACGAAATGTACTTCGAGACCTCCGAACAAGTGGCTGAGTACATGGAAGCTCGCTTCCATTCGTCCGACGCTTCGACCCTTCGAAGCCCCGAACCTTCGCTGTTGCCGATTCTCTAGTGTGTGAACAACGATCGCGGAGCGATCGGCCAAAATCCTCGTTGAAAACAGCTTATTCGATGGCTTTGATTGAACCTAGAACACTAAAGGGCTTCCGCGACTTTCTGCCGGCGGCCATGATCCCTCGCGAAAAGCTGATGGAAATCGCGAGAGGGGTTTACCGCCGCTATGGCTTTGTCCCCATCGACACGCCGGCCCTCGAACTCCTGGAAGTGCTGACGGGTAAGGGATCGGAAGAAACCGATCGGCAGATGTACCACTTCGTCGATGCGGGGGGACGGGCTGTCGGCATGCGATTCGATTTAACGATTCCGTTTGCTCGATTCGCGGCCCAGCACATCCACGAACTGGGAACTCCGTTCAAGCGTTACCACATCGGTTCGGTATGGCGAGGCGAGACCCCTCAAGCTGGCCGATTTCGAGAATTTGTGCAGTGCGATTTCGATACGATTGGCACCACTGGGGTTGTTTCGGACATTGAGACCGCGCTGGTCATCCATGAATTGATGCATAGCGTTGGGGTACATCGCTTCAAGATTCGAATCAACAATCGGCAAGTGCTTTCTGGATTGCTTGAGCAATTGGATTTGCAAGGATGCAGCACGGTCGTCCTACGCGCTCTCGACAAGATCGAAAAAGTCGGGGCAGAGCAAGTCACCAAAGAGTTGAACGCGGCTGGCTTGAGCATCGCCCAAGTGGATCAGGTCTTGGGGTTGGCGGCGATTCAAGGCTCGACCGACGAAGTCCTTTCAAAGTTGGATGCACTGCTGAAAGGATCTGAGGTAGGACAGCAGGGAGTCGAACGGTTGCGAACCATTTGCGGCGCAATGAAAGCGGCTGGAGTCAAAGACGAGTTTTATCAACTGGATGTTTCGATAGCGCGCGGGTTGGATTACTACACCGGCGTTGTGTTCGAAACAGTTTTAGGGGATTTACCAAGTATCGGCAGTGTCTGCAGCGGCGGGCGGTACGACAATTTAGCCGGACTCTACACGAAACAACATCTTCCGGGCATTGGGGCTTCGCTCGGACTCGATCGGTTGCTTGCGGCATTGGAACAATTGGGACTGATTCCAAAGACCGTTTCGTCCGCCGACGTTTTCATAGCGCTATTCGACGCAGATCGCATCAACGACTATTTTCAATTGGCTTCGATTGTTCGCAAAGCGGGCTGGTCGGCGGAAGTTTATCCTGAGGCCAAAAAACTCGGCCCGCAGTTGAAGTATGCGGATCAACGTGGATTTCGGATCGCATTGGTGGCTGGTTCGCAAGAACTAGACGCGGGTGAAGTTCAAATCAAGAACTTGGCGACCAAGGTCAGCACGACGGTAGCATGGCGAGAGTCCCCTGAAGCGTTTGTCGCGTCGCTGGCCAGGATGATGCAACTTCCGGATTTGCTGGCTTAATAAAGCCTTCCATTCGGGCTCGCCCCGGGCTCGCCCCGATGGAGGCAACAATTGGCAGCTACATTCCTGATCCATACGTCAGCATGGGCTCTCCGTCGGTTTTCAACCGGCGGAAGCAACGTCTCGCCACGCCAAACGTTGCTTCCACCGAGATGAACTCGAGATGAACTCGGTGGAGAGCGAACAGTCTGATGGTGAATGATGATAGCCGCCAATTATCGCCCCGCTGGGATGAACCACATCGGTAGCGAGAGTTGACCAATGCCGCCAACTGCTAGTCGTTTCGCACTATGGGGTTGTATTGCAGCCTGAGGAGATCGTTTGAGATAGGTTGATTGACATTGAGCGTTCCCGGCTTAAGTTTCGTAACGAACGAATACGGCTGCCCACCTTGTTTCAATACCGAGCGTCTGGCGAATTGGGTTGGAAAGTGCACGCTTACGCCGTCAATTCTGAAATGCTTAAAGTCAGCCAGTACCAATTCCCCATCTGTCTTTTTTTCGTCGTCACGAAGTGTTCGAACGCGGACCGGCAAGTATCCAACGTCTTCTCCAAATGCAACTTCATATCGAAAGCCCTCCATTCCGGGTCGCGTTGTCACCACGGAGCACAAGTGGCCTTCTATTTGTTGTTTGGAGACAAAGTCTTCGCACGATTTTGCAAAAATTTCCCATCTGGATTTCTTTAGAATTTCCGAGCGGCTATTCGTTCGAGTCAGCCAACAAAAGCTTCCTTGAAATGGCTCAATCACGGACTGCATGCGAGTAGGTGGACTGTGTCCAACCGGCTTTGCAAATGACAATCAGAAATGCAAATGTCGTCCATTGCGCTAAGCGAACTACGGCGGAAGATAATGGGTGCGTCATTTTGATTCTCTTCAAAACAGTGTTGAATCTGATTCCGAATCTTCCTGTCATCAATTTTCCTGTCAGAAATGGATTTTGACAGAAATATTGGTGACAGCCGCGTGGTCTTAAAGCTGGGATGAATCCCAGCACTCCAAAAAAACTAGGCCACCAAGCCTTTGGTGATCAGCATGAACACGTCCTCAAGGCTTGGGTCTTTGTCGTTGAAGGATTTCATCTTCACGCCGCCGGCTATCAATTGTTCCATCAATGTGGCGAGACCCTCGTCGTCGGTTTCCAGCTCGGCCGTCGCTTGATTGCCCTCGATGTCCAGTCCCCTCAGAGTCGGATCGCTCCGCAGTATGGAAATCCCGGCATCTTGATTGCTGATGAAACGGATTTCAACAATGCGGTTGCGCCGAATCTTGCGATACACCGAGTCAATCGGGCCGTGCATCAGCATCTCGCCCCGTTCGATGATTCCAATGGAGGTGCAGCAGTCAGCAAGTTCCGACAGAATGTGGCTGCTGATCAGAATCGTCTTGCCCATTCGGCGAAGTTCTTTCAACAAGGCTTTGACTTCGATGCGAGCTCGAGGGTCCAAACCGCTCGTCGGTTCGTCCAAGATGAGCACCGGCGGGTCATGCACCAAGGTCTTGGCTAAGCACAACCGTTGCTTCATTCCGCGAGACAGGCCATTGACGAAGTCATCCCGCTTATGAGTTAGATCGAGCAACTCAAGAACGTCGCCGATGACTTGCTTGCGTTGTGTTCGCCCGATCTTATACGCGACTGCAAAAAAATCGAGGAATTCCCAAACCTTCATGCCGTCGTAAACGCCGAAATCATCCGGCATGTATCCGATGCTCCGCCGAACGTCCATTGGGCTCTTATTCACGCTAAAGCCGTTCACGCTGCCGTCACCGCGCGTGGCTTTGAGCAAGGTGGCGAGAAAACGAATGGAAGTGCTCTTGCCTGCACCATTGGGACCGATAAACCCAAAAAGCTCCCCTTTCTCAATTTTCATGGTGACGTTTTTGACGGCCGTGAATTCGCCGTAGTCCTTGCCAAAATCGTTCAACTCAATCATGAAGGGTTCGCTGTGAGAAATGGAGATTCATAAACCGTCGCCTGTGGCTCAGGGTTAAACGATTGTACACTAACCCAAGTTCAACCGGTCTGATTCAGGTTGAAATCAAGGCATCGAATTCTGCCTCAGTCAGTACAGGAACACCCAAACTCTGGGCTTTCTCGAGCTTGCTACCGGCCGCTTCTCCCGCAATCAGAAAGTCGGTTTTCTTGGAGACGCTGCTGGCCGCTCGACCGCCCCGCTGTTCGATCAACCGTTCGATTTCGTCGCGAGAGTATTTGCTGAGTGAACCGGTTACCACCACTGTTTTCCCAGCAAAGACCCCGGAATTATCAACTGCGTCCTCGGCGGTCGCGTCCAAATGAACGCCAGCCGATCGAAGTTGCTGGATCAATTCGAGCCCGTCGTCGCTATGGAAAAAGTCATAGACGCTTTGGGCGATGATGGGACCGATCTCATTGGTGCTACCAATGGTCTCTAAGTCGGCGGCCATCAAGTTATCCATGCTCCCAAATCGCCGTGCCACGATTTGAGCAACGCGTTGCCCCACGTGTCGAATCGAGATGGCGTTGAGAACACGAGTCAGCCCGCGGCTCTTGCTGTTCGCAATGCCCTGCAACAGGTTTTCCGCCGATTTCTTGCCCATGCGTTCGAGCGACATGAGCTTGTCGAGCGTAAGCGAATAAAGATCGCCAAAGGAACTGACCACATTGCCATCGACCAACTGGTTCACGAGTTTGTCTCCTAGGCCTTCGATATCCATGCAGTCACGGGTCGCGAAGTACCGCAGCCTTTGTCGCCATTGGGCAGGGCACTGCTTCGATACGCATCGGATGTAGACCCCCTGTGGGTCCTTGACCAATTCGGACTTGCATTCGGGACAGTGCGTTGGAAAGATGTACGTAGGCAGTTCGGTTTCTCTGCGGTGTTTTTCGACTCGGACAATATGCGGAATGATCTTGCCCGCTTTTTCAACGACCACCCAATCCCCAACCCGGACGTCCTTGCGCTGAATCTCCTCGATGTTGTGCAAGGAAGCTCGGCTAACCGTAGTGCCCGCCAGCTCGACGGGTTGGAGTTCCGCCACGGGGGTTACGGTTCCCGTCTTCCCAATTTGTGTTGTAATGTCGAGGAGTTGCGTCACGGCTTCGTACTTTTCGATCTTGTACGCGATCACCCAGCGAGGGCATTTGGATGTCGTACCGAGGGTTTCGCGCTGTTCGAGCGAGTTGACCTTCACTACAAGGCCGTCGACCTCGAAATCCAAAGCGTGAAGTTCTTCGACAAGCCGGTTGCAATGTGCGATGGCATCCTCTTTGTTGGCGAAGCATCGAACGTCCGGGGTCGTTGGAATTCCTAGTGCTTTGACGCGTTTCAAGAAATCCATGTGGTTGCGAACATGGATTCCGTCGCAGAAACCGATACCGTGACAAAAGAAACGGAGCTTGCGCTGGGCGCAGAGCTTCGAATCCAGAAGCTTGATCGATCCTGCGGTTAGGTTTCGCGTGTTTTTGAATTCCGATTCGCTGGCCTTAGCACGTTTTTCGTTCAGGGTGACGAGGTCAGCGTTGGTCATGTAGATTTCGCCTCGAAACTCGAGGGATTTTGGAACGTTTGATCCGAGCAAGCGTTGCGGAAGACCTCGAAGCGTCCGAATATTGTGTGTGATATCATCACCGACCTCGCCATTGCCTCGTGTCACCGCTTGAACGAGCAATCCGTCGTCGTAGCGAATCGAGGCAGCCACGCCGTCTACTTTCAGTTCGACAACCCACTCAATGGATTCGCCATCTAGCAGTTTTTCGGTTCTTGTAAAGAAGTCTCGAAGCTCCTGTTCCGAATAGGTGTTTTCGATGGACAGCATGGGGACCCGATGCGCGACCTGGACCAGCCCTTCCAACGGTTTATCCCCGAGCCGTTTCGTTGGGCTATCCACGGCAGCAAGTTCGGGAAACTCTTTTTCAAGGTCGGTGAGTTCGCGGAGTTTCCGATCGTAGTCGAGGTCCGTGATGGTGGGTGTTGCTAAGACGTAATAATTGTGGTCGTGCTCTCGAATCTCTTGGCACAGTTCAGCAATTCTCAAAGCTGCGTTGTTTTTGTCAGGCTTGTTCGGCATCTACTCGCCGCTCACTTCAGAGGAAGGTTGTACAGGCGATTCTACGTCGGACACGGAACCTTCCGTCGGCTCCGCCAGGAAACGATAACCGGCGTCCCGAAGCGTTAGGAAGTGCTTCGGTTTAGCCGGATCCGTTTCGAAAATCTTTCGAAGTCGCAGCATGAACTGATCCACACTTCGAGTTTGCATTTCCCCATTGACGTCCCAAACTTCGGAAAGCAACTCTTGACGGCTAATCACTCGTCCTTGATTTTCCACAAAATAGCGGAGCAGTTGAAGTTCTTTGTGCGTCATTTTGACGTCGCGGTTTTCGACGCGAACTTCATAGGTTTCGAAGTTGATCGAAGCCTTACCAAAAGAGATCGAGGTCACTTTGGTCGGAGACGCGGATGGAACAGCTTGACTTTGTCGCGGATGGAGTTTGAGCAGGTTTTTGACACGCGCCAGCAGCTCATCCAGATCAAACGGCTTGTTCAAGTATTGATTGGCTCCACAATCAAATCCTCGGGCTCGATCTTCAGGCAGGCTTCTCGCGCTCAGAATGAGAATTGGCATCATGATGTTCTCGTCGCGAATCGTTTCGCAAACAGCGTAACCGCTCATGCCGGGCAACATCAAATCGAGGATCATTAAGTCAAAGGCAAAATGATCCGCTTGAACGAGTCGAATGGCAGTGGGGCCATCGTCGACGAGCGTCACACGGTAGCCCTCCGCCTCCAAATTGTACTTAACAATCGTTGCAATATGCTTTTCGTCCTCGACGATGAGAATGTGCTTCCGAGCCCGCATGTTGATTGAAGTTTGCTAATGAGTTAAAGAGTTGAAATCGCGGTGTCACCCTCAATTTTGGGGACGTCCGATGGGCGTAGTCTTGCTTTCGGAAGTACCAAATCAAATCGCGTTCCGCTGTTTTTAGGCAAGTCAGCCACTCGTATCGAGCCTTTGAGCCTGCGCACGACCGAACGCACCAGGAATAATCCGAGCCCCGTACCAGGTTTGGTTCGTTCCAATTCGTCTCCAGCTCGATAGAAGCGTCTGAAGATCTTTTTCCGAAGGTGTTTGGGAATGCCAGCCCCATTATCGGCAATCGAGATCTTCGCGGAAATGGATTGCGGGTCAAACTCTACCACGATTCGGACCGCCGGGGGCTTCCCGCCGTATTTCAACGCATTGTCGATCAAGTTACGCAGCAGTATTTCGATGTCGACTTGGCGCGACCAAATATCGCAGGCTGACGAATCGACAACGAAGGACTCAGGGGGTACATGGTGCTGATTGGCAATTTTCGAAATGCACTCGTGCAGTATCGATTCAATGGCAACCCATGTTTCGGGTTCCGGCGAATTGAATTTTTGTTGCAAACGAGCGACGTTTAGCAATTGGGTAATCAATTGATCGAGCCGTTCCACATCGTCTAGCATCGAACTATAAAACTCTTGTTTTTTTCCTTCATCGATGTTGCGCTTTCCCAGAGTTTGCAGGAAGAGTTTCAAGGAGGCAATAGGACTCTTCAATTCATGCGTAACGGCATCGATAAAATTGCTTTGACGCCGATTGAGATTGATCTGCTGAATACTCCAGATGAGGTACAAAACCACGCCAGCCAATACAAACAGGAACATCACCGACCCAACGCTCAACAACGCCCAATAAACGTTAGAGCTTTTTTGACTGGTAATTGCCCCAAAAACATTGAGCAAAACCCAGCCAACCGTGAGCCCAACCAGCAAGACAATCATCACGATTGCGAGTAATATTGGCCACTTGAGGCTTTTTCGTTCAAACATGCGTTACGAAAAGTGAGATTGGGATAAACATCGTAGACCCGCCAAGAACGCGTCAACGAGCATGGCGAAGGTCGCCAAACGACCTAAACGTGCGGTTTTGAAGGCAAATATCGGTAATCAGCGTATCGCAAACCGACTTGTTGGGGAAACACTTAGGCCTGATTTTCAAGAAAAATGGTTTTTCGTAGCAAACTGCCCGTGACCGCAAACACGGGGCTACGTATAATGAAGCGTCACTCAAAATTAGCAGTGCGTCAACGGCGGAAGACGCACCTTTAGTTACGAAGGAATCGAAACGATGACTCCTGAAGCAGACAAAATCCAATTTTCACGACAGATATGGCAGGCCGCATCGGAGCATGCTCATCGTTGTCTAACTCGGCGAGAGTTTTGCCCAGACCAATCGCGCATCGAAAATCTTCGCTGCGTACATTTGGTGGACGAATCGGATTGTCTTTTTGGAAAGCAAATTTGGTGTTTTGAAGCGATCGGGATTGACCAAGCCGGTCGTCGCCACGTTTTGTATGGAGTTCTGGAGTTTTCGATCCAATATGGACTTCTCGAAGCCTCCCAAACCGCCATGTTTGAAGATTCCGATCATCGTGAGAAGTTTCTCCACAACGAAACGAAACCACCGACTAAGCTGATTTACAATTATCCATCGACTCGATTTTGGGTCTATTCGGCTTGGTGTAGTATCTCCATTCTATCGGCGATTTGGATTGCGTTGCTGATCCAGTCCATGAATCGCTGATCTTGATTAATGACCTGACTTTTTCGTATCCTTCGTCGGTTTCTTTGTAGCTCCATGACCGCTTGCTGCGGCTCCGTGTGCGTTCGCTGCGGCTCCATGTCCGCTTGCCGCCGGTTTCTTTGACGGGGTAGCGTGGCCAGACGTTTTCTTTGGCGTTGCCCCGTGTGCCTCGGTTTTTGGTTTTGCTGGAACAGCGGGTGCGTGGGACTTTGCTTCGGGCTCGCCATGACCATCCGATTCGTCTGGGTCGCTATCTGGGGCGTGGTCGGCTGGGGTTAAGTCTTCGAGGTGATCTTCCGTCGTTGGATCGCGTAGAGTCGCTACCAAACGCCTCGGCATTTGCGAGTTGCCATGTGTTACGAATTCCAAATTCGCATTTTCACCGGATTCTCGAACTTCTGTCACTACGAGATCATCGATGGACGAGTCACCGATGGTTTGAACCAAAACCTCCATGAGTTGCGATTTAAGATCCGCCAAGTACGGATCGATCAGCACCTTGCTATCCAGTTGCCGTAAATACTCCTCAATCGACTGGCGAACCTGGGCTTTGTTAAGTTCGATAAGTTGCCGACTTTTCATTCGATGGTTGAGTGGTACTATCGCATGCAGCCGCATTTGAAGGGGGGCTTTTTTGCCCGTTTGAAATGCCAGGTACTGCCCCAGGTCGACTTCGCAAGATGCGTCGATTTTTGCCAACGAGGCTTGATGGCGGATCACGCCGACGATGCTTGCGTGCAGTCCGACTAAGACTATCACGAGTAAGCCGATCCAATATCTTCGAATTGTTTCAAGCATGGCAAAACCATACACTTAGGACATCGCGGTTCTCGCTTTGGGTACAATCCTCAAAGCTTAGGAAATTGAGACATTCGCTCGGCAACCCTAGGCCACTATTTCCCGTCCAAGCTCGTCCAACACCTAAATCTAGGATTTTTTTACTATGGTCACCGTGCTACTTGAGCAACCCTGGATTGTCGGCGCGGTTGGAACGATTTTGACGGTTGTAACCCTTTACGGATGGACTCAGACTGGAAATGAAATCGCTTTCAAAACTGGCATTGGGTTCGCCGTAGTATCGATTTTACTTATGATTTTGAACCTTTGGATCGTCACAGATGCGGAACAAGTCCGATCTTGGCTTATCGAAGCAGCCGCAGAATTGGAAAGCAATCAAGCCGACAAAGTCGTAAGGAGGCTCTCGCCGAACCATAGTGATCGCGTTGCGAATGCCGCTGAACGATTAAAGATGGTGAAGTTCACTGTCGCAAGGATCACCAAAATCCATAGTGTCAAAGTCGATTACCAGGGGGCAAACCCCATCGCTTATGTTCGCATGAATGTTTTTGTCGAAGCAGGGAGTGCGGGCATGTCTGGTAAAGTTCCACGTTGGGTTGGACTGACGATTGAGAAAAAGGGAAAGGAGTGGCTAATCGTCGATTATGAGGACCGGGAGGCCCAACATGAGTTCATGAACTCGAGTTCGATCTCAGAAGCGATTGGAACGAGCCCCCAAGGTGGCCGCTGATGACAAATCCAACCGACCGCAGTTTGCCAAGCGCCGTCGGTGCTGGACAGATCCTATCCATCGTCGATCGTGGTATGCTTTTGATGGCCGCCATGCTGGCCATGTTGGGTTGGTGCGTTATGGCTTCGCGCATCATGAGCGACACGCATCCTATTTGGGACCTTGCTTCGCACTTATCATGGCATACGTGGATTGCAACAAGCTTCGTATTGATGGCAGCCGTCTTTTCGATGCGAGTGAGCAAGGGTGAAAAGCTGATGCGCTGGTGGCATCGATTTATTATGGCACTGCCCCCTTGGCTCTATTTGACTTGGGTAACCACCCCATGGGCTATGCTTCCACTTGCCACAAACGATTCGGACGTCAAAGGGCTCAAAATCCTGTCGTGGAATATTTGGGTGATGAATCAAACTCCCGAAGAAGTTGTGAAGGTGGCTCAAGATTACGATGCGGATGTAGTGGTCTTGATTGAAGTTGGATCCGAGCAAGCCTCGGTTTTGAAACAGCTTGAGTCCATTTACCCCTTTTCCTATTGGATTCCCGACTCTTCATCGCGTGGAATTGCTGTCTTGAGTCGAGTGGCGGGAACACGTTTTGGGTCGATCGATTTGGCGAACGAAGGCATGCCAGCTATTGAAGTCACTATTCCGGAGACGGATGCACATGCAAGTTATCGCCTCATGGCGGTCCACACACGTTCGCCAGATCTGCATCAGCGGACTCTCGATAGAAACAAACAACTGCATGCACTGGCCGAGTGGGCAACATTGCAGACCAATGCAGCAATCATCATTGGGGACTTAAACATCACGCCTTGGTCTCCTCCTTTTTCCCGCTTGTTGGAACGGGGCGATCTCAAGGACACACGTAACTACCGAGGCCATTTTGCATCGTGGCCAAAAGACCTGGGGTTCTTAGCCATTCCTATTGACCATGCCTTAGTTTCCAAAAACACCTCTGTACTTTATCGTGGCGTTGGTCCGTTGGCACCCGACTCAGACCATCGACCGATCATCCTCACTGTGAAATAGCTATCAAAATGATCGAATCCGCTGTCTGATGCCGACAGCGGGCGGCACGACGGAGCGTGCCTGCTACTTTTATCCGCTGTTTCAACGCCTTATACTTTTTCGTCATGAAACTCGCCAGAAGGCCCTTCGCCATTTTCATCGAAATCGACCGTGTCTTTCGCGTCCCCTTCGCGACCAACTGAGTCAAAGTCAACAGTTGCTTGCAGGCTAGATTCTTCGTCGTGCGTATCCAGTTCCGATTCTGGGATTCGAAGATCCTGAAGTACTATTTCTTGGGAAGGCTGAGCAATGAACATCTGCATGCGATTGTGCGGCGTCTCTTGTTCTAAAAACTTCGCTATGACCACGGTGATATTGTCGGAGCCGCCGCCCTGCTTTGCCAAGGAAACCAACTCTTCGCAGATACGTTGAGGGGCACTCAACGCGGTTAGGGTCTTTCGTATTTGAAGATCGGAAACGTGTTTGTTGAGGCCGTCGCTACACAGAATAATTGAGTCGTTTGGTTGCAAATCCAGTTTGTAGATGTCTGGATAAACACTCCGAGCCCCAGCTCCCAATGCATTTACGAGCACATTCGACCAATGGGACCGCTCCAGTTCTTCTGGATCAAGTTGGCCGTTTTTCATCATTTCGTTGGCGACGGTATGATCTCGAGTGACCAATCGTAATTCGTTGTTACGGAACAAATAGCAACGCGTGTCGCCAGCATGAACGATAAACATTCGAGGCCAGTCAACATAAGCCATCGTCAACGTTGTGCCCATGCCCTCGAAACCAGCGGTTGTCTTGGACCGATCCTCGATGGCTTGGTGAGCTTTCTCGAGCATGCTTTTAAGGTCGTCTACAAATAAGTCTTCATTGGAGGGGCCAACACTAGCCACCCAGCTGGTGCTGTTTAAAATGGCGTTGGCGCAGAACTGGACCGCAAATTTGCTTGCTTCATTTCCACCTCGATGTCCTCCCATACCGTCTGCGACCAGAAACAAATGCCCCATCGGTTGGCCGAAGAGTCGTGCCCCTTGCTCGAGTTCCAAGGATCCGGAACGAACGATCACGCTTCGAGTTAAGTCAGCGACCAAGAATTGATCCTGATTGTCAGATCGCAATTTCCCCGTGTCCGTAAGTCCTGCCGACTGAACGTCAATTTGTTTCATGGTGAACCAAGGTGCTGAGTAATCCGACACTGTGGTAAGTTAACCGACCAGCCCCTATGATATCAGAAGAAAACCGCTGCGTGTTTGACATTCGAATTAAGCCCCGCGTTAGTGGCCGAATTCATTTGCACCTGAAGCCTTAGCACACACAAGGTAACTTCACGGACTGGTGAAGCTAGTCACTAGGAATCCTATCTATGTACCGCGTTTCACTCCTTCAACTCTGTACTTATTTGTTGTTGGCGTTTGTGCTCCACCCAATCGCGGTGTCCGCCGAAGGCCAGCGGATGCTTCGACTTTCGATCGTCGATGAGGATACTAAACTTGCTATTCCTGCACGAATCTACCTCAATTCCGAAGTCGGGTCGGCGTACTACTTCTCCGTTGACCATTCCCTTGGTTCGGCCGTTAAATACGAGAAACAGAATTGGATCAACAAGCAATCGATCGAGTACCATACAACCGTTAGCGCGCATCCGTGCTTTGCAAAAGTGCCAGCGGGCAAGTACTTGCTTACCATCGAAAGCGGAAAGTCCTATCGCGGTTTCACCAGAGATATCGTTGTGACTGAAAATGATATCGAACTGGTTGTTCCCCTAAAACGATGGAATGACCCTGCTGCCAGGAAATGGTATTCTGGTGACACGCACTTGCATCGCACGATCGAAGAATTACGCAACGTCGTCGTGGCCGAAGACATCAACGTTGCGTTTCCTCTGACGCATTGGGTCACACGTTCCGATACGGCTCCAACGCACGGCGACAAGAACAACGAAGATGCTCAGCGATCAACTCTCATCGA
Source organism: Pirellula sp. (assembly GCA_031372345.1). Taxonomy (GTDB): domain Bacteria; phylum Planctomycetota; class Planctomycetia; order Pirellulales; family Pirellulaceae; genus JBKCUI01. The sequence goes on from JANMLD010000294.1 coordinate 36,211, forward strand.
AGTTGACGACACTCATTTGATTTGGCCTCGCAACACGGAATACGAGATTTTTACTGTAGGAAAGAAGCAACACACGTTGGGGGCACTGTTCGTGTTAGGCCATCAAGATGGCCTAACACGAACAGTGCCGCCCTGGAAGCCGCTTGTTGAGGAGATAACAAGCAACGACCCTAATGCCTTCTTCGATATGGACAAACTCGATTGGCCATTTGCCATGTTGCTTCCGACTCTCGCCCCAAGGGCCGTGTATGAACTTTCTAATAACCATACTTGGCGAACGCAGTTTGCATTTCGCAGTTGGAACACACGTGCGCCAGCCTTTCTTCAACCGCCTTATGGCAGTGCTTCGGGAGGCCATCGAGAATGGTTGGACTATACGCACGGGATGTATTACACATTGCTTAACTCCGGTCTTCGGTTGGCTCCCTCTGCTGGAACCGCCAATGGAGTTCATCCTGTGCCAGCAGGATTTGGTCGCGTCTACGTCCATCTCCCCGATGGCTTTGGCTTCGAGGCTTGGATGCGAGAATTGAAAAAAGGGCGTTCGTTTGTGACAACCGGTCCAATGCTCTACGCTACGGCGGATGGGCACGATCCGGGCGAAGTCTTTCTGCGAAACGCTTCTGCCGATACCCCTATTTCACTTCAATTGGAAGTGGAGTCAGAGATGCCGTTGTTGTATGGTGAGATCTTGGTCAATGGACGACCGGAACACTTACTCTACGCAAAGAATGAGCGATCAGCCCAGGGTGCGTTTCGCACCCAATTGTCCCAACAGATTGTGCCCAAACGATCTGGTTGGTTTGCAATTCGCTTTTGGGAAAACCGCCCAGATGGGCAAGTTCGATTTGCCCATACCGCCCCTTGGTACGTTGAGGTCGACGCAAAGCCGGTCGCAATCATGCGGCAAGAGAAGGAGTACTTAATCGATCGAATGCAAGTCGAAATGACGCGAAGCAACGGTGTCGTCAGTCCTGAGTCATTTTTAGAGTATCGCAATGGCTTGAAACACTTTCAGGCTTTGGCGGTTTTGGACGACGTTTCCGAAGTGGAAACCCATTCCAGGCTAAGCGAGGCGCAGGAAGACCTCAATCGATGGCTTGATAACATGATCATCGACCACCATTACCATGCGTCGGAAGTGCGCCTGGCAACTGGCATCTCGCAAGAGAAAGCGGAATCGGAAATTCAACTTCGAAAAGAAAATTTGCGTGGTGCATCGAAAGACAAGGCACTAAGTGGAGTGCGTATACTTCCCTATCCAGGCGGTCGACATCCTCGAAGAGGATTTTTAGATGGAGCGATTGACCCTCAGCGTGAAACCAAGATCAGCGTGTTTCCTCCCTGGGATAACGGCGGTTACGTTGTGATCGATGTTCCCGAAGCCATTTTCTCCAACCTCGGCCTCATTTACTTGGCGCATCAACACGTCCCGACGCTGTGGGACAAACAGTCCATTTTGCTACCTCGACTGGAATGGAAAGAAGAAACCGATGGGCTTTCCCTTCGGCGAGAACTTCCAAATGGAATCGTTTTTGCAACGAGCGTCACCAAGATCCCGGACGGAGTCGAAATGAAAATTGACTTAACCAACGGTACCGACAAAAAGCTAACCGGCCTTCGCGTACAGGTTTGCACGATGCTCAAAGCGGCTGTCGGCTTCCATTTGCAAGAGCCATTAGAAGCCATTGTTGAAAGTCCTTTCATTGCGGTGCGAGGAATGCAAAGTGATCGCTGGATTGTCACGTCATGGACACCATGCCAGCGGGTTTGGACAAATCCTCCCGTGCCGTGCATTCATTCAGATCCGATCTTCCCCGATTGCGAGCCTGGCCAAGTCGTATCGGTGCATGGGACTTTGAGGTTCTACGAAGGACCCGATGTGCGTAGCCTTTTGAAGTAGGCAAAATCATGGTTTGCCGAAAAGTGTCCTAGTATTTGCCTCGAATATGAGCTTTGACGCTGTTCTGATACCAACTGGCGAGAGCTTGATGTAAGCTTCGCGAAAGAGGCGTCAGGTCGCTTGCTCTCGAATTGAGTTTAGCTTGTTCTTTTTGCGACGCTCCCGGAATGACTGTTGTCACTTCGGGAAAATCAAGACACCATCTCAAAGCCCAGTCCGCCATGGACCAGCCTGGCGGAACAAATTCTCGGAGCTCGTCGACCAGTTCTAATCCGCGTTCGAACGGCAATCCTGCGAAGGTCTCGCCAACGTTGAACGCTTGACCATCGCGATTGAAATTGCGGTGATCTTCGGCCGCGAATTGCGATCCCTTGGACATTTTTCCACTGAGCAATCCACTTGCTAACGGCAATCGCACAATGATCGAGACACCTTGTGATTTGGCCCGCTCAAATAGTTCTGCGATCGGTTTCTGCCGAAAAACATTGAAGATGATTTGCAGTGAACTCAGGCCATTGAGCGTGAGACAATGCAGAGCTTCCTCGACCGATTCGACGGATGCTCCGAAGGCCTTGATCTTACCCTCACGCTTCAATTGCCGGAGAGTATCCCAGAAGGACTCCTGCTGCATGACTTCCAACGGGATGCAGTGCGTCTGAGTTAAATCGATTGCATCGACGCCTAGCCGTTCAAGGGATCGTTCCGTGTGGAGACGAACGCTGCTCGCGTCAAAGTTTTGAGGCCAGCCCGGATCGGAGCTGCGACCTAATTTGGTTGCGACGAAGAATTGCTCGGGGTTGGATTGGGACTTTAAAAAAGTTCCTATGAGCGATTCGCTCCTGCCTTGCCCATAGATATCCGCTGTGTCGATAAAGGTAACGCCAGAATCGGCTGCGGCTTGCAGTGTCGCGAGCGCTTCCGACTCCGGGATTTTGCCCCATTCGGAACCTCCCAGTTGCCAAGTTCCAAGTCCGATTTCGGAGACCATGTGGTCGGTGCCTGCAAACCTGCGATGTTTCATGGAGTGATGGCGTGATGGAGGGAGGGTGACTTACTTGTGGTTAATGCAAAATGGGGCAGACGTCAAACCAATTGCGTCCTTGCGCGTGCATCCATTCGGTGCATTGCTCTGGGCCCCACATGCCGGGCTCGTAAGGGTTCAGTGTCGGGGCAGCAGGACTTTTCCATGCGGAGATGATTGGATCGATAATGCGCCAAGCTTGCTCGACTTCGTCGCTGCGGGCAAACAATCCTGGATCACCTACCAAAGCATCCAGCAAGAGACGCTGGTATGCGTCGGGCAGTTCTTTGCCGCTAGTGTCAAACTTGAAATCAAGCTCGCTCAGTCTCAACTTCATGTCCGAGTCTGGCACCTTTGACTGGAAGTAGAGTTGCAGACCTTCCGCTGGCTGGATCTGGATGACAATCTTGTTGGCTTCCGGGCGAAACGATTTCCGTTCCTCAAACAACATATGAGGCGGTTCGCGGAACTGAATCACGATTTGGGTCGATCGGCAACTCATTCCCTTCCCACTCCGGAGATAAAACGGAACGCCCTTCCATCGCCAGTTGTCAATGTAGAGCTTCAGAGCGGCAAAAGTTTCGGTTTGGCTGTCGTCCGGAATGCCTTGCTCTTCGCTGTATCCGGTGTACTGACCTCGGACGCCAAACTCTGCGAAATCACTTCCTTTGTACGGTCGAACACTCTGGAGAACCTTTACTTTTTCGTCGCGAACCATCTCACCGGTGTATCGCACGGGGGCTTCCATGGCGGTCACCATCATCAACTGCAAAATGTGGTTTTGAAACATATCTCGCAGGATTCCCGCCTTGTCGTAGTAGTCGCCGCGTCGACCGACTTTGACTTCTTCGGCCACGGTGATCTGAACGTGGTCGACGTAATTTCGATTCCACAAGGGTTCAAAAATGGTGTTCCCGAAACGGAACACCAAGATGTTTTGGACCGTTTCTTTGCCCAAGTAGTGATCGATACGGTAGATCTGGTCTTCTCGAAACGTCTGGTGTATCGATTCGTTTAGCGCTTTGGCAGATGCGAGGTCAACACCGAATGGCTTCTCGATCACGACACGCCGGTGGCCATTCTTTTCGTCATTGAGTCCGGCTTTTCCCAACTGAGCAATCGCCGCAGCGTAGAGCTGTGGCATGGTGGAAAGATAATAGACTCGATCGGTGGTCTGCGCGCCTTCCACTTCCGCCAAGAACGCAGCCAGTTTATGGAAGTCATCTTCGCTTCCGATATCACCGGGCTGGTAAAAAATATTTTGGGAAAAAGCCTGCCACGTGTCGTTATGAAAGTCATTCTTAACGTACTTGGAGGTGGACTCGGTTAGCTGCGTTCGCCACTGTTCCGTAGTGAATGCGCTTCGAGAAACGCCGACAATACGGGTTGGATTCGGCAATCTGCCACGTTGAAATTGGCGATACAAAGCCGGAATGAGCTTTCGACTGGTCAAGTCGCCGGAAGCTCCAAAAATCACCATCGTATGCGACATGAATTTAGTCCGCTCGGAAGCCGAGTTGTTTTTGCAAGTTTTGAAACCAAGGCTGAAGAGCGCGGTCGCTTTCAAGCTGAGAAACGGTCGAAACGCCTTCAAGCGGCGCTGCAGCAAAGCGTTCGAAAAGGGAGTTTATCTCTGGTGTTAGTTCAAGCACTTGGACCACGTAGTAGACCGTCTTGTTGCTATCGGCAGCTACGACGGTTTCATTAGGCTTGCCTGTAAACACCGTTTCCATAAAGGAATCATCCACGGGTTGCAACAGTTCTACGTTGCTCAATTGCAGTCGGCTCTCCATGCGTGCAAACATAGGATTAAACCAAGTGAAATTGGCAGGTTCTTGAACCAGAGTTTTTTCCTCTGGAGTCGCCAGTGAATCCTTGAGTGTCGACGAACCGACTTTCGAAGCGATTTCTCGAGCACGCGTCTCGGCGAGTTTAAAGGCTTGCTGTTTTTTCCAAACGTCTTCGATTTGCGTTCGGACGGCATCGATGGATGGGGTCATCGATTGCGTCTCCTCGGTCTTCCAAGAAAGGTAACGTTTGTTTCCTCCCGTAAATCCAAGCGATACCACCGGAGTGTAGAGTTCGCCGTACCCCTCGGATTCATTGACCAACACGGCGAACGAGAAGGGCTGCATTCCTTGGCCAGGCATCACAAACGAGGTACCAATCGACGTACCCTGTATCGACTCTTGATCGACCAAGCCCGTCGTTCCGTGTTCAAATCCCAACTCTTTGCCGAGCTTGGCAAGATCCATTGGAACAGGTGCTTTGGCGGTTTTGACTTTCAGCGCTAGGTCACTTTGATAGGCCCTAACTTCAGACTGATAAATGCTCATCGGCCCAACCAATTCATCGATCCGTTCCTCGACGACCTTGTACGCCAGGGCGGTGGCTTGCTCTCGAGCAATCTGCTCTCGGACTTCGTCAAAAGTCTTGGTTCGCATCGGCGTGCTTTCCGCAATGCCATCGCCGGTTTGCGGAATTCCGGTTTGGGGAAATGTAGGTAAACCTGGGGCCGTTTCTGTCGGTTTAGGATCGGACAATTCGATCTTAGCGGTAGGTTCGGGTTGGGTGGCCGCTTCGGTCGGTGCAGTCGGATTAGCAGGTGCGTTTGGATTAGCAGGTGCGGCAGGCTCCGTCTGCGTTGTAGCCGCTGGTTTTTCTTCTTGAAAGGAAACCAGCTTGATGTTTGAGCTCTTGCGTTGCACAGAAGCGTTGTCTTTAGGATCAGCCAACACGGGAGGGACGGCAGGTGGACTATCCGTTCCAACAGCAGGAGCAGAAGGGCTGGTGGTTTCGCTCACAGGGGGTGTTGCAGGTGCACCTTCCGTTGAGTTTGGGGTGGTTGTCGCGGGAGGCGTGCCAGGTTCGGTTGTAGGTGTACCAACGGCTTCTTGTGCAACCGGTACGCGAAACTGTTTTTCTTTGACTCGGCGTTCGTATTCGGCTCGAAGCGTTTCTTCCGGCACGAGCGCCATTTGTTCCGTGATAATCCTTTCGACATCGATCGATAGAAACTCGAAGTTCGAGGTTTTAGGCCGTCGAAAGGCTGGTTGGGTGGCAATGGTACGGCGGGATCGAGTTATGTCCTTGCCTATTTTGTAGATCTCTTGGATTTCTTTTTCGGTAGGCTTGTTTTTCACTTGCGACTCGAAGTCGTTCACGAAAACAGGAAATGCCTGAATTTTCGCGGCCCGATTAAATTTAAGAAAATCTTGCCAATTTTTGCTGGGGGTGGTCAGAGCCGGGCGGCCAAGAGTCCTGGATTCACGTCGGTCTTCGAATCGCAAACCGGTACCAGCCAAGCGAAGCACCTCGTTTTTTGCCAACTCTTCTCGCATCAAGCGGTTGAAATCGAACAAGTTCATTTGACCGTTGGTTGCAACCTTGAGGGCCGTCTTGATTTGTTCGCCATCGAGTTTTCCATCGACAAAACGCTTAAGAAAAGTCTTAACGGACTCGTCGTCGAAGTGAATTCCCATCCGATTGGCTTCGGCAACTAGCAGTTTTCTTTCGACAATGCGTTCTTTGGTGTCCCGGTCGCTGGTGATGCCCACCAAGCTGAGATCCGGTGCAAACTCAGGGACGTTAGGCATTCCGCCTTTTTCTCGAACGTCAGTAGCCAATTTTCTTAAAAAAGTATTCGCCCAGTAAACCTGTTGCCATTCACGATCGAGTTCATTCATCCGAATAGAACCGCCTGTCCAGGACGCGAGGACAGGATTGGGGCCGCCTCGGCTCCCGCCTCGGTTCGATTTGCCGGAACCGGAAAAGTACTCGATCATCGGGGCGATCACGAATGAGACGATGGCGATGAAAACGGCTCCAGCCATCCAAAGCTTCTGGTTTTTTCGAAAAATAGCAAATGGGCTGGACATTGGACAAATCAATCCTTGGTAGTCGACATTCGAGTTAATTGGCCCAATAAACAGGCACCCAAACAAGGATTGTAGGATTTCCGCTGGTTGACGCAATTCCATTGCTCCAGCGTTGCCTGGGGCTTGACAAATCACCGACATTGCGGTGACAACCCTTGTGCGTGAGGTAGATTACCAGAATCACGGACGAGCAAAATCGCATTTCGCCAATATCCACTTGCAACACAAAAACTTTTTATGAGTGAGAAAAAATCCCTCGTCATCGTCGAGTCTCCCGCAAAAGCGAGAACGATTTCGAAGTATTTGGGGAGTGGATTCCAAGTTGAAGCCTCCATCGGCCACATTCGCGACCTCCCAGGAGGTGCTAAAGAAGTCCCTGCTGAGTTCAAATCGGAATCGTGGGCTTCTCTAGGCGTGAACGTCGATAACGGTTTTGAGCCACTGTACATCGTTCCTGCCGACAAGAAAAAACACGTTTCTTTTTTGAAAGCGGCTCTCAAGGACGCAAAAGACCTCTATCTGGCGACGGACGAGGATCGCGAGGGGGAGGCCATTTCCTGGCATTTGCAAGAAGTTTTGAAGCCGAAAGTGCCCGTACACCGGATGGTTTTTCACGAAATCACAAAGGAAGCAATTCAAAACGCTCTCAAAAACACCAGGCAAATCGATCAGGGGTTGGTCAAGGCACAAGAAACGCGACGCATTCTGGACCGGCTTTATGGCTATGACATTTCGCCGCTACTTTGGAAAAAAGTCCGGCCCAAATTATCGGCGGGACGCGTGCAAAGCGTCGCGGTTCGATTGATCGTACAACGCGAACGCGAACGCATGGCCTTTCATTCTGCAACCTACTTTGATCTGGATGTATGGTTGGAAACCGCTGGCAAAGAAAAGTTTGAAGCCTCCTTAGTCAGTGTCGCCGATCGAAAAATTCCTTCAGGAAAGGACTTCGACACCGCGACCGGGTTACTCAAGGATTCCAAGATGCTGCAGCTCGATGCTGTTTCAGCGGACGCGCTCAAAAATCGGCTCGCGAAGGCTGCGTTCAAAGTCGTCAGCGTTGAAATAAAGCCCTACACCGAACGCCCGAAAGCACCGTTTACTACCAGCACATTGCAACAGGAAGCCAACCGCAAACTCGGAATGACCGCCAAGGACGCGATGCGGGTTGCGCAGAGCCTTTACGAAAACGGCTACATTACCTACATGCGTACCGACTCGACCACGCTTTCCAAAGAAGCAGTCGATGCAGCCCGCGAACTGGTTCGATCGCAATACGGCGATGCGTTCATGTATTCGACTCCGCGAACGTACGCGACGAAGGTCAAGAATGCTCAAGAAGCACACGAAGCGATTCGACCCGCTGGCAGCCCTTTTCAACTGCCTGAGAAAATCAAAAGCGAATTGAACTTCGATCAATTTCGACTTTTTGAGTTGATTTGGAAGCGTACTATTGCCTCACAGATGGCAGATGCAAGGAAACAACGCGTCGTTGTCATCATTCAAGCCGATGACGCTATTTTTCAAGCTACTGGTACCTCGATCGAGTTCGAAGGGTTTTTGAGGGCCTACGTTGAGGGGAGCGATGATCCCGCCGCCGAATTGGCGGAAAAGGAAAAGCTACTCCCGGACGTCAAGGCTTCCGATCCTCTCAAAGCCCTGTCCTTGGATTCGGTTTCCCATACCACCCAACCACCTGCACGCTATACCGAAGCATCCTTGACACAGGGGCTGGAAGAACGGGGCATCGGTCGACCGAGTACGTACGCTTCGATTATCGACACGATTCTCAAACGAGACTACGTCTTTAAGAAGGGGAACGCACTTGTTCCGAGTTGGACTGCGTTTGCAGTGATTCGGCTATTGGAGGAGCATTTCACTTCGCTGGTCGACTACAAATTCACGGCCGAAATGGAAGATTACCTCGACCAAATCAGCCGCAACGAACGTGAGAATTTGGCTTATCTGCAGGAGTTTTACTTCGGCGAAGAGGGGGTCACCGAAAACGCCGCACCTGGTGGCATCGGTCTCAAACCTCTGCTTGCATTGAAGGTGGCTGAAATCGATCCTCGCACCGCTTGTTCCTATCCACTTGGATTCCTGAACGGTAATCAAGAACTACCCGTCGCCGTTCGGGTTGGTCGCTATGGACCTTATGTCGAACAAGGCGAACGAAGAGCCAGTATTTCCGAGGAGATGCCACCGGATGAAATGACCCTGGCGATGGCCGTCGAAATGCTGGCCAAGCAAGAGCTCGGCGAAGAACCGATGGGATATCATCCCGAAACCAACAAACCTATTTACATCAAGCAAGGCCGGTTTGGGCCGTATGTTCAAATGGGCGACGCCGACGATGAGGACAAAAAGAACGCGTCCTTGCTCAAAGGCATGACCACCGAGACGCTAGATCTGGACACAGCCGTGAAGCTACTGATGTTTCCACGTACCCTTGGGATCAATCCAGCCAATGGTGAACCGATCATCGCGACGCAAGGAAAATTTGGGCCATACATCAAGAACGGAACGGACTCGAGATCGCTGGGAGCAACTCAAAGCTTGCTCGATCTGACGCTCGAACAAGCGTTGGAGTTGCTCGCACAACCTAAAGCCTTGGGTCGTGGTCGCGGTGTCGCCGCTCCACCTCTACGGGAAATGGCCGCTTCTCCAATTACAGGCAACAACATCACCATCCGAGACGGACGGTTTGGACCGTACGTCACCGACGGCGAGACCAATGCGTCCTTACCCAAGGATAGGAAACCAGAGGACTTGACGATCGAGGAAGCCCTGGATCTGCTGGCAGTAAGAGCGGCCGCAGGTGGTTCCAAAAAGAAGAAAACGTCTAGAAAGACGACCAAGAAAGCAGCCAAAAAGAAGACAGCCAAAGCCACGAAGAAGGTTGCGAAGGAAGCCAATTCGGATATGGAATTGGAAACCGAATCGGATTCCGACGCGACGGCTGTTGCTACGAAGAAAACCAAAACGGCCAAAAAGACTGCTAAAAAGGCAACGAAGCGAGCCGCAAAGAAGTCGAACGAACAGTAGCAGACACGCCTCTCATGGGACCACCTACCGCTTGTCCCGTGCAAGCGTGTTTGGGACACAGCCGACAAAAGTAGCAGGCACGCTCCATCGTGCCGTCCGCTGGAGTAAATAAAATGATTCCTGGTGAACGGCACATGGAATGTGCCTACTACTTTGACTTTTGTCGGCTGTGTCACCTAGTGGTGTGGCACCTTTTCGTAACGCCGTCGTGGACAGCGGCGGAGTGAACCTACTGAATTACGCCGATTAATTTTTGAAAATAAGTTGTAAGGCAATTTCGGATCCGCTAGCATTGCGTTTTTCAACTTTCACTACTCACCTGTCTTGGTCATTGGCAGGCTGTGCTTGCCTTCTTCTTTGAGATGCCCAGGAAATGAGCCGATCCTCTAAAAATGCAAGTGAATATCCGTCCACAAGACTTGGTTCGCCAACCAACAAAAACACAAAAGAACGGCGCAACAGGCTAGCCCGCACGCTGCAGCTTGAACTCTTAGAAGATCGGCGGCTCTTGGCCGTAGCTTCGGTACCCGATCAAAGCCTCCCTCTTGGTGTTTCAACCCAGCCAGTCTTCTTGACCTCCGCCCACGTTTACCCCGGATCTCCGACCGATCTCGTCGGTGTCGGC
>JANMLD010000319.1:0-14320 GCA_031372345.1 Pirellula sp.
TATTTGGCGTGTCACCCGAACTGCAAATTTGGACACGGCGAAAATCTATGCGTCCACTCTGCATTCACTACAGACTTTCCAACTTAGTGGACCGTCATCTAAAACGGGAATTGTCCGTACCAGATCAGCTTGTTGCAGTTAAGTCGGCAGCGCGCGCTGAACGACATCTTTCGAGTTCTCATTGATTAGTCCATTTGGGTTGATTTTCGGATTTGTGAATTTCGATTTGTTCGGACCTCCCTTCTTGAAGATTGTGTTTTTACACGTCCAGTTTGGAGCTTTCGGCGAATCCGTCCTCGATTCGGTGTACTGAAATCCGACCAAAATCCGAAACACACTTCAAGTCGCTCTTTTCCCTGCGTTTTTGAAGCAAATTTGACTTCGATCAAATTTGGAATCGATTTTTGAAAACGGTTCAACTCTCAAGTTCCATGAGCCAAGACTACACGACAACCTCGCAAAACCGTGAAAGGCTCGTACTAGATTGCTTTGTCGTTTGGTTCTCCGAAAAATGCTGATTGCGGAATCGAGGATGCATTCCGCGTTTGTCATGACTAGCGTATTACTAATCAATCCGCAGAAGCCAAAAAACTACAAAAATTCCCCGTAGCCTGGAATTGCTTTCTGTTTTGGCGTTCCTAACGGACAGCAAAATCGGAAAGACGATACTTGTGAGCGTTGCGGTTTTTGCGGACACAAATGCTGCTCCGCCTGATGAATAGTTAGCAGTCCGAACGCTTAAAGACACCTGCAGTAAATGCAGTATTTGGGAAAAAACTAATTGCGTAGGGTCCAGTAAACATAGTGTGCCCGAGACGAAATAATCGAGTCTTACGCGGCTTTGCCAGAATCTTCCCGTTGGACATTTATTCAAACCTCCATGCGCCGCCTCATCTTCTGAAATGCCGTGAACGTTCGCAATTTCACGCGATGGGGCTCGAAGACGAACCATTTCAGCCAGGGAGGGAGGATTCCATTTCGTCGGTTCTGGCGATGTGTTGGAACTATCTGCAGTTGCTTCGGTTTGAGCATGGTCACAAATCGCGAATCGGTTCACACCGCGCTTTCGCCATTCCTCATCGATCAGCTTTATTCCCCTGGATGCTGCCAAGTTTCGCGGTTGTAATGAGTCCCCGGAGTTGCAGACTCTTCCAATATCTTCCCTCGAGTGGTCCGGCCAGACAGTTTGTTTTATGCGCGTCTTGCTCAATTTTGATTCGCTGGAACGTCGTCCATCGTATCGCTCGTTTCTAATCTTTGCTAGATTGCTGGCTTATTTCGAAAACATGTCGCCATTGGCTGTCTAGGTGAAGGTACGCAGAGTTGATAACCGGAGAAATCAAGAGCAAAGTCGACAAAATCTGGGACTCATTCTGGACTGGGGGCGTTTCCAATCCCTTGGAAGTGATGGAGCAGATCACGTATCTGCTATTCATCAAGCGGCTCGATGACCTGCATACGCTGGAGGAAAACAAAGCCAATCGCACCAACAAACCGATGGAGCGGCGAACGTTTCCGGAAGGCAAAGACCCAAGAAAACGATCTTACGAAGACCTCCGGTGGTCACGGTTCAAGCACTTCGAACCAAAAGAGATGTTCGACGTCATGGCGGAGCACGTCTTCCCGTTCTTGCGGACGCTCGGTGGCGATGACTCGACCTACGCCCACCACATGAAAGATGCTCGGTTCACGATCCCGACTCCAGCATTGTTGGCCAGAGTCGTCGACATGATCGACGGTGTGCCAATGGAGGGGCGCGATACCAAGGGGGACTTGTACGAGTACATGTTGGGGAAGATCGCAACGGCTGGTCAAAACGGCCAATTCAGAACGCCTCGACATGAGATTCAGTTAATGGTGGAACTGATGAAACCGGTTCCGACCGATGTCATGTGCGATCCGGCGGGGGGCACTTGCGGGTATCCAGTTGCGGTCGGGGAATACCTGCGTGAGAACCACAAGGAGATTTTTACCGACAGCAAGCTGCGAAAGCACTTTCACGAAAAGCTGTTCAACGCCTTTGACTTCGACAGCACGATGTTGCGGATCGGCAGCATGAACATGTTGCTGCACGGCGTCGAAAAGCCAAACGTCGTCTACCGCGATTCGCTGGCGCAAGAGCATGGCGGCGAGGAGGAACGCTATACGTTGGTTCTCGCAAATCCGCCGTTCGCGGGCTCGCTGGATTTTGAAAGCTGTGCTAAGGACTTGTTGCAAGTCGTCAAGACAAAGAAGACCGAGCTGCTGTTTTTGGCCTTGATCATTCGCTTGCTGAAGCCAGGCGGACGAGCCGCCGTGATTGTTCCCGACGGCGTGCTGTTTGGTTCGTCGACGGCGCACAAGACGCTGCGAAAGATGATTGTCGAGGATCAGAAATTAGACGGGATCATCTCGATGCCCGGCGGGGTGTTCAAGCCGTACGCGGGAGTCTCTACTGCGATCCTGCTGTTCACCAAGACCAACTCAGGCGGCACCGATCACGTTTGGTTTTATGACATGCAAGCCGACGGCAAGTCGCTGGACGACAAACGCACAGATTTATTACCACCGGAAAAGCAAGGCCCCAGGCCAACGGTTAAGTTGACCAAGGAAGATCACGCCAAGAACAACATGCCCGACATTCTGGAGCGATGGAGCAAGCGGGATAAGTCCGAGCTGAAGAACGCTCGTACGGCCCAGAGTTTTTGCGTGCTTAAGTCGGACATCGTCGAACAAGGCTACGACTTATCGATAAACCGATATAAGGAAGTTGTCCACGAAGTAGTTGATCATCGCGCACCGCAAGCGATCCTGGATGAGCTGGAGAGCATTGAAAAGGAGATCACGCAAGGCATGAAGCAACTGCGGGGGATGCTGAAGTGACCTACGCGGAAGATGTCGCACTTGATGACCTCGTAACGATTAGCGGTGGCGGAACCCCGAGTACATCGAAACCGGAATACTTTACTGGAACGATTCCGTGGGTATCACCGAAGGATATGAAGTTTTGGGAGATCGTTACTTCACAAGACAAAATTACAGAAGACGCCGTTGCAAACAGTACTGCGAAGCTGATTGAACCGGGGGCCGTTTTGGTAGTTATAAGATCAGGTGTTCTCAAGCATTCTTTGCCGGTTGCAATTAATCGTGTCCCAGTCACTGTAAATCAGGACTTAAAGGCGCTGCGATGTGGTGAGAGAATTCTTCCTGAATTCTTAGCTCGATACCTTCAGGCAAACGCTCAAAACATCCTAACCAATGTACGTGGAACTACAGCGGACAACATTCCTACTGAGTCATTGAGGCAATTGCGACTCTCCCTCCCTCCGCTCTCGGAGCAGAAGCGGATAGCGGAGATCTTGGATCAGGCGGAGTCGTTGCGGGCCAAGCGTCGCGCCGCCCTCGCCCTCCTCGACGAACTCACCCAATCCATCTTCTTCGACATGTTCGGCGATCCTCGCAAACGGATCGCTTCGGAAGGAATTGATTTTGGGACGGTCGTTGACGAGTTTCGTTATGGTACGTCAAACAAGTCTGGAGCGAACGGCTTTCCGGCACTTCGAATCCCTAATGTGATCGGGGCATCTATTGACTGCTCTGAGCTTAAGCTAGTTCAAGTGGACGATGCGGAATTTTCGCGATTGCGATTGCTACACGGTGATGTGCTCTTTGTTCGTACCAACGGTAATCCTGACAATGTCGGACGCTGCGCAGTGTTTGAGCAAAATTTGCTCGTCGATTCAGGGTACGATCCAGAAGAGTTCATTTACGCCTCGTACTTGATCCGAGCTAGGTTGAAGAGTTCGGTCCTACCAATATTTATTCGCGAGCTAATGCTTACATCTGAGGGACGAAAGAACACACGTGCGACAGCCAAAACCTCTGCTGGTCAGTACAACATCAACACGCACGGACTTGGAAGTCTTCCGATCTTTGTTCCGCCGATTTATCTGCAACAAAAATTTGTCGACCGAGTGCAAGTTGTGTACGGTTTGAAAGCGGTGCTTGGAAAATTTGAATCAGAACAAAACCAACTCTTCGCCTCCCTCCAACACCGAGCGTTTCGTGGCGAACTATGATCTGAATCAATTCGATAATCACACGACCATCTTTCGGAGCCCGAACTTTACTTTGGTTCTGCGAAGCATTTCGAAAACGCTGCAATAGGGCACTCCAAACTGATGACAAACGTTTGGATTCGCCACGCGTTTCTTCATGTCCAGATTCAACTTCTCCTCACTGACGATCGTGAATCCGTGGACTTTGGCATAGGCTATTAACCAACCATCCGCCTTGGCTGCAAATGAACTAACGGCATCTTGCCGTTGGTAATTCGCTTGCACCCATCGGATGATCGTGGCGTACTCGTTCGCGACATCTGCGGTTGTCGTCGGCAAGAAGAAGCCCTTAGGCAACTTTTTTGCCCAGCGAACCAAAATGTCATTGCCGTCGGTCAATTCACTCTTTACTTGATCGATAGAATAGACTTCGCCACGCTCGTGATGCCGTAATAGAGCATTCCAGAAACCGGGGCAAATATCGAAGGCGTAAAAGAAGTCCTTGGCATCGACGATCGAGTTAGTATCGATGAGAAACTTCGTCACTGACCAACTCCAGACTTACGGCGAATGATGCCTTCCGCATACTTCGAAAACGTCTCTCGGCTGAAACCAGTCAAGTCCTGTGCTTCTGAGGATAACAACCTTCGCTCAGCATATGCTTGAGCGACAGCGTACCCAAAACGATCACCTAGCCGTAACTGCTGTTGCTGCCAGAAAACAGGTGCAGGTTTGTCCTTGTTTTTTTGCTTAAGGGCCCGCCAGTTTTCCATCACTTCCCCGTAGAACTTATAAAACGTTGCGGAACTGATGTATTCCAATTCAAATGCGCGGCGACCCGCTACCAATGGACTAACCTTGAACGCTTTGGCAATGGCAGCGCATCGCTCTTGCACTGAACCGGTTCGCTCCCAATAGACAGAGAATTTTTCCTTGGGGATCAAGAACTCCGCAGCAACTTGATTGCAAAATCGCTCATTGTCATCTTCGGCAACGTCGAACCCTTCCAGGTTGAACAATCCAGGTTTGCCAAGCCAGACATGAACCATTTCGTGAGCAAGGGTAAACATTTGTGCCGACTTGGTATCGTTCGAGTTAACGAAAACCCAAGGTGCATATTCATCGATTAGAACGAAGCCACGAAATTCTTCGTGGTTCAAGCTTCGGCGGGTGTTCAGCCCCACTTGATTGGTGACGCAAACGAAGATACCAATCGACTCCATAGCTCGTCGCAAAGTAGTCAGTGCAGCTTCCCAAGTGGATTGTGCGAGTTGCCAGTTGCTTTGCAATCCCAATCGACTGCGAATGTGATCAGCGGCCCGCACAACCGATGTCGATGATTTGAGCTTGCCAACAAAATCTAGAGGTTCATCGCCCGCATCGATGAGGTAGTCTCGCATCCAGGCTTGTCGGCGTTGGATGTCAGTAACGATGTCGCGAAGATTGGGACTGAACGTACGGCGCTTTTCGTCGCCGAATGTGCGGAAGTCAGGGATTCCAATCGACTCTTGAGGAGGGCTCAAAAGGAACAGATACCCAAGGGGAACCATCGCCTTGCGTGCGAACAACTCCAGCTTGCGCACCGTAGGTTTGGAATCCCCTTTGATCCATTCCTGGACAGGCTGCTTGAAATCACTCAACGACAGCCCAGAACGGTTTACCGCCCAGGTAATCAGATCGGGATTGACTGTGATTTCGGAACGCATTTTGGAATACCCTTGGGATGTTTAGTTATTCTATACTATTCATCGGAATCCCCGGCCGCGAACTTCGATCGATTTTTTGCCCAAACTTCTGGCTCAACTCGATCCATCCGTCAATCCCAGCGAAGTAGCCCAAAACATGTCCAAGTTTTCATGACACATTTCCAATTTCTCGAAGCTGAGTGGTCGGACGTATTCGAATCTGCGAGTAAGGCCGAGGCACTGGCCATTGTAGACTCTCGCACAGCTTGCTTTTATGCTCGGCGGGCTTTGGAGTTGGCTGTCCACTGGGCTTACAAGTTCGATCGGGCCTTGAAACTTCCCTACCAAGACAACGTATCGGCGCTTATCCATGAGCCGACGTTTAAGCAAACGGCAGGTGAGGCGGTTTTCAGCAAAGCCAAGGTGATCGTCACGCTGGGCAATCGGGCGGTTCATTCCCATCGCGACATCCCGCAATCGGATGCCGTGCACGCGGTCATGGAACTGTTCCACTTCTGCTACTGGTTTGCTCGCCTGTACGCTCGGGGCAAAAAGCCAGATGCCCTGTTGGCTTTTGACGAAGCCACTCTACCAACAACCACGATCCCGACTCAAACGCTTAATCAGCTTCAGCGGCTGGAAACACAGCTTGCCGAGAAAGACGAAAAGCTATCGATCGTTCTCGCCGATAAAGAGAACCTGGACGCTGAAATCACGCGACTTCGAAAGGAAGTTGCGGATGCAAAGTTGGTAGCGACCAACGTTCCGGACAATCACAACTACAACGAAGCCGAGACTCGCGATTACTTCATCGATTTGCTGCTGAAAGAAGCCGGTTGGCCGCTTGATCAAAAACGTGATCGCGAATTTCCGGTCACCGGGATGCCGAACAACAACGGCGAGGGCTTCGCTGACTATGTTCTCTGGGGCGATGATGGCAAGCCGCTCGGGATCATCGAAGCCAAGCGAACCAAACGAAATCCCCAAGAAGGCGAGCATCAGGCAAAACTGTACGCTGATTGCCTAGAGACTATGTTTGGTCAGCGTCCTGTGATCTTCTATTCCAACGGCTATGAACACTGGATCTGGGACGATAAAAATTATCCGCCCAGACAAGTGCAAGGCTTCTACAAAAAAGCCGAGTTGGAATTGCTGATCCAACGCCGGTCCACTCGCCGATCGTTGCAAGAAGCTTCCATCAACGAGACCATTGTTGAACGGTTTTATCAAACTCGAGCCATTCGCAAGATTGGTGAGTCGTTCGAGAAGGATCACGAGCGGAAGTCACTGTTGGTAATGGCTACTGGATCGGGCAAGACGCGAACGGTTATCGCCCTGTGTGACATGCTGATCCGTTCCAACTGGGTAAAGCGAGTCTTGTTTCTCGCTGACCGCATTGCATTGGTCAATCAAACGGCCAACGTGTTTAAGAAGTTTCTGCCTGATGCGGGTGCGGTAAACCTGATCACAGAAAAGGACACCGAAGGCCGCGTTTACGTTTCTACCTATCCAACAATGATGGGGCTCATAAACGAAACCAAAGACAGCGGTCGTCGTTTCGGTGTGGGGCACTTTGATTTGGTGGTGATCGATGAAGCACATCGAAGTGTGTTTCAAAAGTATCGTGCGATTTTCGACTACTTTGATTCGTTGCTGGTCGGTTTGACTGCCACCCCAAAAGATGAGATCGACAAGAACACCTATGGCTTGTTCGATTTGGAAACCGGTGTGCCGACGGATGCCTACGATCTGGATGAAGCGGTGAAGGACGGTTATCTCGTTCCTCCCAAAGCTGTTTCGGTTCCACTCAAGTTTGAACGGGAGGGGATCAAGTACAACGACTTGACCGAAGACGAAAAAGACGAATGGGATGCCAAGGAATGGGACGAAGAGGGGAACATACCGGAGAAGGTGGAAGCGGCAGCGGTGAACAAATGGCTGTTCAACATCGATACGGTCGACAAAGTCCTGGAACACGTGATGACTCGCGGCCAATGCGTGTCAGGTGGTGATCTACTTGGCAAGACGATTCTGTTTGCCAAGAACCAAGCCCATGCCGAGTTTATCAAGGAACGGTTCGACAAGAATTATCCGCATTACAAAGGTGAGTTTGCTCGGATCATTACTTTCAAAACCGAGTATGCCCAGTCACTGATCGACAACTTTTCCAACAAAGACAAGTTTCCGCAAATCGCCATTTCGGTCGACATGCTCGATACGGGGATCGACGTACCGGAAGTGGTGAATCTGGTTTTCTTCAAGCTCGTCCGGTCCAAGACCAAGTTTTGGCAGATGGTGGGACGCGGTACTCGGTTATGTCCCGACCTGTTCGGCCCTGGACGCGATAAAGAGTTCTTTTACATTTTCGACTATTGCCAGAACCTCGAATACTTCAGCCAGAACCCAGAAGGCTCGGCTGGCAGCCTTGTTGAATCGCTATCGACCAAGCTGTTCAAAGCGCGTTTGGAACTGGTTGGGGAACTGGATGAAAAGTCTGAAGATACCGTGGTGAAAGAAGTTGTTCTGACCGAATATGACCCTGAAACTGAACGTCAAGTTCAATTGCAAGTAACGCACTTGCTTCATACGCAAGTCGCGTCGATGAACCTCGACAATTTCGTCGTGCGAGCCAAACGCCGAACTGTTGAGAAGTTCGCAAAGAAGGAAGCATGGGAAACGCTCAGTGATAAGGATCGTCAGGAACTTGCCCATGAGATTGCCAGCCTGCCAACGCAAATGGAACGTGAGTCGGAGGAGGCCAAACGGTTTGACTTGCTGATCCTCAATTTGCAACTAGCGTTGCTTGGACAGGAGCCCGCGTATGAACGGTTACGAGATCAAGTGGTTAAGATCGCTGGCCTGCTGGAGGAGAAACATACGATTCCGATGGTCGGCAAACAGATGACATACATTCAGGATGTACAGACGGAAGTCTGGTGGGAGGATGTCACCGTTCCGATGTTAGAGGTCATCCGCCGCCGCCTTCGCGATCTGGTTCAGTTCATCGAGAAGAAAGAACGCAAACCGATCTACACGAACTTCGAAGACGAAATGGGCGACGAGTCCAACATTGAGCTATCCGAGTTCGTAGGGCAGGACACCTTTGAACGCTTCCGTGACAAAGCGAGAGCATTCTTGCGGAAGCATTTAGACATCGACGCCGTACGCAAGCTTCACACCAACGAACCGCTATCGACGGGCGACCTTAATGATCTGGAACGCGTTCTTACAGACAATAAAATCGGCAAATCAGAGCACATCGACCAAGCCAAGCAAGAGAATGAGAGCTTCGGAATCTTTGTCCGCACTCTCGTCGGCCTCAACCGTGAAGTTGCGAAGGGACTGTTCAACGATTTCTTAATTGGCACGAATTACAACTCGAATCAAATCGAGTTCATTAACTTGATCATAAACCAATTGGTTGAGCATGGGATAGTGGAAGTTTCCCTGCTGTACGAATCTCCGTTTACGGATATAGCCCCGCGTGGACCGGAGGCGATCTTTACTGCCGACCAGATCCAAAAGATCGTTCGATTGCTTGATGACATCAAGTTGACCGCGATTGCCGCATAAACGCGAGAAAATCAGCCTGTCCGTCCGTACCGTGACCGCGTATGTAGAGTTCGATACTTCGAATAGTTTTCGCTTAGCCAGAAGTGGCCAGCTTTCTAATTTTCTTTCGCCACGCATCAGTGTCGCTATACATTTCTTCGAGAATGCGTCTTGCGGGCCCGCTTGGCTCATTGATGCCCTGTTCCCAGTCTTGAACAGTTGAAACAGAAACACCAAGAAACTCTGCAAATACCGCCTGACTCAATTTTAGACTCTTTCGAAGTCCACTAACCTCATCGCCAGAAAATGGCCTTGGGCTTAAATTCAAAACGACCTTTCTCACGGTAAGCGTATCTTGCAACTCATCAAGGCTTTTGACCTTCTCAAGATTTGCTGCAAAGCGCTCCAGGCGATCAGTAATTTTCGAACCGATTGTTTTTTTTGCCATGCTAAGCTCCGTCCTACTTTTGTTTATCTTTTGACTTTTCTGTCAACAACGAGTCGATGAACGCAATGACCCGTTTAATTGATTTTTTTTCGTCACTGCTCAAAGTCGATTGCTCATGCTTGTCGAAAGCGATCACCATCAAAACAGTGTTGTGCTCAGGGAAGTGTGCGTAACACACTCGCAAGCCTCCACTCGTGCCCCTATTCGAACCCTCTTCAACGAATCGAAGCTTTCTCAGCCCTCCAGTTCCAGAGATCACTGGAGCTTTCGAGGGTGCCATCATAATCGCAACCTCGAGCGCCCACAGCGATTCTTCGTCTGCGTCATTTGGGTGTAATTGCTTCCAATCGTCTTCAAACTCATCAAGGTAGACGAATGTTAATAAATCCTCCGGGGTAATTCCTGGGGGGTGATTCACGTTCCATTCCATCATCGTTGCACGGCGGATCCCTGACATTCGCTTGCCCCTCCATTTTTAATTTTGAGCATAGTCTCGGTAACCAAGCCACCGAGGTGGGCAATCTTCGACCCCTACAACTATACGGTCAAACCGTACAGAATCAAGACTGACTTCAGGGTTTTTCCTCATAAAATGGCCTGGAAATAAGGTCGAATCAACTTTCTTTCGCCAATTCCCCGTTCCACATGTCGCAACCCTCCAAGATCGGTCCGAACACGCCCAACGCAAATAGGTCATCCAGGGAAGTCAATTAGCTTATTACTGCTCGCCGGCTGGACTCAATCGACTGTTGGGCAATGGCAAGCTGCGGTTTGGCCTCGTTTGTGTCGCGATTCGCACGATTAGTTTTTGGTTTTGTTTTCTGTTTCAAGAAACGAAAACATTTCTTAAGAAACAAAAAGCCGATTCGCGAATTGGATAGAATCACTCTTCGGCCCACTTCCCAGTCCGTAGAATTTATCAAGGCAGATACGCGAGTCCGTCGAATCAAGAAGTAAATCATGCCTTACACAAGCTATCGACTGTACCAGCAATCAAATCAACTTAAGGACACATCCCGTGTCGGTCTTGGCATTCTCCACGTTGATGTTGCCCTTTGGGCTGTCGCAAAACATAGTTCGAAAAATCGCTTCGTATGCTTCAACGAAATGCTGGCATTGGAGCTTGGGGGAATTCTTGACCTACCACTGGCAAACGGTTTTGTGATATCGGGAATTTCCATCGCGGGTAACGACACGCCAACTTCCCACTTGAACTTTTGGAGTTCGATGTCGGTAGGCGAAGACTTGCCTCCAGCTGACTGCGAATTAATGCTTATCGAACGACCAAGTGACGCCTTTGGAATTTTGGTCTTCGATGCTTGGATAGCGAACAATGATCGAAACGAAACAAACCTTTCCTTCAATTCTCTCAAGAAAGATGTGCTTGCATTTGATCATGAACAGGCGATTTGCAACCAGACTGGCAGCCATTTTCTGAGGTCACAACAGAAAAGTCTTTCCTGTCTGGAGGGTCACGCCATCGGTTACCACTTCAGCGACTCGACGGAATTGTTCCATGGCTCGACAAGGTCCAGGCCATACCAGCTTCGGTAATTTTGCATGCTGTAAAAAAGTACTCCAGGTGGTTGCCTGACTCAATCGAATACCAAGCCATCGCGTCGGAACTGGTCATTCGGCAAAAAATGCTTGCTTATCTGTTCAACCAAAATCAAAATAACAAGGTGCTTTTCCCGTCAATCGAAAAGAGCCTCATCGATATCCCTTCCGTTTGCACTAGTTTTCCCCAAAGATTTGAAGCCGAGGTGCCTTGTGATAATGACTATCGCATCTGAAAAGGTTGCTGAATTCATGCTTTGCCAATACATGGGTGACACGGTTAGGCGTGAGCCACGAAATATTGGAGTAATTGTGGTCCGCGATTCGGAGGTCGCCTGTCGTTTCCTAGGCGAGTCTCAGACCGGCATTGATGGAAGAAGCCTAAAATTTATCCGAGAGCTGGACGCCTACAAGCAATGGGTAGTTTACTGGAAGCGGCTTATCGCAAAAAACGATCCAGAATTAAGCAAACGGTTACTTTCGAGTGGTAAGCGAAACTACTATATAATTCCCGGTGGTTCGCTCGCCGGTACCGAAGCGGACGATTTGAACTACGTGTGCGAATACCTATATTCGACCCTGGTCTCAAATGGTGGGGTCGATGAACTTGACGAGGATTTGAATTCGATCAAGTCTAGCAAGAGTTTAGAAGGACTCGTCGCGGCTGTTTTTCGCGACGCCAACATTTTAGGCGATTCATCAAGAATGAACGCACCTGTTTACCGGGACAAAGACCTTATGGGCGCCAATCACTTTCATCGCTTCGCTTTCGTTCAAACCAATGGCGTGGTTCGAGGGATGGAGGTATTTGATTTCAATACTGTGAAGAGCAAGCAACTCAAGTATCATGCAGCATGGGCAAAAGTAGCTTTCGATGAAGTTAAAAAAGCAATGGGCCAACATTCCGATGTTGACATGGTTTCGATCGTTCAACCCGCACAGAGACCGGAATTCAAAGAAACGGAGCAATACTGCATTGATATGCTTCAAGAATCATGCGGGATTTACGATTGGAGTAACCAACGCGAACGTGAATCGCTCGTCATTAAGTGCACGAAGTCCGCAGGTGCATTGGAGATCTAGCAGTTATCAATTCTTTGTCGCGAGCTTTAGTATCTCCTGTTCCGCGTGGCTTAATCCCGCCAAGATCGGCACAAGAATCCCCAACGCGAATTGAACATCCAGGGGAATGCAGTTTAGCAACCTCTCGATCGCTCGCCGGCTGGATCCGAAAGACTGCATTTGGCGATGGTAACTAGGTTGGTTTCGATTGCCACGAAATCACGCACATCGGCTGTGCGCGTCGGATACCGCGTTTCGAGTCTACAAAACAGGGTTCCAGTCACATTACCTGGTAAGGGCTTTTGCCTGCAAATCGCTTGACAAAGTGATCAGTACCCCAGACAGAATTCGAATCTGTGACCTCAGCTTTAGGAAAGCCTTCTAAACACCCCGTTTTTGACCACTTCACCAATGGGAACATTGGCTTTTTGTCTCAAAACCGAGACAAAGGGATATTATCACTAATTACCACCAATTACCAGTGATTCGAAGTAATCCTACTAGAAAAAGTAGTAATTACCACTTTTTAAAATGCCTGTTTTTTGAGCAGTCGCTAGGCCTCCAAAACGGCACCAAAGACGATGCGGCCCGTTTCGGCGATTGCGACTACGAACAACGCCGACACTCTCACTACCGTCGCGTTCTCGCATTCGTGAAAAGTCGCAACAGGTGTTGCGGACAAGACGCTGAACCGGGGACTTGCGACGGTCAAAGCGGCAAGGCTACCCGCGATTGGCTCTTTGCGTTGAAAGGCGCGATTGCGTCTCTAATCGAATCTTGCTTTCCTGTTGCGTCAGCCCTTCCTGAATGGCCAACGTCATTTCTGCATTTCGCTCGGCAAGGATCTTAGAAGCTTGGTCGACAACCGATTGAACGACAAGCTTGGAGTCGAAGTCTATTTTTACCGTTGTAGAGTAGTTCGCCTTAATCTGCGCCTCAAGTGTTCGCTGGGTCGACTCAAGCTGCAAACCCTCGGAACTAAACTGCTTCCCAAAGGACTGATCGAAACCAGCTTTTCTGGATTCCATCATGTCGGCCTGGTCTGCGAAGTCTGTCGCCTGCTTGCCTCCGACCGATCGAAGTAAGTCGCGCTGTGACTCATCTAGGGCACCGGCACCCTTGGTCTTGGCCAGACTCAATGCGTCAATGGCCTGTTGTTTCTCGATGTCGCCCAACTTTGCGAAATTCAACGCGGCTGATTTGTACCCGCCTTTTACCGATTCGATTCCCTGCATCGTTTGGTCAAGCTGCTTTTTCAAACCTTCTGCAATCTGGCTTTGGCTTTGAAGCTCGGCTTTTGCCCTCTCTCCCACGAGGCTCTTTTGCTTGTGGTACGAATCAGTTATCTGGTCTTGGATGGTCTTGACCATCGAAATCGAATCGCGGTATTTTTCCGATGTCCGTCCCTGCTCGTTAGACGCATTGGCTGCCTCTCGTTGGTACTTGGCGAGTTCTTTGGCTGCCAATGCTTGAATCTGCATTTCGCCGTGGAGCTTGTCGTTTACGGTCCCCGTCTCAACTCGGTCGCGAATGCCGATGGCCTTGGACTTTATGCCCATTGTGGCGATCTCGTTGCCTGCATCCCTCTGAACATTGTCTAGCTTCTCATTCCCCTCCGCATTGATCTTGGCGACGGCTAAACGCTTTTCGGCTCGCCCAACTGCCGCGCTGGACACCGCTAAACCAGCAACATCCCCGAACACATTCAGCGCCTTAACGAGTCGCCCGATAACTGGGATCGTACCAAGTGTTGCGTCAACATTCCTTGCCATGGTCTGGGCGAACTGAGTACCAATGCTATCCGTTTTCTCAAACACCCCCGTAAGTCGCAACGCACTGGCTGCAATGCCGACATAACTTGATGCAATGGTATCGTTTAGTGATCCGGCTTTAGTGGCAGTCCCACGAAACGTCTCGGATACCTCGACTGCTACAAGGGATACGGCCGCTAATGCTGCGCCTGCGGCTGCTATCGTAGC
>JANMLD010000344.1:0-10805 GCA_031372345.1 Pirellula sp.
AATCGCGAGTTGGTTCTTTATTACGTCAATCATGCAGGCAAGCCGGCCGAAGGGCTTCGCTTTGCTAAGCAAGAGATGGAACACCGCCAAGATCTTTTTACTCGCGAAGCATACGCTTGGGCTTTGCAAGCCAATGGTGAAGTGGTGGCCGCTCGTACGGAGATGGAAAAGGTGCTTGCGGTCGGAATTCGTTATCCCTTGTTCTTTTATCACGCCGGTATCATTGCCCAAAAGAACGGGGATCACGAACAAGCCAAAAAGTACCTGCAGGAGTCGCTCAAACAAGCAGATCGATCTGAGGTCGCGGATTTAGCGCGGGCTGCGCTTGACCAGACCAAGCCAGACAAGGCCGTTGCGAAATAATTTTCGGCAACGGATTTTTGGGGTGAGCGGGAGCGTGTCTCCACCCCTTCAAACAAGTTTACTTCGACTTTTCCCAACCAATTCATTACTCGGGAGGGTGAGGCTCCTGCCGAACCATAGCGGCGCCAACTCGGCAGGAGCCTCGCTCTCCCGTTGTTTTTCAATCCATTGACTTGGCAATGATGTTTGCAGGGGTGGCTTGTCTCCTGTCACCCCTGCTCCTGCCTCGACCGCTTACTTGGCAGCATGAACCTCGGAACGAGGGCCATTGTGGTGGCGTGCGTCGACTAGTATCTTTCCAACTTCTTTCGTTTCGTTTTCTCCCTTCTCCGGCCTCAGTTCTAACCACTAACCACTGACCACTCGCCACTGACCACTGACCACTGACCCAATGTCCGCACTTTTATTCAAGTATCAATTGATCAATGAAGCTGGCCAGCCGGCAAGTTGGCTTTCGCAAAAAGGGAGCTTTGACGGGGAGCAGATTCATCTTATAGGCGAAAGCTTTCCAGCCACATCGGTCATTCACACGATGCTGGTGGACAAGGTTTTTGTCTTTGTCGTCCCTGGTGCGGAGGGCGAACCGCTGGCTGTTTCTATGTTGGTGCATTCCGGAAACTTAAAGCAACTCAAAACACAGGTAGATCGGGTTCGAAGCGCGGCACAAGTGACGCTTGCGGAACAGGCATGGCGTTCCCAGGGTCAAGTTGGGCCGTTTCGCAAGGAGATCTGCCCGAATTGCTCCGCGACCCTCAACCTAAGCAACTTCGAAGCAACGCCTCAGTTGTTTTGCGACTATTGCGATACGGTCTACACAGTGCCGAAACAGCCGGAGACGCCAAGTAACGAATCCGAGTACAAGCTGTGTGAGCATTGTGGAATGTATTCAAGGCCTCGCAAATTCACCGAGTTCTATTTCTATTTCATAGTCGTGGCTTATGGTTTCTGGACGAAAGAATCGCTGCGATGTCCGGCATGCATGCGAGGCACCGCTTGGAAAATGCTCGCGATGAATTTTTTGTTCGTACTGGGTATTGTTCCATCGGTCTATCAGTTGATACGCGCTTACGCCAGCGACAAAGTTGGCGGGGTGTTTTCAGGTTTGCACGCCGCCAATCTCAAGGCCACCAAAAGGAACTATTCCACCGCCACCAAGATTTATCAATCGATACTCGAACGGGTCCCAGTCGCCGCAGGTATTCACTACAACCTTGGTCTGGCGTTGGTTCAAAACAAAGAATGGGAGCGGGCTTCGGCCGCCTTCGAGATTTCACTTGACGATTGCAGCAACTACCGATACGCCGCAGGTGGACTAATGCACTGTTATGAAACGCTCGGACGGACCGAAGAGCTGGCCAGCATGCAACGGCAATGGGGCGGTGAGGAATTGGTATCGAATACGTAGGTCAGTCGCTCCGGAGATTGACGGTCAGGGCTCGTTCAGACCCCATTCCAAATTCCTACTAAGAAACCTACCAATGCTTCTGGTAGTCTGAATCTGAGCAGTTTCGAACGCTTGAACGGACGAGGCCGTTTGATCATCGCGTACTCAAGTCGACGGAGCGACTTGACTACGTAGGGCGGACGCTACTCTATCGGGTGCCCATTGTCGCCTTTTGCTCCGCAAAAGTGCGTGTGCGCGGCGCACTTTCGCGGAGCGAAAGGCGACAATCCCTATCGACTAATTCGCATAGCGATCCACTCTTTGAAGATCATTTGCAATCGGACGAGCCCCTCAGCTTCGGGCAGAAAATGATTGACGATCCATGGTCCGCTGGGTGAGCGATAGTCTGCCGCAATGGGCAACGCAGGCACTCCAGCTCGCTCGGCAAGTTTCATGGCGCGAGGCAAATGAAATGCGCTGGTTAAGATGCCGCAGCGCTTGTCCTGCCAATACTCGGGATGTTCCTTCAGGGCGGCCATTTCGGATGAAGTATTCTGGCCGGGCAATTCCGAAATCACCGATGCCGGAACGCCCAGGTCGATCCAAATCTGTTTGGTTTGCTGGCTTGGGTCGTCCTGCGGCTTAAATTCTCCGGACAATACTCCTGAGACCTTCATGTTATCACCCGTGGTGACTAGGTTCTTTGCGATTCCTGCCAAATAGAGCCTTGCCGCATAGCCCACACGATCGCCCGATTGTCCAAACTGAGCGCGTCCATCTGGCGTGACACTCGTCCCACCCCCAAGCACTATGACATAGTCAAATGGTTCGCTAACCGTCGGAACCGAAGACTCGATCGAGGACTCCCAGGTCTCAACGAGAAACGAGTCGAAAATCGAAGAACTCAAAACCCAAATGAGACTGGCCCCGCATACCAACAACCAACCGACTCGGCGTTCGTCGCGTCTAAGCAAAGTCACCCCGATCATCAACGCAATCACGATCGCCAAGTACAACGGCTGAATCATATTCGTCAGCATTTTTTCAGCAGAGCTTTTGCCGCTCATGGCTGTGGTTGCCATGAGTGGCAAACAGACAGTCGCAAACAGGACGCAGGAAGTCGGCATTAGCCAACCGCGAGATGGTTCTCTTGAAGGAATTGACATGCAGTTATACGAATTTCATTTCTCTGGCAATCGAATAAAGCCTTGCCAATCAGGTGGTGCGGACCGTCCATGCTGTGCAATAAATACGGTTAAGAAATCCTTGACCCGATCTTCTGCCGGGACTTGATGTAGCAGCCGAAACGCTTCACCCCAGTTTCCATCTTGCAAACCATCGAGAGCTTTCTCGTACGCCAAAATGTGTGCATCCGTGAGCAGAACATCGGGACCCTCAGGAGGTAACAATTCGCTGACCATCAGAGGAGTGGTCATCCCAACGGGCAGCACACGTGCCACCCGTCGCGTTCTTGCGATCGAAGGAGAAACCTCCGTTCGAACGCGATTGGCGGTGGCTTCGTCCATCAGGATGGGTGCTCGCAATTGTTTCGTCATGCTCTCTAAGCGAGACGCTAGGTTCACGACCGGCCCAAAAACCGTGACCTTGACTTGATCGACTGTTCCGATGCGTCCGGCAACGGCACGTCCAGTTGCGATGCCCAGACCCGCTCGGAAACCGGACAGAGCATGCTTTTCAATGGCTGCGGCTGTTTCGAATTCGGCGCGGATGGCGAGTGCCGCTTGCGCAGCCTGTAATACTGAACTCTGCTGTTCCAACGGCCAGCCCCAAAAGCCCATGGCAGCGTCTCCATGGAAATCGCCAACCACACCATTTCGGTCAAGAATATGGTGGGTCATCACGCCCAGGGCATCGCTTACGCGACGCAGCAGTTCTAATAGCTTGTCGCCCGACTCCTCACTTTGCCTGGAAAACCCCCGCAAGTCGCAAAACAGGACGGAAACGTTGGCTTCACGCGGAGCAAGAACTTCGTCAGGGTCTCGCGTGGCTAAAGCTTTTTGGACCACCGGAGCAAAGAACGGGCGCAATGAATCCTGCCGACGTTGGAGCAACCGAGTTTGTCGCAACGAACCGAGCGTGGTGGCCGTCAATTCCGCAAACTTGAGATCGTCTTGCAAGTCGATGGCAATGGCTGCAGTCGCATCGCGAGCGTTATGGGGTACGATACTTCCAAAATCGCCAGCCACGTAAATAGCCCAACCGGGGCAAGCCTCACTATTGATCGGAGTGCAAAAGGCCCAATCCACATTCTCGCTTTGCGTATAGGACTGATTGGAATCCATGCCGCGGCTCCAAACGTGCAAGACACTCTCACGCGTCGAGATGGCTTGATGGATCAATTGGGCCGAAGGAGAAAACTGGTGTCCGAGCAAATTTCGAGAATCCCAGTGCAGCAGGCGAATGCCAAACTCATTGACTTCACTTGAACTTCGCCCCTTGGCGACGCTTATCTTGGGCTTAACCACTATCGGCTCGCCGCTGGGCTGGTCACCAACAATGGCGACAAAACTTGCTTGCTGAATTCCTTGCATCAAGACGTTGACCACCCTTGCGCACAATTCTTCGTCGGTAGTGCTGCTTGAAATGATTTCGGGCACTCGACTCAAGACCTCAATGCGTCGATCGGCATCTCGATATCGGGCTTGTCGCAATTGGGAAGGCGCATAGGAATGCTCCGTCAGTGCCGGCATCTCGTCGGAATGCGCCACCATGCGGACACGTTGATCGACCAAGCTAAAGGTGGTTTGGCCAATCACAAAATGATCGCCAATCCCGATATCGAAATCATCCTGACGCAGTCCCTTGTGAAAGATGGGATTGCGTGCATCGATCAGTCTAGACACTTCTAGTCTCGAGCCATTCCACATGAGGCGAACGTGACTGCGAGAGATACGGTCATCCCATGGTACTGCCCAACCGGCTGCCGTTCGGCCTATGATTACCGGTTGTTGCAATGCCGGGTCCTTTGGCAACGGTCGACGCCAGCGGTCGGATGGGTTTGGCCCTTGAGCGATCAAATCCGGCATTTGGCTAAATTCGTAGTCGATGGATACGGGGTGAAACTCGTACTACTTTAGCCAAAGATTTTCAACTCGGATAGCGTCGTGGCGAAGGATAACGCGCTAATTAGACGGCGACGGCGAAACCCATTCGCTGACTACTTCGGTTTCGGTAGGAGCTTTCGTGCGACGGCGTCGGCGGGGTTTGTTGGCAGCCCACTCTTTGGTCATGATCTCGAAAACGTCTGGGCTTTCGTAGCGGACAACGTTCTTGCCTTCTGGAATTGGACCAATTAAACCCTTGAAAATTGGCATCCCACGCAGGTCCAAATCGGTGCTGCTATCATCGATTCCAACTTGAGAATGGGTTTTGAAGATGGACTCGGCATTATGAAAATCACGGATCTTAAGCGAACCGTCTTGACCTCGTGTCACTACTCGAAAAACTTCTTTTTTTGCCATAGCTCTACTCCGGTCAATCGCTTTAGTCGTGGTCGTCTGGCTCCTTCCGTGAAATCAGGTTGTAGGGGATTGCAATCGAAAAATCCGACGGCACCAAAGCGTCCTTGCTGTAGTTCCTCTACTAAGGCAATTCATCGACCTGCGGTCGCCAAAAGGTGCGACTTAATGCTAGCCCTAGACTTAATTGGTACGACGGTCGCAAAGACCATACTCGGATTGACCGTTACAATACTACGGATTCGTCTGGGCTTTGGTTTGCTGGAGAAGCCACTTCCAAGCTTCCGGATTGCTATAGGTTTCGGTCCAGGAATCGTGCCCTGCATCTGGGTAAATGGTGAACTTCACGTTGGGCGCGTTGATCGCTTTCAGTGCTTCGACCATTTCCTCTGATCGCTTCGCTGGAACGGTTTGATCTTTGCCCCCGTGAAAAACCCAGATAGGAAGTTCTTTTAGGCCTTCCACTTTGGCAGGCTCACCACCGCCACAGATCGGCATGATCGCAGCAAACTTTTTCGGGTAGGCTTGGGCCAATGCCCAGGTCCCATACCCACCCATGCTCAAGCCCGTTACATAAATGCGATTCTTATCGATCTTGTGAGTTGCCACGACATCATCGACCAATGCATTGAGCGCTGCGACCTCCCAGCCTCGACGCGAGGTAGGAGCCTGCGGCGATACAAGCACAAACGGATAATCCTCTCCTGCCTCAACCTGTTTGGGTGGTCCATGGATTTTTACTTTTTGCAAATCACTGCCCGACTCACCAGCCCCGTGCAAAAAAAGCACCAGCGGCCATGCTTTATCACCGGTCGAATATCCTTTCGGGAGATAGAGCAAGTAATCCAGTGCAACTTGAACTTTGATTTCACCTTGAAAGCGTTTTGCAGCTTGTTTTTCCGGCGCGGCCTCTTGCCCAAATCCTCGTTTTTCATCAGGGGCGCTAAAAAACACGACGCCAAGGGCGATGCAAGTGAAAGAACGCGATAGCAGTTTAATCATGGTTTTCTCTCAATTTCGGAAAGTGTGTTTCGAGGAAGGCGGTCGCTACGAACATGCGACTACAGGAATAATGTAATCGATTTGTCCGAACTGCACGTGGTCAAGCGGCAGCGGCCCACGTGGATCCGTCGCTCCGCCGACGGATGTCCTGCCTTCCAACGCTGTTTGCATGAACCCATCCAATCGGACGCAGCGAACAAGCGGCAGCAATAAGGCCGACCTGGTTTGGAAGGATAGAGGTGGTTTGGAAGGATAGAGGGTGTGCGGTTTGGACTACACGGACCGCCGGTCGCGGAGCGGACCGGACTACGGTCCCGCCGCATTTTGAGCTAGGACCCAGTCCACAAACTTATTCCATCGCTCGATTTCATCTGGACTACAGCTAAAGTAGCGGGGTGCCTTTTGAGTTGCCTCCTGAAAGAGTACTTCAATCTGTTTTGGATTTACGGCAATCGGCTGAGACGACTCGTTGATTTCCAAGCCAGATAAAATGATTGCATGTTTACGGATTTCCTCCACTGTTCTTTCGTCTTCAACTAGCGTCCATATTCTTGCGGTATGGTCGTGCGAAGCGGTAATGATCTTTCCACCGTCCGAGTCGAAAAAGGCGCGTTCAACCATAGCAAAGTGCTCAAGCGGTGGGGATATCGGCAGCCCGGTTTGCATATCGAGGAGAAAGACACTTCCAGCTCCACTCAACCCATTGATTCCAAGCCTAGATCCACCACACGCCAACGCAAATCGATTCCGGGAGTCAATTTGACAATGCCCAAACCGGTACTTTCTGTTGGTGAACTCCCACAACCGTTGTTCGTCCCGCCAAAAGGTAACGCAGCCACCATATGTCGATGTCAAGTAATTGTTTTCTGCATCGAAGGCTACGGCGGTCGGCCAACTCCCGAAATCGCGTTTTTGCGTCACCTCAAAGGGGCTTTTCGCTTTCCAGAATTGAATCGTTTGATCGGTGCTACATGTCCAGGCCGTTCGCCCGTCTGCGGAATAGCCACTGCGAGTCACAGCATGTTCGTGGGTCAAGGGTGGGCTAATGACCTTGCCGTCGTGCGAGTTTCGGATGGTCGCTGACATGTTTACGGCCGAGACGATGAATTGATCACCGGCCGGCGCAAATTGAATATCCGTTATGTTGCTTGACGTTAGATTCGATGAGAAGACCGATTCTGAACGAACCGCATTCCAGCCAGTTACCGTCCCGTCCGAACTGGCCGCAATGAGCAGTTCATCTTCGGTCGGGCTGAACTCGAGTTTGACTACTGCTGCGGGAGTGGATAGGTTTTTGCCGATCTGCGTTGCAAGGGATCCGTCCCAAACCCTGACATTGCCGTCTAGACTGGCGGTTGCGGCGAGTCGACCGTTGCGATCAAAATCGCAATCGGTCACATGATCATCATGTGCCATCTCCTCGCCTATTCTATCGCCGTTCAGTGTGTTCCAGATTGATGCAGTCTTGTCGTCGCTACCGGAAATGACACGACCGCCGGTTGGGCTGAAACGTGCGACATTGACTTGGTCGCGGTGTTCTAAAAGCGGAACGTCCGGAGCCAGTCCAGCCAGATCCCACATCCTCACGAGACCGGGTGTGCCCCCCGCGGCCAAACGCCTGCCGTCTGGATGAAAAGCAACTTGCAACACCGATTCGTCGGCAGCCAAACCCGTTCCAATTTTTTGCAAGGAATGGACCCAATAGACATCAACCACTCCATCAACTCCAGCGACCGCTAAGAAACGATGGTGGGTATCGATTGCAGAGTGCACCAGACCAACGGGGTGCCTAGTTACGTTCTTGCGCCCGGTCTCCAGCGACCAAGTCGTAATGGTTCCGTCAAATTGCACCGTGAGTATTTCATCGTTTTCAGTTACGTCATATGCCGCTAGCAAACTGCCTGCATGATCCAAGATTGACTTGTAAGGTTCACCGGTTTCGATGTCCCTTAACGTGAGCGAGCCATTGTAATTGGCAACCATCAAAACCTTCGAGTTCTTTTCCGATTGGATAAAGACTATGTTCGATTCGAATTCGCATAGGAGTTCACTGGCTTGAGCCTCGACACTCCAGCAGCTTGCTTTGCACTGTTCCATTTCATCCTTGCTCACTGAATATGCGATCAGTTTTCGATCTACCAAAAAGCGAACTTGATTTGCTTTTTCAGTAAGTCCGTGGCGAAATGCTCCGCTTTGGGCATCCCAGATATTGACTTGTCCATCATGGTCGGCTGTTGCAATCAAAAGCCCATCCTTGGAGAAATCCATCGACGTAACGTGGGCTGTGTGAGTCAGGTCCGCGAGCTTGGAGCCTGTCGAGAACTCCCAGAGGTGGGCAGAATTGTTGTTCTTTGCAAAAGATAGAATTCTCTTTTCGGTCGGATCGCAGTTGACGTCAACTACGAATCCATCGTGCTGCATCTTGGGTGTTAGGAGTAAGTCCTTGTCGGTGGCGTATGGGAACACGTCTCCGGCTTGTGTTGCTACCAACACATGCCCCCCCGAAGGACTGAATTTTAGTTTTCGGACGGTGCTCTCGGAAAACTTCACTAGGCTTAGTCGAGGATGGTTTTTCCATGTCATTCCGACTCGTGTGCGATGCACCCCAGTATCATCGACGGTTTCCTCGAGGGCTTTGGCGAACCAAAGGATCGACTTTGAGAAGACCCCCAGTTCCAATTGACGCAGCCCATTTTGCACGTGTGCGTCCGTCAATCGTTTCTTGCTGATGGCGGCGTTACGTTCAGCGAGGTCTTTTTGTTTGCCGACGACTCCAGCGATCCAATCTTCTCGAATAGCCCAGGCGGTCGACATGGCAGTCAGCATGAGAAGTAGTCCCAAGACCAACCCCAACAAGACCGCGATGCGCGGATTTCTGCGGGACCATCGCTTCAGCTTGGAGAGTCTGTTTTCTGGTTTGGCGAGAATGGCTCGATCTCCCAACCATCGCCGCAGGTCATCTGCAAAGTCCTTGGCGGTTGCGTAGCGGTTGTCCGGATTTTTATCCATCGCTTTAAGCGTGATGGTCTCAAGTTCCTTTGGGATTTTTTCATCGATTTTGCGGGGCGAGACGGGGTCTTCATACACGACTTGATGCAGCATCATTCTGCCGCTGCCGCGAAACGGATTCTCACGGCAGAGCAGACGATACAAGATGACACCGAGACTGTAGACATCGCTTTTGGCCGATACTTCAGAGTGCTTTCCAGTGGCTTGTTCGGGTGACATAAAGGCAGGTGTTCCCAGAATCTCGCCCTCGAGCGTCATCGTCTGTTCACCCTCGAGATTGCGAGCCAACCCGAAATCCGCAACGTAAGGGTTGTTCGCAGCATTCAATAGGATGTTGCTTGGCTTTAGATCGCGATGAACGATGCCGTGCTCATGTGCGAAGTGCACGGCATCTGAGATTACCACTAGCAAACACGCGGCCTCCTTGGCGGCGATGGACATGCTGCTAATACGATCTGCCAACGTCACTCCGTCGATGAACTCACAAACAATATAGGGAAGTTCTCCCTCCGCATTGATTTCGTGTACCTGAACGATGTTGGAATGACGGAGCTTCGCAACATTTCGGGCCTCACGAATGAATCGCTCTTTTTCGTTGCGAGTGACGAAGTGCCCGGCACGGGGAACCTTGATCGCAACATCTCGACTTAAGTTGGGGTCGTGCGCCCGATAGGCTGTACCGAAGCCGCCAGAGCCTAAAAACGAGACGACCTCGAAACGACCGATCTTTTTAGGAATTTCTCGGATGGGTACAGAGTGAGGGCCCTCTCCGCCGAGCGTAACAATGCTGCCACAACTAGCACACGTAACCTCCGGATGATCGATGTCGACGAGGTTGATGCGATTGCCACAATGTGGACAATCCAATCGAACAACCTTTTCCATTTGGATGCGGGGGGTGCGAGGCGACAACCTTCTCCCCAAAGACACGTTGTTAGCTTCGTCGGTTTTTCGGCCCGCAATTCGAAAAACAGATTCGGCGAAACGGAGCCGCTTTTCGAGATCCGGTTGCAAGTCCTGGTTCTCAACGATCAATTTGCCTCGAACGTCGGCTTCGCTCGAACCAGCTAAAATGGAATCGAGAAACTCCGCCACGAGTTTCTCAATGCGTTGTTCTGAGTTTTCCATTGGATTCTTTGCCTTCGAGAATCAAAGGAACGCCGACGCGTGCGAGGATGCGATGATTAAGCCTCGATGCATTTCGGGATGCCGCCTTCGCAAATCATTACCGGCTTGGATGGATCCGGACACGCGCAATCCTCGTCGCAAGTAATGGACCCGCATCTTGGCTCAAGCGGATCGCCGATGTCTCCCTCCCCGCCCATGGGTGCCACCCACTCGCGAATTTGAGAAGGGGTTGGAATTTGAGTACCTTGAAAGAGAAACTTTCGCCCGTACAAAACAGAAACGCGGATCTCGAAAATTGTTCCAGCCACAAATTTGAAGGCAGTCACTTTGTCGTTCAGTATTGCCGCCACGTTGACCTTTGGCCCCTCATCGAAGGAGAGCCGGAACGTGCTACCCATGTCCTCTAAAATCACAACCACGGTTTCCCGGAAGGGGCCGTA
>JANMLD010000369.1:0-9589 GCA_031372345.1 Pirellula sp.
TCATTGGCCATCCTCTTGAATTCCGCTCGCTGAACTGGCGATCATGTTGGATTCTTGTCCGTTGAAAACATTGTTCCAAATTGGCTGATCTTCAAAATTTTCTGTGGGAGAGTCAGGGGTGACCGAAATTCACAGTCCAAATAGGGGGTTGAGCTGGCCAGTTTATCCCGGCCTCAATGACTGATGGACAAATCCAGACGCATCCCTCATTAGAACTACGAAAATCCGCAAAATTGCTTT
Source organism: Pirellula sp. (assembly GCA_031372345.1). Taxonomy (GTDB): domain Bacteria; phylum Planctomycetota; class Planctomycetia; order Pirellulales; family Pirellulaceae; genus JBKCUI01. Next base: position 241 of record JANMLD010000369.1, read on the forward strand.
ATTCGCAATCGCAGTCGCAACCGACGCGATCCGTTTTTCTTGCGCTCGCCTAAGCGTTTTCCCACATTCTTTATCCCTCGTGTACAGACACAGCCGACGAAAGTTGCAGGCACGCTCCGTCGTGCCGTTCGCACATAAGCATTTACTTTGATTCCTTGTGAACGGCACATGGAAAGTGCCTACTACTTTGACTTTTGTCGGTTGTGTCCGAACAAGGAGTCGATAGGCGCCTGGCACTTTGGCCCCGTGCCCGTGGAAGCACGTGAAGAACGATACTCGCAAAAACGTTGCTTCCGCCCGGATAAACCGCGGATAAACCGGACGGAAAGCAGCCAACGTTTGTTGCCAATTATGTAGCTGCCAATTGTGGTCCCACTGGCATGAAGCCAGCGGAAACCTTCTTGGAAACAACCCTAGTCTCGGGAACAACAATTGCGCAAGCGTAAAACGCCACAACCCCAAACTTTTAACACCCCAGCCTCCCCCACCGCTCCAAACATGTTTTCTACGAGTTCACCTAAGCAATTCATTGCTAGGGAGGGTGAGGCGGTGAGGAGCCGCACCCTTCCGAACCATCAATTGGTTGTGCAGATTCGCACGTCAGCCAAAAATCACCCGCTGACAATCTCTTCCAGTTTCCGCCGAATTGCTTGTCGATAACGTTCAATCGATGAGGGTGCGCAATCCAGCGCTTCAGCCAGTTCTTGATTGGACATCGCTCGGGTCGTGATCAACATGAGCACTTTGCGGGGATAGTCGTCGAGCCGTTTCACTAACTCGGAGAAGAGCCCCTGCACGTCCGCTCCCAGCTCGGTTAACATCTCATCGAGATAGGCTTGCTCCTTCAGGAGGAGACACGCGGAATGCTCGTCCAGCCAGATGGATTGTAGGGTTTCACGAGCACTATTTTGTTGCGATGCCTGAATTTGGGAATCGTTCTTTACGACATTGAGCTCGATGTCTCGCTTATCTCGCAAGTGGTATTTTCGACGATCTCGTATTTTTCCAATCACAAATTTTCGTAGCAGGGCATCCAACTCCTTTTCGCCCAAGAACTCGTTGCGACCTTGGCGAAATCTCAAACAGACGGACTTCACCGCACTGATAGCAACGTCCTCGAAATCATCCATCGGACTCAGATGCATCATCTTCCGATTTGCAAAATCAAAAGCTTTGGGAAGCAGATACTCGGCCAGATGATTCAGGGCGCTCTCGTCGCCGTCATGCGACTTGACAATCCATTGCTCAAGAGGTGAAATTTCGTCGTTTTGCATGACCAAGAGGGAGAGTTGACCAAAAGTGTGCGCTGGGTAGTGGATTTTGCCAAAGATCCTGCGGTGTCGAGAACTTAGCAAGATTTGCTACACTCGACCCTTATTTTTAGGATTCACAACGTACTAGTTTAGGCAGAAAAGCGGACTCCGACTCACCGCTGTCCTTTTCCTAGCTGAATTGTGCGACTCAAGCTAGAATACTAAGTCCTGGCCAGCAATACGCAATAATTGAGGAGTCCATGGCCGGAACGGCTCCTTTTTTTTGCGATATTGCAGTATTCTCCCCGAAAACGTAGATTGGCTTTCCGGGGCCGAGTCGGATCGGTGTCGTGGAGAGCCAAGCTAGAACGGCGCCTTGCGTGCTCCTGCCCGTGTGCTAGGGTCCCACTTTCCCTGCCCTTCCAAAAAATTCCTCACCTCCTCCTCTTCTTTTTATCATGCATACCCAATTCGACCGGTTGCTCGATCGATATGAGGCGGAACTCAGATCTGGAGACTCACCTACGATTGAGAGCTACCTGACTCAGACGGATGAAGAATCGAAACCGCGTGTCCTCCGTGAGTTGATTTCGCTTGAGATCCACTACCGCGTCAAATTGTTGCAAAACGTTAAGCTTGAAGACTACGCACGATTTGGGAAAGATGCTTTGGTTCACGCTGAACAAGTGTGGGCCCGCAATGACCAACTCAACGCAACACGCGTTATCGTCCCAACGGAGATCGGCAACTTTCGACTGATCGAAGAAATCGGTCGCGGCGGAATGGGGATCGTTCTGAAGGCTCACGACAAGACGCTCAAGCGAGATGTCGCGATCAAGGTGTTGGCTCCGCATTTGGCAGCGGACGCCGAGGCCGTGCAACGATTCGTGCGAGAGGCTCAATCTGCAGCAGCGGTGCGGCACGAAAACGTCGTCACGATTCATGCGGTCGATGAAGCCAACGGCAGTCCGTTTCTCGTGATGGAGTTGATCAACGGCGAGTCACTGCAAGACCGGATCAAACGCGGGCCGCTCCCGGCGGACGAGATCGTGCAGTTCGGAATTCAAATCGCGTCAGGCCTGGATGCCGCTCACCGACGCGGGCTGATTCATCGTGATGTCAAGCCGGCAAATATTCTGTTGGAAAGCCAATGCGAACCAGGCGAGCCGAATGTCGTGAGAGTGAAGATCACCGACTTCGGGTTGGCTCGCGTGACATCGGAGTCGGCGATTACTCGGCCCGGGTACGTTGCGGGGACACCGCAGTACATGTCACCGGAGCAGGCCAATGGAAAGCCGCTCGACCACCGCAGCGACCTCTTCAGTTTAGGGAGCGTGCTGTATGCGCTGTGTACCGGTCAGGTGGCGTTTCGTGCCGAGAGCGCGATCGCCGTGCTGCGGCGAGTGACAGATCACGAACCCGAACCGATTCGACCCGTGAATCCGGCGATCCCCGATTGGTTGTGCGAAGTCATTGCGAAGCTTATGGCCAAGCGGCCGGAAGATCGCATTCAATCAGCGAAAGAAGTGGCCTACCTGCTGACGCAATGTAAGGCCCCAAGTCGCGAAAGGGGGGACAGGCCAAAGACGGCCACGTTGAATCGCACGCTCATCGCGGTCGCATTGTTGGCGGGCGTCCTGTTGGCGGGCGTCCTGTTGGCAGTTGTCTTCAGTCGAGATCGCGATCCGAGGCCAACAGAACTGGACCTCACGGCGACGAATCCTTCTGCGAGACCTCAGGCAGAGGGTGTCTCGTATGACGCCATGAAGGCTCCTCCACGAGCAATCGCTCCCTTCAATGACGAGCAAGCCCGACAGCATCAAGAGGCATGGGCCGCGCATTTCAAGTTGCCGGTCGAGTTTACCAACACCATCGGCATGAGGTTCCGGCTGATTCCACCGGGCGAGTTCCTGATGGGGAGTACGCCCGAGGAGATCGAAGCGGAGTTGAAGCGGCCTGAGTTAACACATCATTTACATTTCTGGCGAACGCCTATAGAGAGCGAGGGTCCGCAGCATAAAGTGGTTCTCACAAAGCCGATCTACGTAGGGGTGACTGAGGTGACACAGACGCAGTACGAGCTGGTAATGGGGACGAACCCGTCTCAATTCTCGGCAACGGGCAAAGGAAAAGAGGCGGTCGCCAACCAGTATACCGGCAATTATCCGTTGGAAACGGTGAGCTTCAACGATTCGGCTGAGTTCTGCGCTAAGCTGAGCCAGCAGGAGATGCTGAAACCGTTCAACGTCCGTTCCGATCAAATGGTGACGTCGCTTGAAGGGACTGGCTACCGACTGCCAACGGAGGCGGCATGGGAGTTTGCCTGCCGGGCCGGGACCACCACGCGGTTCTGGAGCGGCGATGAGAACGAGGACCTGACTCAGGCTGGCTGGTGCTCCAGTAACGCTGGTGACCGCACTCATGCTGTTAGCGATTTGAAAGCCAATCCGTTCGGATTGTCGGACCTGCACGGCAACGTGTGGGAATGGGTGCACGACGGCTGGGATCCGAAGTTCTATGGGCAGTTACAAGAGAATGTTGCAACGGACCCATTCAGCCCACTTTCCGCCGGCAACATGCCAATGCGCCGGGGCGGAAGTTTTATGCAAGTCCCAGAGTTGGTCCGCTCGTCGAGTCGCCTCCTCTATCACACGGACAAAGAGATGGGGTTCCGTGTGGTGTTACCAGTCGATGCCGTTCGGCAGGCGTTGAAGCTGTCGTCCAACGTGGACGCCAAAAATTAGACCGGCAGTAGCGAAAAGCCGAACGATCTGAGGGGTAAACCCGGGGTAAACCCGCAGGATTTTTTGTGCGATACGAATTAACAACCCCGATCAGCGAGTAGCCTATGCCATTACCTGTTGACGATCTCTTCCAGCTTTTCGCGAATGGCTCGGCGATATCGCTCAATAGATGATGGAGCACAATCCAGAGCTTCTGACAACTCCATATTGGACAATGATGCCGACGTAATCAGCATCAGTACTTGCCTGGGTTTTTCGTCCAGTCGCTTGACCAGTTCAGAAAACAACCCCTGCACATCTGAGCCCAGTCCCATAAGCACTTGCTTAAGATACGCTTGTTCCGGGACCGTCAGTAAAGCAGACTGTTCGTCAAGCCAAATCGAATCCGCTTCCTCCACTGCATGATCCTGGACGGATGAAACAGATCGGGACCGTTCCCTATCATCGTTGAGTTTGATATCCCGCATTTCTGCGAAATGATATTTCCTTCGGTCGCGGACCTTGCCGATCACAAACTTTTGGAGCAGACTGCCAAGCTCTATTTCTCCAAGGAATTCGCAGGTTCCCTCGCGAAACCGCAGGCAGATCGACTTGACGGCGCTAATCGCGACATCCTCGTAGTCGTCCATCGGACTGAGGGCCTGCATCCTGGATCTGGCAATTTCAAAGGCCTTTGGCAGCAGGTACTCAGCGATTTGATTGAGGGCCGTCTCATCACCCGCACGCGCATCCACAATGATTTTTTGGAGAGATCCGGCGTTAACGCGTTGGAGATGTGACATGCTGGAAGAAAATTTGATGAAATGCAGAGGACTCGTCATTTTTTCCAAAGGGTCTTCTGCGAATATTCCATACAAGAGAGGGGAAACCTTCATAGTAGTCGTTTTTCAAAGGGAAGCAATAAAAGTAGGGACCGTTCGAGAAATTATTGTCGTGGATCGCTCCGCGATCCAACGTTCTGATCGCGGAGCGAACAGCGACCATGCGACAGTTAATTCTCGAACGACCCTAAAGTTATTATCGCACCCCATTGGCAATGAGTTTTTCTAGAAGATAACGACACACCAACCCCCGAACCGTAATAATGGTGCTTTGCTTCGCTTCAAGTACGTGTCGCAATCAACGTTCCACCATCGCCATTTCCCTTAGCATCGTGCGGCAAATAAGTGTCGCCTTTCGCTCCGCGAAAGTTGCGTTTCTCCATTCTTTCGCGGAGCGAAAGACGACAATAAAAAACCGCAAGATGCTCAATGAATCAAAAATCACTCCGCCTATGAAATCTCGCCAACTGTGAAATCTGATTCCGACGATATGCTGATCGACCAGTTCGAAGATGACGTGAAGACAGGGACATTGCCTGACATTGAAAGCGTCTTGACACTGTTGCCTGAAGAGTCGAGACATCGCATCTTGCTGGAGCTGATCTCCATTGAAATATTCCACTGCGCCAGAAAGGGTCGGCAAGTTGGCAATACGAGTTATGCGAGGTTCGGAGAAGAGGCTGTAGCTCACGCCAATCGAGTCCGGGAGCAGTACAGCAAGTCGAAAACTATCAAGGGAGCCGATAGCGATGCTCTGACCAGCCGATCCGCAATTCCCGCAAGTTCTAGAAATGGCAACTCGGCACGGCTGCCATTCGAAACAATTGGACCCTACAAGCTAATTGCGCAACTTGGGGTCGGCGGGATGGGAACCGTCTGGCTCGCCGAGCAGGAAAGGCCGGTCAAGCGACGCGTTGCACTCAAGTTGATCAGGTCCGAATTGCCTTCTAGGGAAGTCTTGGCACGCTTTGATGCTGAAAAACAAGCGCTGGCGATGATGGGCCACCCTAACATCGCAAGAGTGATCGACGCGGGAAACACGGACGACGGACGCCCTTACTTTGTGATGGAATTGGTTGATGGAATTCCGATCACAAAGTACTGCGACAGAAATCGACTTAGTATTGTTGAAAGGTTGAAGCTCTTTGTTCCTGTTTGCAAGGCTGTTCAACACGCGCACCAGAAAGGGATCCTGCACCGCGATCTTAAACCATCCAACGTTCTGGTTGCGGACATTGATGGTGAACCGGTTCCCAAAGTGATTGACTTTGGCATGGCGAAAGCGGTTCAGCCCGATCTCAAGTTAACGGATCAGACGATGCACACCGAGTTCGGCAGTATCGTCGGAACGCTGCAGTACATGTCGCCCGAGCAAGCCGAACTGAGCTCCGTCGATATCGATACGAGAACCGATGTCTATTCTCTGGGCGTGATGCTTTACGAACTGCTAAGCGGTTCAACGCCGTTGGATAAAGAAACGTTGGGCAAGAACGCGTTACTGAAAACACTGCAGATCATTCGCGAGAAAGATCCGCCCAGGCCAAGTAGTCGACTAGGTACGTCGTCCGGTAAGGCGACGACGAAGGTAACTGAGGTACGCAAAATCTCATTGGTCAGGCTTCAGAAGATCCTCAAAGGCGACCTCGATTGGGTGGTCATGAAGGCTTTGGAAAAGGACCGAACTCGGAGATACCAGTCTGTTGATGATTTTTCAGAGGACATTTCCAGCTATCTGGCTGGCGACGCGATTCAGGCGCGTCCTCCTTCGACCTGGTACCAGGTTCGGAAGTTTGCGAACCGACATCGCGGCCTGGTCGCTGCTCTACTCGCGATTGGTATCACACTGCTAATTGGGATCATGGGAACGACTTACGGACTGCTTCAAGCAAACCAGAAAACCCAACTCGCGGAACGCAAGTCGCAAGAAGCGCTGGAAGAACGTGCCAACGCCGTCGACGCGGAAGGAAGAGCTACGGTAGATTCTCAACGTGCTCGCGATTCCGAAGCGGCAGCAAAGTTTCAGCTTGCGGTTGCCAGGTACGATGCTGATCGAGCGGTGGAGGCTCGAACGCTGCTGCATCAGATCCCACAAGAATACCGTGACAACTTCGAGTGGCATTATTGCAACCGGCGTTTCCAGGGCAGCGACATCACGTGCTATGGACACACGAGCGATGTGAACGAGGTCGCCTTTACTCCTGACGGAAAGCGAGTGGTTTCGGCTGGCAAAGACGGGACGATCCGATTATGGGATGCAACTACCGGAGAGCAACTCGGCACACTTAAAGGGCATGAGGGACGCATCGACGGTCTCGCCGTTAGCCCGGATGGTTCCTCCATTGCGTCGGCTGGGAGTGATGCGAAGGTCAGGCTGTGGGATGCAAAGTCAGGTGATATCATCCATACGATAAGTGGACATCTAGGTGCAATTAACGGGCTTGCCTTCAGTCCCACCGGAGATCGAATCGCGTCGGCATCGGTTGATAAAACCGTCAAAGTGTGGGACCCGAAGTCGGGCGAGGAGATGTTCACGGTTACCGGGCACACGGCGTCCGTGGTGGGTGTCGCCTTCAGTCCGGACGGCAAGCAACTTGCTTCGACGAGTAGTGGTGACACAACGATTCGAATCTGGGACTCACGAACCGGGGAGCAAATCAAAGTCGTCCACCATCCCTATCCGGAAGTGCGACGCCTAGCGTTCAGTCCCGATGGGTCTCGATTGGCAGCCGTCACGTATAGCGTTTGCATGCTGTGGGATACGCAGACCTGGGAACATCTCGGAGGAGTGAGTCGACACAATCGAGTTGTTCGTTGCGTCGCATACAGTCCGGACGGAACTAAGTTGGCGACCGCGGGTGATTCTACGGAAATCAAGCTCTGGGACACTCGAACGGGCAACTTGATCAATACGCTCAATGGACACGCCAAAACGGTATGGGGCGTCGCCTTTAGTTCCGACGGGACGCGACTCGTCTCCGGCAGCAGGGACGGAACAGTCCGGGTCTGGAGTACTCACGGCGATAACGACCTCACATTGGGTGGGCACTCGGGATTTGTGCATTGCGTCGCCTTTAATTCGGATGGCAGGCAACTCGCATCGGGATCAGAATCGGTCATCCTTCGGGACTCGCATACGGGCGATGCGAAGTTCAGGCTGAATGGGCATACGGCTAAAGTCAACGAGCTGTCCTTTAGCCCGAACGGGACCCGGCTTGCTTCGGCAGCGGATGACAACACGGTTCGCCTATGGAACACCGAAACGGGTGAAGAAGTCGCCGTCTTGAAAGGGCATACCCATTGTGTTACCGGAGTCGCGTACAGTCCGGACGGGTACAGACTCGTATCGTCAAGTCGGGACGGGACGATCAAACTCTGGGACTCGCAAGCACATGAGGAAACCGCGACGCTCACGGGTCATCAGGGTACGGTCTACCGTGTTGCATTCAGCCCGGATGGTGAGTGCTTTGCGTCCGCAGGCTTTGACAACACGGTCAAGCTGTGGAACGGTGAGACCGGCAGTGAAATTCGAACGTTCACTGGGCACACCGGGCTCGTGGGGACGGTGGCGTTTGACCAAGCGGGTAAGCGACTTGTGTCAGGCGGCTATGACACAAAGATCCGAGTATGGGATGTTGCGTCAGGCAAACAAATTGCGACCGCACATGCCAGCAGTGGCGCAGTATTTGGGGTCGCCTTCAGTCCTGACGGCAAACGGTTCGCAGCGTGTGGGACAGACCAGTCCGTTCATCTAATCGAAACCTTGAGCGGTCAGGAGATCATGACCTTTTTCCCTGGCAAAGATGGTGTTGAATCCGTCGCCTTCAGCCCTGATGGCACACGGCTGGCCGCCGCCGTCGCCGGAATAGGCAACATACGAATCTGGGACGCACCACATAATCACGAAACCGCGATCCTCAGCGAACACACCGACACGGTAACAAGCGTGACCTTCAGCCTCGATGGTTCACGAATCTACTCGGAGTCCGAAAATGAAAAACTCGTCTGGAATGTCGCGACGCGCGAGACTCTTCCAGATGCAAAGTGGGAGCCGCCGGAAGTGATCACCCACACTTCTCCCAACGATCGATGGTTTGTGACCGCCGAATCCAACAACGTCGTGCTGGTCGATCTGGAATTCAAGAATACCCCCGACGAAAAAGCAAGGCGAAAAACTAAAGCGCGCTTCGATCCGTTCTGGCATCAAGAGCAGGCGACAGGCGCCACCACAGCCAAGAACTGGTACACCGCAGTTTTCCATTTTGCGTTGCTGATCAAAAACGATCCTGGTCAAGCGGCGTTTTACGATGGCTTGCACTCTTCTTTTCAAAAACTGGCATCGCAGTTTGAGCAGGAAGGACGCGACATCGAGCTCCACCTTGCGATGGTCGTCAAGGAATCTCTCAAGCTCCCACGTGGCAATGAACCGCCCAACCCAGCTTGGAAGAAACGGTGATCCGAAAAGGTTCTTTTGAGTTCCACTACCTGCGAAAGGTTCCAATGGGAGAGCGAGGCTCCTGCCGAGCTTGGCGCC
>JANMLD010000447.1:0-1366 GCA_031372345.1 Pirellula sp.
TACCAAACGCGTAGGGGTCATAGGAACCGGATGGTACGGCAAGTGTGACTTGTTTCGATTGCTCCAAGTGGCCCCGGTCGAAGTCGTATCGCTCTGCGATGTCGATTCCAAAATGGTCTCCGATGCCGCAGATATGGTCCAAGCAAAACAGAAGTCTTCCAACCGGCCCCGCGTCTTCGGCGACTACCGAAAAATGCTCTCCGAAAAGGACCTCGATATCGTTTTGATCGCAACCCCGGACCACTGGCATGCACTCCCCATGATCGAAGCTGTCAAAGCTGGTGCAGACGTCTACGTACAAAAACCGATCAGTGTCGACGTGATCGAGGGGCAAGCCATGTTGGCTGCCGCCCGCAAATACAATCGCGTTGTGCAAGTCGGCACGCAACGTCGCAGTACGCCGCACTTGGTCGATGCGAAGAAGCAGGTCCTCGAAGCGGGGTTGCTGGGAAAAATCTCCCACGCGGATATCTACTGTTACTATCACATGCGCACCAAAGACAACCCAGCCGACGAAACGCCACCGACCACGTTGGATTACGAGATGTGGACCGGGCCAGCCCCAATGCGACCTTACAATCGACTTTGCCACCCTCGTTCCTGGCGAGCCTTTAAGGAGTATGGCAACGGCATCGTGGGGGACATGTGCATCCACATGCTCGACCTGGTCCGCTGGATCATGGACTTGGGATGGCCGAGCAAGGTATCCTCGCACGGAGGAATCTTCATGGACAAAAACTCCAAAGCCAATATCCCGGATACGCAGACCGCGACGTTCGAATTTCCTGAGCTCAACGTCGTTTGGACCCATCGCACCTGGGGTGATGCTCCGGACAAGGACTATCCGTGGGGCGCAACTCTCTATGGCGAAAAAGGTACCCTCAGGATGAGTGTTCAGCGATACGATTTCACTCCACGCGGAGGCAATGCCAAACCGATCCATCGCGATGCTGTCATGGAGTTGGAACAATACCCAGACGACAAGACCGAAAAGGACCTTGAACAACACGTTGCACCTGCGATTCGAGCCCACATGATGGATTTTTTGAAATCCATCACCGACCGATCCAAGCCGGTTGCGGACATCGAACAAGGGCACATTTCGACCGCCGCATGTATCTTGGCAAACATGTCGATGGAACTGGGCCGGTCGCTAACGTGGGATCCAAGCAAGCACATCGTGGTCAATGACGAACAAGCGACCGCGATGTTGCGTCGCCCCTACCGCGCTCCGTGGCTTCATCCGGAAAAAGATAGCGTCTAACAGCTAGAATACTCTAACATGAGTAAGACCCTCATTCTCCTAGCAGGTGGTGGTTTAGCAATGATGGCGGCTTCCCTCTATCTATGGGGCGAGGCGTACCAC
>JANMLD010000420.1:0-46220 GCA_031372345.1 Pirellula sp.
GCTGAGCGAGGCCCTCGCTCAGGATCGGCTATACGTAGCTGAGCGAGGCCCTCGCTCAGGATCGGTTGGCCAAGCCAAGCCTTCAGTAAATCGAGTCGCATGTAAGAACCCAACGAGCGAAGGGCCTCGCTCGTCCACAAGTGTCGCCTTTTGCTCCGCAAAAGTGCGTTGGCAAGGCGCACTTTCGCGGAGCGAAAGGCGACACTACTCCAATACTCCAATACTCCAATACTCCAATACTCCAATACTCCACTACTCCACGACTCCAAAAAACCGGTGGCCTGCAATGGGCATTTCAACGGAATACAATCCCGTCCTGCAAGTCGCATACAGTGTTTTCATCTCCCGGCCCCCGAAACTACAGTTGGCGGGTTGCTCCGGAAAAGCAACAATTCCGAGTAATTTCCCTTGGGAAGATACCACTTGAACCCCCAGGTCGGTCGTTATGTACAGGTTGCCCTGGACATCGATCGACAACCCGTCACCGCCTGAATTCTCTTTTTCAGTTGGCTGTTTGATTTCATACAGGACTCGCTTGTTTTCGATGACGCCGGGCGACTTAACTGTGTATGCGTGCACCTGTTTTTGCATGCTGGGTACAACGTAGAGTGTCGATTCGTCCGGCGAGAGGATGATGCCATTTGGGGCATCAAGGTCGTCGCCAAGTCGCGTGACTTCGCCTTTATTCGAACGGTAGTAAAAAGCTTCCTTGCCTTGTGGCCACGGATCGGGGGCCATGTACCTTGGATCGGTAAAGTAGATACCGCCCGATTTGTCAATCACCAAGTCGTTGCACGCGTTGAATCGTGTGTTCTGATACTTCGAGGACAATGACTTTACTTGTTTGGTGGTGGTATCAATGGCGATGAGTTCGCCATCCATTCGGCATCCGATTAACTTGGCATTGCCGTCAAACATCAAACCGTTGCAATGACCACATGCTTCCATAAAGGTCTCGAGATTCCCTTTGAGATCGGTTCGCATGATTCGATCGTTTGGAATGTCGGTGAAGTACAAATGCTTTCCGTCGTAGGCAGGTCCCTCGGTGAATTTAAATCCTCCATGAGCCTTGGCGACCTTGCCGGCACCAGGAAAATCCTGCGATAAGCTCGCATTGATGAGCGCCGTGCACAGAACCAGGAGAGGTAGAGAGAGAATAGCCCAGCGGAAAGTTGCAATCGTTCGCATAGTTTGAAGCTCCAATAACTTGAGTCGCGGACGTTAGCCGCGTTAGGAATCGTAACGGTTTAGGAACGCAGCTACCGCCCACGTTTTTTTAGGCGAGGTCCTTCACTTATGTATCGGGTTATGATTGGTAGTTCTTAGGCGAGCGGCAGACTGAAAACTACCTGCCCAGGGTTCCAATGGGAGAGCGAGGCTCCTGCCGAGCTGGCGTCGCATGGTTCGGCAGGAGCCTCACCCTCCCGGGAAAAACATTGCTGCCGCTCGCCTCACATCGCCGCTCGCCTTAATGTGACCGAACGACCAAGTGTCGAACGAGGGCTTACTTGATCTTGCTTGCATTGCCAGCTTGACCGAACGAAATCATGCGGTCCATGCAGACTTGCTTCATGGCTGTTCGCGCAGGCTTAAGGTAGTCGCGTGGGTCGAATTTGTCTGGACTTTCGGCCAATACTTTTCGAATCGCCCCGGTGATAGCCATACGGCAGTCGGTATCGACATTGATTTTGCGTACACCGCTCTTGATACCTCGTTGAATTTCTTCGACCGGTACACCCCAAGTTTGCCTCATTTTGCCACCAAACTTGTTGATGATATCTTGCAGTTCTTGCGGGACGCTACTGCTGCCGTGCATGACCAAGTGGGTATTCGGAAGCAGCTTGTGGATGGCTTCGATCCGGGACATGGCTAGAACTTCACCATCAGGCTTGCGTGTAAACTTGTAAGCTCCGTGGCTTGTCCCAATAGCAACGGCCAGCGCATCGACTTTGGTTTCCTCTACGAAGCGTTGAGCTTCGTCGGGGTCGGTCAGTAGTTGGTCGTGGCTCAAAACCCCTTCGGCGCCATGTCCGTCTTCGGCTTCGCCCGCACCGGATTCGAGGGAGCCCAAGCAACCGAGTTCGCCCTCGACGGACACGTTGCGAGCGTGTGCCATTTTGACGACTTCTTTCGTGACCGCCACATTGTATTCGTAAGGTGCAGGTGTCTTTCCGTCTTCTTTGAGCGAGCCATCCATCATGACGGAGGTGAACCCGTTTTCGATGGCGGACAAGCAAGTGGCAGGGGAATTGCCATGATCCTGGTGCATCACGATCGGAATGTTGGGATAGAGCTCAACTGCGGCCAACATCAAATGACGCAGGTAAGCATCTTGAGAATAGGTTCGTGCGCCGCGAGAAGCTTGAATGATGACTGGGGAATTGGTTTCCTGAGCCGCTTCCATGATGGATTGGATCTGCTCCATATTGTTGACGTTAAAGGCAGCTACTCCATACCCGTTTGCGGCTGCGTGATCTAGGACTTTGCGAAGCGGAACCAGGGCCATTTTGTTAACTCTCCGAAATGAAATGAAAGCGGGTAGGTGGCAATTTAAGTTGAGATGCACTGTTTTCTCGAACAGGAACGCGTAGGATTATGGGGCTGTTTGCCACCATCTACAATCCGTAATCATCTGCCTTATCCAACGAAAGCAATATGGAGCAAGACTTTACCAAGCCGATTCGGAGCGTCGCCAAGCTGCAACCCCTGGACAATTATTTGAGCGGAAGCTGGGATGCGCTTGGGGCCGGAGCACCCGTGTTAGTGGCTCTTTCGCAGCTTTGCAGCAACGCTATGGTCGATCTTAACGCCGCAAGTCCCATCGACGTTGAACAACTCTCCCCCGAGGCCAAAGCCATTCTCGTGGCCTCCCGCGACCGGGGAGTCATCGAGGTCAAAGCAGTGAATGCGGCTTTCGAAGCTCCTTCGCGAATGCTAGCAGTTTATGTCGAATTGGACGAAGTGCAAACAATCGCCTTCCGTGATCGCAATGAACCCGAGGTTACCGTTCGTTTTTTAGAGGGCTTTCGCGTGCTTTGTCAAAAAGGGCTGGTGATGCATCATATTCATCGCGACTTTTCTTTGACTAGCCGAGGCTTTGAGATAGCCAGAACCATTTCCAAGCAAGAGGTACAGCCGTGGCTCGACAAGGGCACCGAGTTTGGGCTGCACGACTAGTTGGTTGCGGTACCCTCGTCGTCGCCGTAGCCATCGTCTCCGCATATCTGATTTGGCAACGATTTGCCAACCAATCGACCATCGTGGCAGTAGAGCCCGTCGGATCCAACTCCAAAACATCATCCGAAAATGAGGAGCCAAAGCCCGCGCACGCACTCGATCCACTGCTGGATTTTGCAAACGCCGCCCTGCGCAATCACATTGAAAAACACCAAGATTACACGGCAGTTTTGATCAAGCGAGAACGCGTCGATGGCAAACTGCTGCCAGAAACCAAGATGGCATTGAAACTGAAGTATGGCGTTACGACCGATTCAGGAATGACACAACGTCCTGTTTCGGTCTACCTTCGGACATTGGCGCCCAAATTCCAAGCGGGTCGCGAAGTAATCTGGGTGCAGGGACGCAACAACAACAAACTTACGGCCCATGAAAGTGGGCTCCTCGGCATTATCTCAGTGGATTTGTTGCCCGAAAGCCGATTGGCGATGATGGGAAACCGATACCCCATCACTGAGATCGGCATCGAAAAGCTGCTGGGTAAGCTGATCGAAAGGGGGCAAAGGGATCGTCAACTTGGCCCTGCAACCGTTCGAACCACGGAAAACGCGTCGATAGGAGGCAAAACATGCCGACTGATGGAGGTCATTCACGAATCCCCCACCACCTTGGTCGATGGCAAAACGGTCGAGTTTGAGTTCTTCTTGGCTCAAATCTACATCGACGTTGAACGTTTGATTCCACTCAAATTCGCCAGTTTTTCTTGGCCAAAGACCCCGGATGCGGCTCCTGAACTGCTCGAGGAGTACACGTATCTAGACGTGCTAATCAACGTTGGCCTTACCGACGCGGACTTTGACACCAATAATCCGGCTTACGGTTTCTGAGGTCTCGAATTTCAAAGTGCGCCCCAAGCCTCGGCGCTGCGCCTTGGGTAATTGCACTAGCCAAAACGCTGTAAGACGCTGACAATTCTGGACTTAAAGCACGTTTCCGAATGATCGAAATCACAACCTTGAACTGGCTCTGGGTTTTGATGCGTGCTCCAAAATAATTTTCAAACGAGCGACTTGTTAGTGGACAGAAAACTTTTTGCATGGCTGCTAATTTGCATTTCGATGTTCTTGATATTCAATAGCATGCAGCGACAGCGCGAAATTGATCGCGAAGAAAAAGAAAAACAGGCCAAGGCCGCCGAAGTCAACAAAGAGAAAAAGAAGGCTCAATCCAAGGAAGCCGCCGAACGCTTGGCCAACGAAGATCCTGATTTTTCAGTACCTCCGCAGCCCCCCCTGGAACGATTTACGCTGGGCAGCATGGACCCCAAGGACGGTTACCAGCTACTCGTGACACTGGTCAACGAGGGGGCGGGAATCGAACGCATCGAGTTGATGCAACAAAAGTCGCCCGGCAAATTTGAATACCGATCGCTGGATGAGAAGGAACGCGAAGGCTACCTCGGCTATTTGGCATTGGTGGAATCCACCTCCTCGCTCGATATCAACACCGTTCCAAAAGGGTCACCTGCCGCCAATGCGAAATGCAAGGTGAAGGCAGATCTCGTAGGACTGTTGCCAGGGGACAAGATCATTGGCTGGGATGGCCTAACAGGCTTCCCCTCCATTTACAAATGGGACAAACGTCTTAGCAACCAACCGGCTGGACGCCGCATCGAGCTCAAGATCTTGCGAGACACATCGGGAATTGCCGCACCGGCCAAAGCCGAAGTCGCATCCGACAGCGAAGTCAAAGGGGCTGATGCAGACTCAAAACAAATCGATGCGCCAGCCATGGGTGCACCGGTCGGGACCGAGCTGACCTTTGAATGCGTGTTTTCCGAAAAGCCGCTCGATGTTTTGCGAGCCGAAGATGATTTCAAAGTCGAACAGGTCAAAGGCAACTACCCGCACGCCTCCTGCGCCACTACCTTGGCTTCCGTCGATCAATCCTCGATCGAAGATGGGGAGCGAGCGATCCTTGGGCTAGAACCTACCCTCAAAGGACGATGGAATGCCAAGCCCCTCGAAATGGCCGAGGGAATGGGCATCGAGTTCACCATGCCGCTACGTTCGTATCTCAAACTGGCTGGCATCAAAGCCAACTTGGAATTGGTCAAGCAATACAGGCTGTTTCCCGCAAAACCAATCCAAGGCCAAAACGACCCGAGCACACGCCAGCAGCACGTGGAATTAACCACTATCGTTCGCAATCTGGACGATGAAGTGCACACCGTGGCAATACGACAGGAAGGGCTCAACGGGATTTCGCTGGAAGGATGGTGGTACCCGACCAAAATATCCCCGTTCTTCTTCGAAGCTGCTGGTGCTCGCGACGTGATCGTCAGCGATAGCCTTAAAAGCCATTCGCTTTTCACCACCCGAAAAATTGTTTCGAACGCGACCAGTTTTCCATCGGCCCCGGATACGCTGTTGTTTGGGCCGGCACATAGCGCAGCCAAACGCAACGTCAATTACATAGGCTTGGACACCCAAACCTTTACAGCCGCCATGTTGCCCAGCCCGAGCGAGCAGTCCTCCATGCAGAACCTGAATCGAGGCGGCGCGACCGTCTACAATTCGGACTTTGCGGACCCTAACCTGCTCCCGTCTTCAAAACAACAAGCAACCAATATCGGTTTTTGGTTTGAATCCAATGCAACCAAGATCGCACCGAAAGGTGAATGGAAACAAAGCTACCAAATCTTTGCTGGCCCAAAAGATCCAGAGCTGCTAGCTGCCTACCATCTGAATGAAGCGATTGAATACGGTTGGCACATCTTCCGTTTCTTTGCCAGGCTACTTCGCTACATTTTGCATTTCTTCTTTTGGCTGACCAGCAATTTTGGAATCGCCATCATCATGCTAACGGTCCTCGTCCGATCATGCATGTTTCCGGTTAGCCGCATGATGGCTCTCAATGCGCAAAAAATGCAATCGGTTCAACCTCAGTTGGCCAAGCTGAAAGAAGCACTCAAGGACGACCCCCGCAAGATGATGGCGGGCCAGCAAATGCTGATGAAAAAAGCTGGCATCAATCAGTTTGCAGGCTGCTTGCCAGCCTTGATTCAACTTCCAATCGTGATCGGTCTCTATCGCTGCGTGTCCGTCGACGTTGGACTCCGTCAGCAGTCGCTTGTCCCAGGTTGGGATTGGTGTTCGAATTTGGCAGGCCCAGACATGTTCATGGATTGGCATACGTGGATGCCGGAACTGATTGCAGGTCGAGGATCCGGCTGGTTTGGACCTTACCTCAACATTTTGCCGATCGTCACCATCACGCTGTTTATCATTCAGCAAAAAGTCTTGATGCCCAAGGCAACGGATGAGCAGACTCGCGTTGCCCAGCAAATGATGATGGTCATGACCATCATGATGGGTGTGTTGTTCTTCAAAGTTCCAGCCGGGCTTTGCATCTACTTCATTACGTCGTCGACTTGGTCCTTGGTAGAACGTTTTCTGATCAAGCGATTTACGCCGAAGTCGAGCATGGTCAATTTGCCAGAGAATGCCGTCAACGAAATCATCGCAACGTTGGCAAAGTCAGCCACACCTCAGCAACGCGTTGCGACGTCGCCGTCCAACAGCGACAGGCCAAAGATGAAAGCCACCAAGCCACCCGAGACACTGGCTGACATTTTCCCGAAGTGGTTCGGCAAAAAAGCGGAAAGTGTCCCGCCGAACAACGACAAACCCAAACGCGCTCCAGGCGCACCACCGGAACGCGGCAACAAGAAAAAGAAAAGGTAGTGTATTGTCGCCTTTCGCTCTGCGAAAGTGCGCTTCGTTGACGCACTTTTGCGGAGCAAAAGGCGACACTCTTTCTTAACCGGCTTCGCTGCGGAGGAATACGCTCATTCCGAAAACCTCTTCGAACAAATCGCCCGATTGACGTACCGTCAATTGCTCCAGAGACACGTCTTCGATGCCGTGCGTGGCGATGGTCAGGCGATCTCCGTCGCGACGACAACGGATATTACTGATACGTTGCGAACGCGATTCGTCCAAGGCAATAGCTAGACGCAGAATCGCGGCTAACTTGGCAACGGCGACCCGATCGTTGCGGTCCAGGGTTGCATAACCCTCGTGGTCAGGCTGTGGCGACGAGCGGCGATGATACCTTACGATCAAAGCCACCAGCAGCACGTCGCGAACCGAAAGGCCGAACAACTCGCTGTTTCGGATGATGTACATCGCGTGCTTGTGATGGCTCCGTGCATTGATAAACGTCCCAATTTCATGCAGCAAGGCGGCCAAATACAAAATCAGTTCCATGCGCTGGTCCAGTTGATGCTCTTCGACCAAGTCGGAAAACAGCTTTCTCGACAACGTCGCAACGTGTCGAGCGTGGGTCTCGTCAAATGCCAACTTGCGTCCCAAGTTGATGGCCGAGCGAATGATTTGATTTCGGAACTCCGCGGTCCAGGCATCGCGCACTGCCAAGTCGCTCAGAAGTCCATCTCGCAAGTTGGTATCGGCGATGTGAATCTGTTGGCATTGAAACTCTTTCGCCAACAGGACGTAGCTCATGAGCGCGGGCCATACCGTATCCGCATCGGCGTAGGACAACCCAAATCGAGCGACCAAGTCTTCTTCTTTTAGCACGCTGACTAACTTTGCAAACTCCATCAAACCATCGACGGGAACACTGCAAATCTGGTTGTTGAACTGAGCGCCTGCGACATTGGCCGCCGCCAGTCGGACGTCACCTCCAATCGCAACCATCTGGATCTGCTTGTCGGAATCGACATGTTCGTAGATTTGGTGCACCAAACGATGGATTTGGCTTTCGATGATGGCTCGCTGCTTGGCGTGCGATGTATTGAGCTTGTCGACTTGCTCCAAGAGTCGCAGTGAACCCAGTCGGTACGTATTCGAGAACAAGACGTTACCGCCACGCACCACCAAAATCTCGGTACTTCCGCTACCAACCTCGACCACGATGGTTTTGACGGAGGCGAGGGCGGGGTTCGCTTGCAACAGCGGTTGGATTCCCATGTAGGTGATGCGATTGACCTCCGCTTCGTCGAGCGATTCCACTTCGAGACCGGTGGCAATGTACATGCGGTCGATGAACGCCAATCGATTGCTGGCTTCACGGACGGCGCTGGTCGCCACCACGCGAACTTGATCGGGTCTGGAAATGCCGAATTCTTGCATGAGTCGTCGGTAGCTTTTGAGAACGACGGCGCATTCCTCGATGCTTTGGCGGCGAATCCGCTGCATGGTAAAGGTGTCTTTTCCAAGCGAAACCGCTTGAGAAACCTCTTCGAGGATCCGAACATTGCCACGCGGGTCGATTTCGGCAATCGCCATCCGTACACTGGTCGCACCGATGTCCACAACAGCTACGGGGCGTGCTGTGGCCGAAACTGCGACAGGCGTGGTGCGATTTAATGGAACAGATGACATAAAGGTTGGTTTGCGGAGAAGCGGATTCAAAGTCGAATTATCAATCATTCGATGATAGCTGGTAATTCTTTTGGTTTGTAGGCTGTTATGGCATTCCGCGGGCGATTCAAATTCGATCTTTAATCTTTTTTAGGAAATGGCTAAAGTTTGGTCTTGAAGCGGGAGCACATCGCTAAGCCCGACATAAACCCTTTGAGTCAATCGACTTCTCCGGAGATGCGAGCATGGACGCAGCGTCAAAAATCAAATCCTTCCTGGTTGCTTTGGCAGCCGCTTTCGGGACGGCAGGCTTGGTCCACAGCGACGATGCCGCTACCGGCTCACCTTGCAAAAGCAAACAATGCCAATCGGCCGCGGGATTGACTACCGCTTGCGTTGATGGAGTTTGTTGTGATGGGCAAGTTTGCGAGGCAGGCAAATGCCCTGCTGATAAAGGCCCAGGTGGAACCGTCCTGGCGTGTGACTCCTGTGGCTCCTGTGAGGCTGACGGGTCGCCGAAACCTGCGGGAATTGCAGCTTTTGTTAGCGATTGGCTCTCGAAAAGCCCCAAGTTTTCAGCCGAAGTAGCTATCCATTTTGGTGCCGCGCCTCAGTTGCAAAACAAGCCATCGGAATCACCAGTCGGTGTCTATGTCCAACAAGGACAAACCGGTCGTTTTTTTAACGTAGCCAGAGCGGTCAACAGCGATTTGGAGGTGACCCGAGAATTTGTCCTCGAGGAACGCAACTTCGATCTATTGAATCGCGCTGACGATTCGATGAAAAGTGTTTCACGTGTTGCCTGCCCACAAATTGCCAAACCCATGCGGTTCACCGAGCGGATGCCCCGGATCCAATTCGGCGACCTCGGTGGAATCGTTGGCGATGTCATCATTTGCGGGCATCGCATCTGTTCCGGGAATAAGTGCTACGACGTCAAAGACGAGCCCGTCGCGGGTACGGCTTGTGACATAAACGCCAACGCCAACGCCAACGTCAACGAAAATGGCGAAGATGAGCAAATCCTTGTACTCCCGATGGCGCCACCGGCACCTCCTGGAGTGGATATTGCTCTCTACGGTAACGGAAACAATGAAAATGAATCCGAAGCGGCATCGATCTTACGCAATAGCGGGCTCGGTAACGTAAACATTTCGTTGCCCGTGACAACCGTCGTGGACTTGTTGGTCGCCAAATCAGAGCTTTCGACTCGATTGGAAATGACTAGCCAATTGATGGACGAACGTCAACAAGCGATGCAACAAATCCAATCGCTAGCAAATCGAAATGCAACGCTCGCTACCCAACTCGCTGTGGCAGAGGCCAGGAATCACATGTCCGAAGCTTTGACCGCAAGCGTGGTCGATCGAGCTGAACTAGCCATCAAGCTAGCGTCGGTGGAATCCAAATCGGCTAAGCTTCAGGGATCGAGCAATGTGGTGCAGACGATTCAAGAAGACCTGTCCAACATTCGTCGCCAGATCGCTTTGCTTCGACGGTCGCCTGTCCCGTTCGCGCAGAGTTACGTAGGCATGCAACCCTATGTTCCGACTGCTCAACTGCCGGCCTCGCAGTTTTCCAAGGATCCCGAGACCACTTGTGCTGGGGATGAGCCTGACACCCCAGCCGCAACGACGCTTAAGTAGTTCCCGTATGCCCAACGAACCACCCTCGCTCCCGCAATTGGATCTCATCTCAGCCAAGATGGATCAGCTCAAACATTGCTTGCGAATCGTTGGGACTGAGTTTATTCCATCGATCGAAAGCGTCGGTCGAGTTACAGCCCAAAACATCACGGCAAATCGAGACAGTCCCTCAACCGATGTTTCCGCTATGGATGGTTACGCGGTTCGATGGTCCGATATTGGCCTAAAAACGCTACCCGTAACCGGCACGACGACCGCGGGTTCTTCTCCTCTCCACCTCGCCTCAGAGTCGGCCATTCGAGTCTTTACCGGCGGACCGATCCCAACCAACTCAGAATGTGTTGTCCGACGCGAAGACTGCCAAGAATCGACTTCGCATGTGACGATCCTTGTGCCCAAAGAAACGATTCCGCTAGGACAGAACATTCGGCGGCGAGGAGAGAACGTCCGAGCGGGAAACATCGTCATCCAACGTGGCGAACTCTTGTCAGCCTGCCGATTTGCAGGAGCCATGACCTTTCATGACGATTCTAACATCGAAGTCTTTCAAAGAGTTCGAATCGGCATCATCAATACTGGCGATGAACTGATGGAGTTTGGCCAGCCCATGGAAACATGGCAAATTAGGGACTCCAACGGTCCATACCTCGAGTCGGCACTTGCAAACCAACCCTGGATCCAAACGCGACGATCGAAGGTATCCGATCATCGAGACAAAACCGAACAAGCGATTCGCGACACGCTTGGACAGTGCGACGTTCTTTTGTTGACTGGGGGCGTGTCGATGGGTGACACCGACTTCGTGCCCGATTCGGTTCGCTCTGTGGGCGGTCAAGTTGTTTTTCATCGAATTCCGATCCGACCTGGTCGTCCAATACTCGGCGCGTATGGCCCAGAGGGACAATTGATCCTTGGACTACCCGGAAATCCACAAAGTGTTGCCATAACCTTTCGACGATATGCCCAGGACTTGATTCGGCACGTTGCGGGCTTCGCGAGAGCCGAGCCGGTACCATGGATTCAACTCGCGGCCAACGACACCAAGACCCTTGACTTAACATGGTTTCGACTCGTGGCCTTTCAAGAAGATGGCCGATTGTCGCTTGTTACTAGCCTAGGTTCGGGCGACATTGCATCGCTCGTTCAATCGGACGGATTTGTGGAGATCCCACCCAATTGCCAAGCTGCAGGCACGAGAAAATTCTTTGCGTGGTAAAATTTGGACTGCTCCCATTTGGAGTGCTCTCATTTGGAGTGCTCCGATTCATCGGAGCTTTTAGATCACGCTGCGCAAAGAAGAACTCTTGCTGTTTGACGGTCCCCTCGCGAACGCCACGCCCCAGTTCACTCAGTCTCCACTGGCCAGCCCGTTGGGTAAGGCGCCTCGACGGAGACCAACTCCGCATTTTGTGGATGACGAAACTCAATTTTCCTAGCATGCAACGCAATCGGCGATTCTCGTTCTCCAGGTCGGCTCCCCAGCCATGCGACTTCACTGCCATAGAGTTGGTCGCCAAGTATAGAATGTCCGTGCGACGCGAATTGAAGTCGGATTTGATGCATGCGACCAGTTTCCAGTTCGATCTCAACCAAGCTCACTGGCTCCTGGTCGCTTAGAAAAAGTTGCCGAATAACATGGAATCGCAAGATAGCCTCCTTAGCGCCAAAATCGGTTGCGGTTGCTAACTCGGCGCGGGCTTCGTGCGGTACTTTTCGCATCGTATCTTGCCACTTGACTTCGACTACTTCGGTTATTCGCGGGACCATTGCGTGATAGATTTTGTTCACTTTTCGAGTGGCAAACTGGTCACTGAGTCTTCGCAAAGCACGTTGGTTCCTCGCGATGACCATCGCCCCAGTCGTCGCTCGATCCAACCGATGCGGGATGCCGACGAAGGGGGTTGGGGATTCTGGATCTCTTTCGCGCAATTGCGTTAAAAGCTGCGTCTGAACACTATGGATACCCGGTACCGCTTGGGTAAGAATACCCGGCGGTTTGTTGATGACTAAAAACCAAGAACTCTCAAGTAAGATTTCGATCATGATCGATTTTGCAGTCAGGGCAAAAAAAAACGAGAAGCACCGGCCACGAATTCGAGTCATCATGACTACGAGCTCATTGGGCTTCTCGTTATGTTTATGTTCTAGTATGTGTGGGTCACCGGTCAAGTGGTAAACCGGATTCAAACCATAAAAGTTATTCCGTCGCATCCGAGAAACGAACCCCATGAATTCGGGCAATCAAAGTGAGTCCATTCACTTCGTAACTGGCAAGCTCGCCGAGCCTGCGTTGCGGGAAATTGTTGCGTCGATCGCGAGCAAGCAGGGCTTCGATTACTCGATCGAGGTGCTGCCTATTACGGTCGCAGCGCTAATGACGCCGCAATGGTTGCTCAAACACATGCGCATCCCCGATCAGGCGACGCGGGTCATCCTTCCGGGTTATCTTCAAACAGGAATCGATGAGATCCGTTTAGCAGTTGGCACGAGGATCGAGTGCGGACCAAAGGACGTTCGCGATTTGCCCATCCTGTTCGGCCGCAAGCGTTTCAAAGGGGATGACTATGGCCAGTTTTCGATCGAGATTATTGCCGAAATCAACTACGCACCGCGCCTCACCATCGATTCACTCATGGAACAAGCCAAGCAACTCGTCAGCGATGGTGCGGATCGAATCGATTTAGGTTGTGAGCCTGGCTTTCGATGGATCCACGTCGCGGACGCCGTCAAAACGTTGCGAGACCAAGGCATCCTATTATCGATCGACACGTTTGACACTTGGGAGGCCTCGGCCGCCATCGCTGCCGGCGCGACGTTGGTGTTATCGGTCAACAAGTCCAATCGTCATGCCGCCCTCGACTGGGGGTGCGAAGTAGTCGTGGTTCCAGATGAAACGACGGACTTCGAACCCAGCATGCTGGAAACCGCAGAATTCCTTACTCAGAACGGCATCCCGTTTCGACTGGATCCTATCTTGGAACCAATCGGTTGCGGCTTTGCGGCTTCCTTGGGTCGATACTTGAAAACACGGGCGATGTTTCCTGAAGCCCCCATTCTGATGGGGATTGGAAACTTGACCGAGCTAACCGATTGCGACTCGGCTGGTCTCAACACCATGTTGTTGGGATTTTGCGAGGAGCAGCAGATCGGCAGCGTACTCACTACGCAGGTCATTCCATGGGCGCAGTCCAGCGTGAGGGAATGCGATCTCGCACGGCGGCTCGTCAACTATGCTGTTCGCCACAAGATTCCGCCCAAGCACTTCGAGGAGCGTCTCGTGATGTTGCGTGATCCGACGCTTGCGAGCTATTCGGCGGCGACGATCGAAGCTCTTGCGAATAACATCAAGGACAACAACTATCGAATCCTGATCGACGAAAAGCAAATCCATCTCATCAGCGCGGGAGTCCACATCCGTGGTACCGACCCTTTTGCCATGATGGAGGAACTCAAGCTCATGCCTGAGTCTAAGAATGTCGACGCATCGCATGCGTTTTATTTAGGCTTCGAGCTGGCAAAAGCCCTCACAGCGTTAACGCTTGGTAAACGCTATGAACAAGATGAATCGTTGCACTGGGGCATGCATACGCGGTCGGAAAAACATCATCGATTGGTTAGAGAGCCAAAGTCCAACGTCGCACGGCGGTCTCCGCCGTGATTCTTCAGCCTGAGGAATCGAAACCGGCGTCATGTGTTAAGAAAAAGGACATCGCGAAAACGAATCTGCGTTCCTCGTGTTTCTGTGGTCCACAAGCTTATTTAAAACTGTTGGGGACGTACTAGGTGTTAGGTCGGCTTGACCGTTTTCTGCCGTCTCGTGATGGGAATCAGATAGTGACTACTGGCTCTTAAACCTATCCGATTTAATCGACAATGTTCCGAGATCGTTTTCACCTTCTTTGAGCGTTAGTTTGACGGTGCCTTTGGGCCACGATTCGGTTTTGCCAGCTAGCGTAACTTTGTCGATCGATTTGTCCTGAGATTCGTGCCACAACTTGAAGTCGAGTTCAATATTGGCAGGAAGCTTTTCGATCTTGATCGTACCGGTCGCGTCGCTGATTCCGACGTATGGGTGCCCCGAAACAATAACAAAACCGCTCATCCATGGGTGAATACTGCATTCTACTTTGGTTGGGACGGGTTCCTCGACCGAGGTGGCGACTTCTCTGTTAGCACCGGCCGGGATCATCGGACAGACTTCGTTGTTTCTGAAGAAATTGAATTTAGGGTTGTAACCGACGAATGGCTGATTCTGTACTACCAGTGTTTGTCCGGCACGCATCGACAACACGTGAGGCACGAACGCGAAATTCACCATTTTTAGAGTGGGCTTGGCCGTAGGCACCATTTGCAAATCGGGGTGCCACTGATTTGAAGCTAGTTTTGTCCTTTTCGAATCGATCATAAAAACAACGTTCGCGATCCCCTTAGTCGCCGGATCTACGACCAAATCTTCGGACAAGATTCGAGGTGGCACACCGCCTGGGAACGCATTGATACGTTGGGGAACTGGAACGAGACCGTCTAAAACAACGGTCATAGTCAAGTCAGCCCACTTCTGGGCATGAACCACACTCGAGCAGACAAAGATCAAGGCGATGATGTATGCAACTATAGTGCAACTCGATCTATTCATGGTTTTAGTCCAAGCAAGTGGTGAGCCATTCATCTTGTCTCCCGATGATCATCGGAAGCCGTCCCATAATATTGCGGAAGCGGTCAAGGCTTTTCGGTAGGAATTTACCATAAGGCGCGCCGCTTCGATATGCTCCATGATCCGCGTCACCCGTGAGATCCGAGGTTCAAGAACCAAAAAAGGGCCTATACGGCGGGCGCGACTTTCGCCCCGCTTGCAAAGCATCCAGCTACCGCATTTTGCCCGGGTGCGAATTTGCGATTGCGTTTTTGGGCTGATTGCTTGAGGCTGTCTGGTGAACCGGCTGCGCTGCCGCGGCCGAAGTACTTTTTGAAATTCCAGACCAAGTCGCACCACATCTTGCCATCGATTCCGATCCGTTGGAGTATTGGCTCCAGGCTTTTCGGAATGATTGGATTCTCAAGACTGCCAACCCGTTGTCGACTCGTCCAAGTCAGCAACTTCAAATAGTCCGCAAGGTTCATCCAAAGAAAACCTTTATCGCTGGCACGTACGCCACTGCTGCTGGGCAGGGCACCTGGTGTAGCGCGTTCGTTCAGTGTAAGCGGCGACAGCCAAGCGTCTCGAAGGATCGTAGGGCCACGTTTCTTTTTCGCTTCTGCTTTCCTCTGGCGAAGTTGGTCAGGGGAGGAGGTGCGGAGGATTCGCCCCGCTTCTTCGGTTTCGATAGCGACTAAGTCGACAGCCGCTGATTGGATCGTCTTCCCTTCGAGGGCTTTGATTCGATCATAAGCAGAGGTGTGAATCGACTCGTCGGGAGTCGAAGCCATTGCGGCGCGGATGGGGTTCAAGTCGACGTACATGCTGCAGGCGAGCAGGCCTGCTTCGTCGGTGATGGCTTGGGCTTTGAAGCGACCTTCCCAAAAGTGGCCGGTGACTTTGTCTTGGAAATTGGCGAGGCGCGCGATGGGTTCGCAGAGGGCTTTCATGAACCAAGAGGGGTCCGACAATCGCAAGCGAATCACCTTGATCCGAGCGGTGTCGTTTGCCAGAGTATCGACGGCGTTGGTGGTTGGATCGGCGAGATGTTCGTCGATTCTTGTACCGGGGAATATTCGCAGCCAGCGCAGCGCGACCTCTTTGTCGGACCATTCAAGCACGACATCGGGTCGGGTTCGAGCGACAATATGTAAGTGGTTGGAAAGAATGGAGTAGGTTAGGACATCGATCCCACAGACCGATGCGAGTCGTTCCATTCGGGCGCGAATCCATTCACGGCGATGGGAGTAGTCTTTCCCGGTCGTTTCATCGAATCCGGTCAAGAATGATTTTCTGACGCAACGTTGTATCAAATGCACAATGCAGACCTGGCTAGGATCAAACTGTTCAGCACGTGGTGTCCGAGGCATATCGAATCTCCTTTGGCAGTAAGTATAACGAAGCGGTCCAGCCTGTCAAGACAGGTGCCTGGCACCTATTTTGGACTGGCACCTGTCTTGGATTTATTTCGGCATGACTATTGCTGCTCGCGACTCTATACTGTCAGTGGGTGAGTACTATTGGACGGGCCTTTCGCTGTTGTAGGTGCCCCCCCGCCAGGCGAAACGCCTCTGAAGCGACTAACGCTTTCCTACGCAATCGTTTGCTTTCCTCGAATCCTGAGAGTTCACGCCGATTTTGTCGACCGCTTCCCTTTCAATCCAAAAAATCGCTTTTTTGGTCTTGGTGGTTTCATTTTCGGGCTGCTGGCGTGAGCTAAAGGAACGTACCTACGACGCTCCAAAAATTGAGACTGAGTTTGTCAAGGGGCGTGAACCGCAGCCTCAGCCTCGACGCGCAGCGCCTCCCATGATGGGTTCTAGTCGCATCCCATTAGAAGATCGTCGAATCCTTGGGGCAGTCATCCCCGACGGAGGGAATGTCTATTTCGTGAAAGCCACGGACCGCATCGCTCAACTCGCTTCGGCAGAATCGGCCTTCCGTTCCATTGTCGAACAGTTTGCTATCGATCCAGGAACTGGAACACCTAAATTGAAATTGCCACCAGGCTGGTCGATGAAACAACTAGATAATTCGAATGCTGGTATTGGTTTGGCCGAGATGATCGCGGAAATCAATTTCGAGGCGGCAGAAGGTCGCATCAGGTTTACGGTCTCGAAGTATGAACGGCCCAAGGAAAAGGCCATGTGGGACGAATACCTTCTCAGCCAAATCAATCGTTGGCGAGGTCAGTTGGAACTGCCTCCAATCACCGTTTCCCAGCTTCAAAAAGAGCTGCCGACAATTCCGCGACAAGGAGAGCCTTTGCCGGCCTACCTTTTTGACTCTCGTGGTGGCCTCGTGGGAGCCTCCTCTCCCGGTCCAAAGCCTCCCGTTTCTAATTCTCCCTTGGAATCTATTCGTCAGCCAGATGTCCAGTCCAGTGCTCCTCCCGCAATCCCTGCGCTCAAATTGGTTTACGACAAACCCGAGGGATGGGAGTTGCAACCCGCTCGACCTTATCGCGAAGCTACATTCAAATTGACGAAAGATGCCAAAGAAGGCGAAGTGACCGTAAGCACTGCCAGAGATGCTCCCGTCCAGAATGCCGCGATGTGGATTAGCCAAGTCTTACCAAACAACGAGCCTGCGTCCATGGAGTCCTTGGCTTTGAAAACTGTCGATGAAGCGGAGTCGCTTCAAGCTGGCACAAAAACAGGAAAGCTTTATTCAATTCGAGCGTCGGATCAGCCGGAAGCTCGTTCGCTGTTGGTCGTTGCCATACCGATGGGCAACGGTGGAATGAGCATGTTCGTGAAATTAAACTGCGAATTGCGGATGATGGAAGAAGAGAAGTCAACCTTTTTAAGCTTTGTTAACTCATTGCGTTGGGAGTAATTCCGCGTGGCAACTGGAACTTTTAGTAGCGGCAGAGTAACAACCGCGACCGCTCCACTGGATATCGCTAGGGTGGCTTGGCTGGCTTTGCGGGCTATGGGCTCACTCAAAATCACGGTCACCATGTTCGCATTGGGAACCATGCTTCTCTTCGTTGGGACGCTGGCTCAAGACCAAGAAACGATCGTTGACGTCAAGAAACAGTATTTCAACAGCTGGATTGCCAAGGTCCCGTTCGACGTCTTCATGCCGCAGACCATTTGGCCGCACAAAGAAACCCTCCCATACGCGTTCGCCATTCCCGGTGGGGCTGCTGTTGGATTGATACTGCTTATTAATCTGATCGCCGCGAAGATGACTCGCTTTAAGATGAATGCCAAAGGGGGGCGATTCGTAGCCGGCCTGTTCTTTACGATCGCGGGTTTTGCGTTGGTCGGGCTAATCGTTCTAAGTGCTCACTTAGGTGACGGTTTGCAAGGTGAACCGCCGTTTAGCTATGACTGGCTATGGAGCGGAGTCAAGGCGAGCGTTTGGGGGCTGGCTGCAGGTGCATTGGTTTGGTGCATTGTGTGGAACCCAAAGACCCGCGTCGTTCGATGGGCCATCTGGACCTTGACGGCCATTCTGCTCGGCGTCAGTTTCTTTTTGCTCTCCACCAACGACGCGTATCGCATTCCGGATCCGGGCCTTCGCATTGTCTGGCAATTGACAAAAAGTCTGGTCGTGAGCGTGGTGTTGTTAGTTGGACTTTTGCTTCTTTTTGGAAACCGAGGGGGGAACGTCCTGATCCATCTTGGGGTCGGCTTGTTAATGCTCGGCCAGTTCATTTTTGGTGACGCCCAGCGAGAAGAACGGATGGCAATCTTTGAAGGGCAACGCACACGAGTTGCGTATGAAATGGATACCATCGAATTAGCGTTTGTCGACAAAAGCGATCCGGAAAAAAACCATGTTGTGGCCTTCGAACATCCGATACTGCAACGGTCACTCGACAATGGCAAGTTCCTTACTTCGGCGGAGCTCCCTTTTGAATTTCGCATCGACCGATGGATGGTCAATTCGATTAACAACGTCCGCAGTCGCCCTGCCCAACCGTCGGACGACGACTATCAACTAACGGGCGTAGGCATTCGTGAATTCGAATTCAAGGAACTGCCAAAGGCTGGCGGAGCCAAAAGCGAACTTAACTATGCAACGGCCTATGTGACGCTTCGGGACAAGAAGGACCAAAAGGCGATTGGTACTTATGCCGTGAGCCAGCTCGTCAACGATGACGCGATCCTGTTCAAGTCCGAATACGAACACGCTGAGGGGGCGGGCAAGACATGGGATTTCGGCCTTCGATTCCGTCGAAACTACAAGCCATACTCCGTTGTTTTGGATGACGTTGTCTTGGAGGAATATACGGGAACATCCAAGCCTAAGGATTATTCGTCGTTCGTGAAGATCACGGATACTCAAGGGGACACGTTGCAACAAGGTCGGATCTGGATGAACAATCCAATGCGGTTTCGAGGCGAGACGTTCTATCAATCAGGCTACATGAGCGAGACCAGCCGATTTAACCCAATCGGTGTCGAGCAAACGACCCTTCAAGTGGTAACCAACGCAGGCTGGTTAATCCCGTACGTAGCGTGTGTTCTGTCCGGCTTGGGAATGCTGGTTCACTTCGGCGGCACCTTCGCTCGATTTGCATCGCGTTACGATAGACTGAAGCTAGCGACTGGTGAATTGTCTGCTTCCAGTCTTCAGTCCAAGGAACGATCGACCAACGGAGCTGGGAAGATGTTTGCGATGGCAACACCCGTGATTCTTTGCGGCCTCGTTGCGTTGTGGGTTTTCAGAAGCGCGTCTACCCCCAAGGTCGGTCCTGACGAAATCAACTGGTTTGCGATCGGCGAAATACCTGTTCAGTATGGTGGCAGAATCAAACCACTTGCGTCCGCGGCAGGGGAAGTTTTAGAAATCCTCTCCAATAAGAAATTCGCTCTAAGCAACGACGGCCACACGTACGAGCCGGACTTCAAAACCGGCAAGCCGATTCAAGCTGCTCAGTGGATTATGGCGGTGTTTGCTCGCGAAGATTGGGTGTTAGATAGCCCGCTCATTCGCATCGACGCGGTCGAGACAACGACCGCATTGGCGCTCAAACGCCATAAATCGAATCGGTATTCCTACAATCAAATTCGTGAGGGTTTAGCGAAAATACCGGAGCAAGTGCAGAGTCTGTTCAAAACAAAACGAGAAGAATGGAGCTTCGAACAAGCAAAGTTAGCAGAAACGATCGACAAGATCTCGACGCTGGATAATTTGTTCGCTGCGTATACCCCATTGGCCCCCCGCGTTTCTTCGGATTCAGCCCAAATGAGCGCTGCTATTCGAAGTTTGCAGCCTGAAGTCGATCGCATTCGGGAACGAAGTCCAATAGCCATTATCCCGCCACTGACCAAGCCCATCGCCAAGGCTGGTGAAAAGGCACCACCTGCGAAATGGGATGCATTCGGTCCTGCACTATTTGAAACCGTCAAATTCAAGACCACCGGAGTCGAATCGAAAACGGAATCGGTATTGAGCTTTATGGCTCTGATTGAATCACTCTCGGCTAGCCCGAAGAACGAAAGGAGCATTAATAAGAATGTCGCGGAATTCAATGCAAGTGTTGAGCGGGAATTCGGTATCACAGCCGTCACTGGCAAGATTCCGCTAATTGGCACTCCGAAAGTGCCTTTCGAAGCTTGGTACCAACACTTTGATCCTATCACGATCGCCTCAAGGCTTTATGTTATTTGCTTGGTGCTCGTGCTGGTTAGCTTTGCGTTTGGGCGTGAAGTTTTTCGCCGAACCGCGTTTTGGATTTTGGTCATCACTTTGCTGGTCCATACCACGGCAATCTTGTGCCGAGTTGGGATTTCTGGCCGTCCGCCTGTGGCGACGCTTTACTCAGCGGCGGTGTTCATCGGCTGGGCGATGGTTCTGTTTTGTACCGTGACTGAAATTCTGTTCCCTGTCTCTGTGTCGGTACTCGTAGCCTCCGTTGCGGGATTCTTGACACTGCAAGTCGCGTATGCGTTGAACATTGGTGATTCCATGCCGGTTCTCGAAGCGGTGCTTGACACGCAGTTTTGGTTGGCAACGCACGTGGTGAGCGTATCGCTAGGGTACAGTGCAACGTTTGTGGCTGGCCTGCTCGGAGTAGGAATTGTCATTGTCACACTACTTGAGCGACTGAGTCCGAAGCCTCAAGCCTCAAGCTCGTCGGCCTTCATGCGTTCGGTTGCACCTAAGTCGGCAGAGAAATACCAGTTTGGTCTTGGAGAGGAGATAATCCCTACGCTGTATCGCATTTGCTACGGCGTTGTCTGCTTCGGGTTATTTTTCAGTTTTGTTGGAACGGTGCTCGGCGGTTTGTGGGGCGACGATAGTTGGGGCCGATTCTGGGGGTGGGATCCGAAGGAAAACGGAGCCATGATGATTGTCCTTTGGAATGCTCTGCTTTTGCACGCTCGTTGGGACAAGATGGTTGCCGCTTTGGGTTTCGGAATACTCGCCGTGTTTGGCAACATCATTACTGCGTGGTCGATGTTCGGTACCAATTTGCTGGGTGTAGGGCTTCACTCGTACGGGTTCAATGCAACGACTTTCTATTACCTCGCTTTCTTTGCCCTAAGCCAAGTCATCGTCATCGCCCTTGGAGTGGTTTTGGTTATGTCTCGCGGAGCAAAGTCGCAGACAGAGCTTCAATAGCCATGGGCACAGTACTTGCAAGCACCGATGAATGTTCGGCCAAGTTTGAGTTCGTGTCGACTCGAATCGCAGTGCATCGGTGCATCGCGAAGGATACTTGGCAATTGACAGTGGAGGCACCTGAGTTGGCTCGGCGAACCGTGCCTGGCCAGTTCTTTATGGTTCGCATCGCAGGCCGCAACGATCCGTTGATTGGACGAGCCTTGGCCATGTACGATCGGCACTTGGACAAGCGTGGAAAGCCGGAGGCAGTCAGTGTTGTCTACACGGTGAAAGGAAAATTCACACAAGCCTTGTCAAAATGCGTGGCCGGCGATCAAGTCGAATTCTGGGGTCCGCTCGGAAATGGATTTTCGAACGAGCCAACCGGACATCTCATTTTGGTGGCTGGTGGAGTTGGCCAGACACCCATGTTGACCTTGGCGTCGGCAGCGTTGGGTAAATCCCAATATGGCGAGCCATCTCAGCCAAGCGGTTTCGCCAAACGCGTGACGTTTTGTTATGGAGCTAGGACCAAGGATTACCTTGCTGGCCTTTTGGATTTCGAAAAGACATGTACACGCGTCTGTTCGGCGACCGAGGATGGATCGTTCGGGCATCATGGTCGTGTTACCGAGGTGTTGCGATCGATTTTAGAGGAATCCAGCGTCGATTGCAGGATCGCATGCTGTGGCCCAGAGCCAATGATGGAGGCAGTCAGCGAGATAGCTTTGAAATACGGAGTGGCATGCGAAGTTTCGCTCGAAACACCCATGGCGTGCGGCATCGGGATTTGCTTTACTTGCGTTGCCAAAATCAAGCAGATCGACGGCCAATGGGATTATCAACGAACATGTATTGAGGGGCCCGTTTTCGATGCCGAGGAAGTTGTTTGGTAAACCGAACTTAAACCTTTAGCCGAATTCCTGAGAATCCAGTTGTTGAATTCGTGAGAATTCAGTGCGTTTTGGTATCTTTGAACCCTCAAAAGGTTATCTAAACCAGAAACTTGGCCGGAAAGTGGGAATTCCTAGAAATGGCCGCTCCTCGCCGACCGTTTCTGGTGATAGTGTATTGATAGCAACGTCGCTGACTGATACGCACGATCAGCGTTTAATTCGAATCGATCGCCAATTGGGGGAGATTAATTGGAATGTTGAAATACATTGCGGTCCGAAAAAACAGCAGCACAAGTCCAACACCTGTGCCTCGAGCATGCCAACGACAAACTGTACGTGAATCTACGGCACCGCCGTCGATTGCGAAGAGGTGGTCGTATCAACAGTCGATTAGCGTAGGTGGATCCAACGGTCGGCGAGTTTTGGCCGCCATCAATAGAAATTTGGGCGGTCCACATCTCCAATAAGGCGAGTAGCGATGTGGAAACTACGAATCAAAACCCGATACGGAATCATAACCCGAAACGTAAGTGAGGGACCTTCGGAATTATTGATCGCTTACGCATCGGGTTGGGATATTCCAATCTGCCGCTCTTCTGAATGCAATACGATCGCGATTTTTTAGAAATCTCCTGTGTCTTTCGCTAGGCTGACACTGATTTCGGCGAGACTGTAGAGGCGACCGTGATTGCATCCTGGGCAGCTCTTGGCTGCTTGCGCCCAAGCCCTGGGAGACTTCACGTTGCTTTTCCAGAAGGGCCAAGTTCGGCATTGAACTGGGCGGGATTCATAGACGGAACAGCCTCGCGTTTTGGAGTCCAAGAAGATGCAGTCCCCGTCAGAATACTCGACGAGACTTGTTTGAGACCCGACTTGTCGGGTGAATTTTCGTTCAAATTCCTCGAGTCGATCCGACATACCGATCGCTGCGGCGAGCGTAAGTATTTCAGTTGGGGTGACCCAAACGTATCCTTCCCCCGGTCCGCTGCAGCAATCTCCACATTGAGTGCATTCGAACGCGAGACCGCCTGCATACCAAGGTTTCGGGTCCGATTCGTGGTTTTCCGTTTTTTGGGTGTTCATGTTTGATTTGCTGGAAATATCCAATTGTCGCCTTTCGCTCTGCGAAAGTGCGCTAAGGCGAGCGGCAGACTGAAAACTACCTGCAAAGGTTTCTGATGGGAGAGCGAGGCTCCTGCCGAGCTGGCGCCGCCATGGTTCGGCAGGAGCCTCTCCCTCCCGGTATAAACGATGCTGCCGTTAAGCAGAGCCGCCGCAGAGAGCTTTAAAAAGGAGCGATGAATTGTAGCAAAGATTGCTTGCGACTCCCACGCCCTTCGTGAACTCAGGGCGTGCCACACGTTGAATTCACGAACTCCAATTCGACGAAACCGCTTGGTCAAGTAGCCTCTTGTGAATACACTGCTGCATATGAGGCCATTTCTGAGACTATGGGGGAAGAAGCGAGGCGGACGGATGTCCGGCTGGTGGTTCGTAGGCTCGCTTGGTGAAGCCCTCTTTTTCGCCTTATTCTTTCTGATTGGCGTGATGTGTTTTACGACTTTGGTAGCCTGGCAATTTCTATCGCCGACCACTCAAGTCGTCCGCATTGGCTATGGTTTTTGGCTGCTTACGACGGTCACGGCATCGTTTGTTGTGATGGGCGCAGTGGGGTTTTGGTATCGCGTTCTTAAGGTTGCAACGAGCGATGAGCATCGCGAGGTCATTGCCAAGCATGGGTTGGTCTCTCGCCCAAACCAACCTCACAACAGGAACTTGTTGCCCCCGATGGTTCCTTTGCTGACTCCCTTTACCGACAGCCCAGGTGCGAAACTAACATATCGATTGCCTGGCGAATGGCCCGGAACAGGTGCCCTAATTTCCATCGGACTGTTTGCCATGGCATGGAATGCCATGATTGCTGTCTTTTGTGTGTTTGCGGTTGGGGGATTCTTACGAGGAGAAGTACAGTATCGGCTTTTGATGCTGCTGATCCCGGGTATCTATGTGGGATTGCGAGCAGGACAATTGTTCTTTCGATCTTACGTGCAAGAGATCGGCATCGGATCGACTACCGTGGAAATCGAGGATTTGCCATTGGTGCCAGGGAGAAGCTACAAACTACTGTTGGTTCAATACGGACGACTGGTCATCAAGAAACTATCAATTCGACTAGTATGCGAGGAGGAAAGTACGTATCATTTTGGTACTGACGTTCGAACGGAACGCGAGGTGGTTCGACTCCAAAACATATTAGATCAAGGTCGTTGTAGGATCGATTGGGGACGCCCATTGGAGCTTGAGTGCAAAATCTCAATTCCTGCTGACGCAATGCACTCATTTCAAAGTTTACACAATGCAGTCCACTGGAAAATTATTGTTGAAGGAGAGGCGAATCGATGGCCATCGTACTCCCGAAGTTTTCCCGTAATCGTGTACCCACACGCTCGTACCAATCCAGTCAGTCTGCCGTAATGATTCGATTGCTTGGCCTACAACCGACCTACATGTCGCAGGACGTTCTTGAGTTTGAATACAGGATCGCCAATATACAACAGAACACCATCTCTGCCGTCGAGGTTTCGGTCGTGTGGCTGACCGAGGGCAAGGGAACAGAGGACTTGGGGGTTCATTTCTTCCAGCGGCTCACAGGCAATTCGCTTGCCGCTTCCGATTGGTCCATTCCGCAGAAGGTGCAAGTCCCGCTTCCCGATTCTCCCCTTTCCTACGAGGGGCGATTGCTTAAGATCTCCTGGTGCGTCCGAGTTCGTTTTTATCTCAACGACGGAACCGAACTCGTCGCTCAGCAACCGTTTTATCTTGGGACGGTCACCCGCGAGGTGTAGCGCCGTTTCGGCTCTTTGATATGCCAGCTCGTTCGAAGAACGAAGGGAGGGCAAGGCCACCCCTGTAAACATCTTTGCAATGCCTAATCGATTGAAAAACAACGGGAGAGCGAGGCTCCTGCCGAGCTGGTGCCGCAATGGTTCGGCAGGAGCCTCACCCTCCCGAGAAATGAATTCGTTGGGTATCCTTATCCTCTCGATCTTACGATTTTGGCCATATCGGTGACATAGAATTGTTTCAGCAGCTTGTACACGTTTGGATGGTATTCTGCCAGTTCTTCAGGTCGTTGAAAGTAGAGTTCACTTGCAACGGCAAAAAACTCGCTTTCTTGGGTTAGTCCGTAATCGTTGATTAGTATCGGATAGCCTTGGCTTACCATGTCCTGTGCAGCTTGGTATTCGGCTTTCATCGCCTTGAGCCATACTTTTTCGTCGATGTTGCCTGGCAGTGGTGGTAACCCGTCCGCGGACGGTCCGTTGATCATGTCGAGCTGATGCGAAAACTCGTGAATTACAAGATGGTTCCCATCGTTTGCGTCTCTGGCGGCCGAATGAATATCCCGCCAATTTAGGACGACAGGCCCACGGTAAATGGTCTCACCCGCGCGATAGAATTCGCCAGCCAACTCTGTCCCAATCGTCGAAGTCGAATACCGGGGCTGAACACGAGCGTTGTAAGCCTTTGGGTGGATGACAATCGTGGCTGTTTTGTCGAAGTACCAGTCGGGATACGCCAGCACCATCATTCCAGCGGCGGACGCAACATGCCACTGCATTTCCTCCGTGATAGTTACGCCGTTGCATCCTTCCCAAGTCTTTTCGGCGATAAAGACTCGCGACCAGCGGATGATTTGCTCGCGTTGGTCTTTACTCAGGAGCGATGCTTGCCAAATCGATCGATCAAGTCGTTGCAATTCGTCTTGATGGATTGCTTTTTTGAGCAGCTGTTTGCGTTGTCCGAAGAGCCATTCGAGCATCGGATCGACGACCGTCCTGTTATTGAAAGGATCTAAGTTTGAAAAGCATAGTTAAATGCTCGCGTAGATTGCCTGAATTGTCCAGAGGAAACGTAGATCAGTCGCTCCGTCGACTGACGTCCTCGCTTGTTCCAACCTAGCGATGATCGCCTGTTCAATTGCTGAAAGCATTTCTTGACAGGCAGTTCGCCAGGGCTGTTTCGACTACACGGACCGCGAGTCGCGGAGCGACGTCGCCCACGTGGGTCAGTCGCTCCGTCGACTGACGTCCTCGCTTGTTCCAACCTAGCGATGACAGCCTGTCCAATTGCTGAAAGCATTTCTTGACAGGCCTTTCGCGCGGGTTGTTTCGGCTACACTGACCGCGAGTCGCGGAGCGACGTCGCCCACGTGGGTCAGTCGCTCCGCCGACTGACGTCCTCGCTTGTTCCAACCTAGCGATGACAGCCTGTCCAATTGCTGAAAGCATTTCTTGACAGGCGATTCGCCTGGGCTGTTTCGGCTACACGGACCGTGAGTCGCGGAGCGACGTCGCCTACGAATGGCGAAGGGCTTCGATGGGGTCGAGCTTTGCCGCTTGCCTGGCTGGATAAATGCCCGATGCGATTCCTACGAAGAGTGAGACCGCAGTGGCAATGACGAGGGACCATGGTGAAACAATAGTGGTCATGCCCGAAAAATACGAGACCAACGGCGGGGAAAGGACTCCAAAGCCAAGACCAATAAGGGTTCCAACGGAGGATAGAAACGCGGTCTCGATTAAGAACTGCAAAACGATATCCGATTGCCGGGCACCCAACGCGCGCCGAATGCCGATCTCCCTAGTCCGCTCGCTGACACTGGCCAACATGATGTTCATGATTCCAATGCCACCCACCAGCAGCGAAATGGCTGCTGTGGCACCTAATACGAAGTTAAAAATGCGCTGCGTCGCTTGAGCCTGCTCAATCAAATCCAGCGGAACTGTAATCACGTAGTCCTTGTTGGGATGGTATTTGGCCAATAGGCCGTCGAGCGCGTTGGCGGTGGCTTTGACTTGAAAACGATCGGCTACCTCAATCGTGATCTGGCTGAGCTCCAATCGCTGCCGTGAAAAGCTTCCTTGCTGCCGTTTTGAAAGGACCTCGCCAATGCGACTTCGATCGGTCGTCAGCGGCACGACGATGTCTTTGTTTAGGTCCTGCGCGGCCAAGCTCGATCCGATGCCGGCAGAAGGAGTTCGATACATCAAGACGCCAACCACGCGAAAGAAATGTCGATTGTTCACTTGAATGGATTTGCCAATTGCGGACTGACCGGGATAGATTTTCGTGGCAACCTCTTCTCCAATGACACAAACGTTGTTTCTCGATTCCATATCGGCCGGATCCAGAAAGCGTCCCCGTGCGAGTTGCAATCGGTTCACTTCAAAATAGCTCGGATCCGCTCCCACTAGCCTCGCATCAATCGTTGCGTCTTCATATCTAGCTTCATGCACGAACTCGCGCATTGGAGTGATGCGAACAACGGTGTCGAGCGTTTCTTGGATACGGCGCAGATCGTCGTATTTTAGACCGAAATCTTGGATGAACGAGCGGAAGTTGAAAGGGGCGTCGACAGCTGGCTTGACACTGCGAACAATGATATTGTTGATTCCAAGGGATGCGATCTGGCGCTGCGCGGTTTGACTCGCCCCTTCGGCGACGGCCAACATAACGATCACGCTCGCGACTCCAAAGACGAGTCCAAGGATGGTCAGAAAGGACCGCAGTTTGTGCATCATCACACTCCGCAATGCGGTGGAGAACATGCCACCCCAATGCAACCAGGATCGCCGACTCATTGCTTGGCACCTACTGCCGAGTCAGTGCTCGGGCTGCTTGCGGGCTGGTTACCTCCGGCTTTGCGTTCGGCGGAGGCAAAGTCGTTCGTACCGCGACGATAAGCGTCCATCGCAACCGATTCGCCAGGTTCGAGCCCTTCGAGAATCTCGACAAACGAGTGGGTGATACGTCCCGTTTTTACGACTTTGCGTGTGAATTCCGATCCGTTGGCCACGTAAACGTACGACAGTTGAAAGTGTTCTGTGACCGCACCCACTGGGATGGCCAAGATATCTTCGTAAATTCCAACCAGGATCTCTACTTCTGCCGTCATGCCTGGCTTCAGAGAAATGCTCTCAGGAATCTCTTTGATGACAACCGTCGCATCGTAATTTTTGGTGTTATCGAAACTGCTGGCTGCCAGCTCTGCAACATACGAGATAGTGCCTTTTAGTTTGATATCAGGGAAAGCATCCAACCGGATTGAAACCGACTGGTCTTTCTTGATTCGATTGACAATCGATTCGTGTATCCCAAGCTTGACCTGCATATTGAGCATATCGGGGAGAAAGAAAATGTCGCGTTGTTGGAAGACTTTCGACCCCGTTCGAATCCGCTCGGACGCATCAAACCAGGGCTGATTTGCATAGGCGACCGTTCCGTCTTGAGGCGCCTTCATTTCGCATTTCGCCAGTACTTCCACCAAGTCATTCAATTCCGATTTATGAAGTTCAACTAGGTTCTTCGCGCTTTCGATGGTAGATTCAGCCTTCTCGATTTCAGCCGCGGCGGTGGACTTCTCTCGTTCGACCTTCTTCCCTGCGTCCGTTTCTTTTCCCTCAAACGTGGTCATCTTGAGTTGCTTGTCATATTTCCTTAGGTTGCTGAGTTTCTGTTCATCTCGTTGGACGGCCTTCTCGAAACCTTTTACGCGCAAACCGTATTCATCTAACTGTTCCGGCGATCGATAGCCTTTTTTTACTAACTCCTCAATCTTGCGACGTTCATCCAAGAACTTTTCAAACTGCTCTATGCCATCGGCAATCAGCCTCTGCAATTCAGACTCCTCCGCGATGAAATCCCCATCTCGATATTTGATCACTTCGATCTTCGCGATTTGCAATTCTCGCTCGGCCGTCACGATTTTACCGTCCCCCTCGTTCTTTTTTGCGATAAGGTTTTGAAGGGCTTCCTTGAGTTTGCCCTCCGCCTCATTGAGTGCAATTTTCTTGAGTGCAATCTGTTGATCTATCTTCGATGACTCGAGTTTCACGATTATGTCACCCTTGCAGACAACTGTCCCCTCGGGAACGATGAATACGATACTACTCTCGTTGCCTGGTAATTCGCATTTGCCATAGACCGTGTTTTGGCTCTCGATGGTCCCGCGTTCAATGACCGTGTCCTCCAAAGTGCGTTTCTGCACGACATGTAGCAGTAACTCGGACTCCGAACCCATGGCGGGCCTCAGACGCCGATAAAGCTGCAGAGTGCCAAATCCAATCGATAGGAGCAAGACAACCCCAAGTCCGAAACGCACGATCAACCAAAGCGATTGGAGGATTCGATTCGGCTTGCGACCTGTTGTGGATTGGATCAGTTCGGAGGATTCCATGACACGACCAGAACTCATTGGCTTACTTGGGCACAGGAACGTCGTTGAATACTTCGGGAGGAGCGGAGAGCGGATCCGAATCTCCCAGACCACTGGACTTGGAACCCATAGCGGGTGCCGTCGATTCACTCGGGAGTGTCGGTATTTCCGGTGGAAAGTAGTTTTCTTCGGAGATCATTTGCTTGAGTTGAGCCAATGAATAATCTTCGTTCATCCAAGTCCCATTATCATCTAGGTATAAGAGTTCTAGGACAGTAAAGAGCCGGATTTTTGCAATTTTGTAGTCGATCCAATTGCCGATCAAGTTGTTCTTGGCACTCAGCAAGCCTTGGAGCGATTGTAGCAAGTCACGCGTTAAGTTCGTGCTAGCTTGAACAGCTGTTCGAATATTGATCTGTGCTTGGTCAACCTGACGCGTAGCAGCCACAAGCTGTTGGCGAGCAATTTGGAAATTGAGACGTCGCAATTCAATCTGCCTGAGGGACGATCGAACTTCATTGGCAATAGTGTCCTTGCCCGCGACATAATTTCGGCTCGCCTGCTGATAAGCGATTTGTGTCGCGCGATAAACATTCCGTTCGTTCAGTCGGTTGAGTGGTCCATCGAATTGGACGCCAACACGATACGTATTGGCAGACGAATCCAGTCGAAACGCATTGTTCTTGGCGGGGTCCGTGCCAAGCCCCAATTGTCCAGTGACATTCAGGTCGCTTTGGAGAGCATCGGCGGCCACCTCGATTTTCCTAAACGCGTCCATCACTTGTGCTTCGCGATTCATTTGATCGAGTCGGTTTTGGTGAGCGAAGGTGATGGCTGCTTTTTGATCGATTTCAATCTTGTCGATGTCGATCAAAAACAAACGAATCTGAGTCTGTGCAATGTAGAGGTTAGATATCTCCTCACGAAGCGGTCCTCCGACGGCGGTGTACAGACTTCGCCATGCGACAATTTCGGGTTTTTGTGTTTCGCTCGAATCGTCTGTGCTGTCCGTTCCAACGTGATCTACCAAGCTTGGCTTGTCGTTGTACCTTTCGATTTTCTTCTTCAACTCGCGATCAAACTTTTCGCGTTTGTCCAAGCCCGTCTCGAGTTCATTGAGCGTCGCGGCGATTCGGCCTGCGAGGTCGGTTTGTTGCTTTTGATCGATTTGATCACTCTGCGAGAGTTGATCTTGATTTGCACCCTTGAGCCTTGTTTGCCATTTTAGCAAATCCGTTTTGATGCGTGGAAGCAATTGGGCCGCTTGCTCGTGCAGTGCGAGATACTCCTCATACGCATCGACGAGGACCCGGTAGGGCACGATCTCCGATCGATTCTTTTCGGTCGGTGTGTATTGAAGCAGTCTTTCGTACAGTCGTTGCGTCTTGTTCTGTACCTCTTCCAAGCCTGGGTCCACCAACTCAAACTGCCCGAGCACGGATTCGTCGATTTCGAGTGGAACCCAGGGCGGAAGTCCCAACTGGAATTTAAATTGGTCCAACGACGCGGCTAAGTTCTGCTCGGCCGACAAGAGTGCAAGCCTACCGTTCTGATACTCTTGGAAAATCTGGTCCACTTGGATTTGCGATACCATTTTTTGAGCTAACAGCTCTTGGTGCTCGATAAGATTGAGCTGTAGGCTGGCTATGTTCACTTGTGCATTCCGAATCGATTGCACTTGGGTCAATAGACCGAGGAAACTGCTTGAGGTTTCAAGGTAGAATCGCCGTCGAAAGCGAGCGAAGTCGCGCACGTCGTAGAGCAAGTTGCGTTCAGCTTGTGTTAGGTTCTCCAACCGCACATGTCGGAATGCCCCTCGAAGCAGTGGTTGGGTAAACGAACTGACAAACAGTCCATTGCTACCGGCCGTGTTGGTTCCAAAGTCCCAAAAAAACGAATTGAGAATGTTGGTCGCGAATTGACCGCCACCTGCAAGTCTACGGCCTAGCCCTAGTCGATCTGTGACTTGCAAAACACGGTTGCCACCTAAGTCAGTTCCCGTAGCGGTGTATTGAGTTCCTACCCCACCATTCCACTGGGTAGCAAACTCAAACTGATTTCCCGTCAACGTCAGGGCACTCAAATAGACCGACTCAAACTGCGACTGGTAGTCTCGAGAATGAAGCAAGGCCAGGTCCACTGCAAGCTGTTGTGTCAAATGGATTTGGCCGTCCTCATCGCGCGGTAAATGGTCGAGCCAAGCGGGTGACTCAACTTGACTCGCGGTGGGGATTTTGGACCAGTATTTAGTGTTTCGATGTCCGTCGGGGAAGTTCATCAAAGGTGATGCAGCCGGATCGTCCGGCGGCTTGGGACTGCAGTCCAAATCGGAGGGCAAGCCCATTCGCGACTGCGGCTTGGGTTCGACAGTCCGAATCGGTAACAACCACCGAGGATCGGTCAGTCTGCTAGCAATGAGTGAATAGGATTTCTTGTCAGCCGAAGCACGATACTGAGATCGGGTACAGCCGTTGCATGCAATCACGAACGCAGCCAACAATAGCAAGCAATCCTGAACCTTAGGTAATCTCTGCCGAATGGGTTGAGATTCGGATTGATGATCGCCATCGATCGCCTCACGCCTCATCGTTGTTAGATATCCGAATCAGAGAAAGAACTCCTTACGCAACTCGCTCAACTGTTCTTATCGGAATTACTGGATCCTCAAATTGATTGTTTTACTTGAAGGGATTGTCGGAACCCTGGCATAGGGCCATTGGGCAAGGACGGGGGCGACACAAAAAAAGGACGCTCGGCACAAAGCACCGAGCGTCCCTTCATATAACTATTTGGCTGCTCCTAACACTAAGCAGAGTAGGAACGCCAAGCCGATTTTGGAGGCTTAGTATCGATCGCGTCGGCCACCGCCGCCACCACCGCCGCCGCCGCCGCCACCACCGTAACCGCCGCCGCCGCCACGACTGCCGCCGCCGCCGCCACCACCGCCGTAGCCGCCACCACCGCCGCCACGACTTCCGCCACCGCCACCACCGCCGCCGCCGCCTTCGCGAGGACGAGCTTCGTTGACAACGATTTGACGACCATCGAGTTCAGCGCCGTTCAATGCTCGGATCGCTTCGTCAGCACCCGATTCCATTTCAACGAACGCAAAACCTTTGGAACGACCCGTTTCACGGTCGTTGACGACCTTGGCGGATGTAACCACCCCGTACTGAGCAAATGCTCGTTCGAGACTCTCGGACGTAGTGGCCCATGCAAGGCTACCCACAAAAATGTTCTTACCCATCAAATAACCCTTGAACTTAACCTGTTTCCGAATCACCGATCGCTACCACAACGGCAGCATTTTAAACAAATCGCGACTAGCCAATCCGCGGAAACCACTCGGACAGGCCATCCGATGCATGCGGCAGAACTACTCAATGGCGGACGAGACTAAAACTACGCGACGTCTTCGAGAAACCTGTTGCTTACATCTTGTTGACGTTGAAGGGCTCTTTGCAGCTCCCAAATTCTCGGCCAACGTTACAAACTTTAACCACCTGGCGCGAGAATAGCAACGTTAGTTGCAATACCAAAACCCGGTAATAATCAGCAATTCGAAAGAATTCTGAATTTCTTCCAGCTTTTCATTTTTTCGACGACACTTCTAAATCAAGCGGCAGACTGAAAACTACCTCCCAGGGTTTCAATGGGAGAGCGAGGCTCCTGCCGAGCTTGGCTTTGGTTCGGCAGGAGCCTCTCTCCCGGTATGAACATTGCTGCCGTTCGCCTAAATCATTCTCAAGGATGCCGCCACGATAAAAATCGCTTCGTTTCGTGAAGTGACCAGTACCAATGTGACTTGTCATTTTGCACTCAAGGAAAGCTCTTTGAGGTAGACAATCCCCTTTGAATTCCCGAGAACAAAGCTGATTCGGTTCTTTTTTGCGACTGTGTCACTGGCGGTGAATTCGAAACTAAAGTCCTTGAATTCCTTGCGAAGTTGGACTTCCTCGTTTAAGCCAATTTGATGCCAATCATCTTGGTCAATCATCGCATTGACTGTGATCGCTACTTCCTCAGGTGACTTCGCTTTGAATTTGATCGTGTAGGTCTTTCCATCCTTCAGATCCAAGTTGGTCTGAACGGCCTGCACGTGCCAATCCGTGGAATCGACGGTGGTGGTTCGAAAAACGACCGAGTCTTCCTCAATTTTCATGACGGCTTTGGCATCTCCAGCTTGTTCCAAGCGCCAACTATCTTCCTTATTGGTTGGTTTGAGCAAGTTTACTGGGTCCGCCAAAAAAAACGTCGTGGTGACCAATGCCAGGGCAACAAAAACCGTCTTCATGAAATGTCTCCAACATGGAAAAAAAGGAAAAGTGTCAACAACAATAATTCTCGACGCTCCGATCATCGCAAAAGTAACGACAATTCGCAAGTCGCTTGAAGTTCTCGCGGTGGCGTGTGCATAATGGAGATTCCATACGCACACCTGTGTTTGCAATAACCGAATCGCTCTTTTACCAAGTTACCGCGCAATGCCCAGTACGCCGCTCATTCCATCGAATTGGTCTTCATTTCCAGAGGAATTTCGATCGC
The DNA here is from genome assembly GCA_031372345.1 of Pirellula sp. GTDB lineage: Bacteria > Planctomycetota > Planctomycetia > Pirellulales > Pirellulaceae > JBKCUI01. Next base: position 34,071 of record JANMLD010000420.1, read on the forward strand.
GTTTAGGAACCAATGTCGGACGACAGCGAGTGATGAAGGCGGATGATGATCTGCTGGTGGTTGCGCACGTAGTCCCCGAGCACGACGAAGCGGGACGACGCGGTGTGCTCTTTTGGCGGGATGGCCAAGGCGAATGGCGTTGCAGCAATGGTGACCCTGGGAAAGTTGCCTTAGCGATGCATTTAGATCGCTACGCTAAACGAATTGACCTCTACGAACACCAAGAAACCACGGCCACCCGAGCCGATGACTATTTGCCTTTGCTTGAGGGACTGGCGCCCCTCGTTCGATCCAGTCGCAATCTGCTGGAGGCCTTGGAGGAAGCAAGGAAAGCCCTGCCGAATGATCGAAACCTGATTGATCATCGCGACCGAGCCTACGATCTATCGCGGCAAGCCGAATTGCTCTACGAGGACGCCAAAAACTCAATGGACGTCGCCGTGATTCGTCGAGCGGATGAACAAGCTAACGCAACACACCAAATGACTGTGGCGGCGCACCGACTCAATATGTTAGCGGCCATGTTCTTCCCATTTGCGACTCTCGGCGCAATCTTCGGAACAACCTTAACGGACAATTGGAGCTGGTCACACTACCCACTACCGTTCATTCTGTTCATCATTGCCGGACTGTTGATCGGTTTGGTTATGGCGCAATTCATCGCTCGACCGACGAGCAAAAGTTAGTTGTTGTGGCTGAGCTGCTTGTTGTGGCTGAGCGAGGCCCTCGCTCAGTTTGGGCAGGCACAGAACGAGCGAAGGGCCTCGCTCGATTACAGAAACCCAACGAGCGAAGCGCCTCGCTCGTCAACAACAGTAAATTCGTCTTAGCGAGGGTTCGTTACCAATCGTGGCTTGCCTTGAATGGACTGTTTGGTATTCGCTGTCGCCGGTCTGGCGATGGTCTTTTTTGGTAACGCAGATACACCGCTTCCGATGGCAAGTCGTTCGGGGGCAGCCTCGTACCGATGCATCGCGTTTGCGTCGGGGACCGGTGTTGGTGCAGCGCTCGGTGCAGCGTTGGGGACGCGTTGTGGTCTTGGTTTCGAAGCTGGAGTCGGTGACCTGTCGGTAACGGCTTCGTTTGCCGGTTGGGTGTCCATTGTTCTGGTGTCCATTGTTCTTGGGGCCATCATTCTAGACGGCATTGTCGCGTGAACTTCGGTCGCATAGGCAGCATGGGTGTTTCCCGCGCAGGTTGAGCACGAGCCCGAACTGCATCGCGTAGGCGTCGTTTCGCAGGAGCTGCATTCGCCGCAGTTCGACGGTACGTAGCGATAACCCCAGAGGTTTCGCAATCGCCCTAGGGCCGTCGGGCAACTTCCGTTGCCGCCGCATTCAAATTCGCCGTCGCAGCCACACGGATCGCATACCGGTGGCTCGTTGATATGCTCATCCCAGTAAATTTCTCCGCACCCCGAACCACAGTTCATGCCGCGAATTCGACCAGCGATTCTCGAACGGAGAGTGCCGCAGGCTCCGATTCCTTCGCAGCCAATGCCACCGCCGCAGGAACCCGTTTCGCATCCAGCGCCATCCATGCGTATCGTGCAGCAGCCAACGTGGCTTGCCAACAATCCCAATCCAACCAGCCAACCGATCAAGACAGATTTCATTTCCATACGCCCCTGAAGATTTGCTCATCTGTACCAACAATGGATTCGTCGCCCCCGAGAGCAAACCGTCCTTCTGTTGGTCTCTATCGGCCAGTACAATCGATACAATCAGCAAATCTTTCCAACTTTACATGCTAGCATTTTGAGCGTCAGGAATTCGATCCACCCGATGACTATAGAAACCATCCTTCAATCGCGTTTGGTTGCGATTCTGAGGCTTGACGATTTGTCGACAGCCACGCCTATTGCTGAGGCCCTTTTCCAAGGTGGTATTCGGGCGCTGGAGTTTACGCTCACCAATGCGATGACCCCAAAAGTTGTCAGGACTTTGCGCAATGAGAACAAAACGATTCAATCAGGCGATGCGGTTCTAGGAATAGGATCGGTTCGGAATTTGGAAGAGGCAAAACTCGCGATTGATTCTGGGGCCCAGTTTGTGGTCTCGCCCATCACTTCGGTTCCGATTATCGACTATTGCCGACAGAACAAGATCGTGGTCTGCCCAGGAGCCTACACACCCACTGAGATCGCGATGAGTTGGGATGCCGGCGCAGATTTGGTGAAGGTGTTCCCAGTAAGGAACTTGGGGCCAAACTACATTCGTGACGTACTTGCACCCATGCCATACCTCAAGCTCATGCCAACTGGCGGAGTCGACTTGAACAACATGGCCTCGTACTTTGCGGCGGGTGCGGTGGCGGTTGGAATTGGCAGCCAATTGCTTGATCCGGTCGCCATTCGCAATCAGGACTGGGATGAAATAACGAGGACTGCTTCGTCCTATATGTGCGCCTGCAAATCGGATAGCGAAGTATGACGATTCCAGTTCCGTCCGATACTGTCAGCCAGACCGCTTATGATGTCGTTACTATCGGCGAAACCATGTTGCGACTGACTCCGGATAGCACCTTGCGACTTGAGCAAGCGGAGAGCTTACAGGTGCATGTGGGTGGCAGTGAGTCCAACACTGCGGTGGGACTGGCTCGGCTCGGCAAACGCGTTGCATGGATTTCTAGAATGACGGACAACCACTTGGGGAGACGGATCGAGCGCGCGATCGCATCGCATGGAGTGGATACCAAGGACATCGTCTGGACGGCCAATGATCGTGTCGGGCTCTATTTTTTGGAGGCCGGCACTCCTCCTCGAAATAGCCAAGTCATCTATGATCGAGCGAATTCAGCGTTTTCAAAGTTTGAGCCAAAAGACTTACCAGAGGGCCTCTTTGTTCCAGGCAAATCCAAGTGGTTGCACATTACTGGTATTTCGCTATGGCTCGGAGATACCATGCGTGGGACCATTGCCGAAGCCGTAAGGCAGGCAAGATCGGCTGGTTGGCAGATTAGTTTTGACGTCAACCACCGGACGCTTCTATGCAATGCAAAACAGGCGCATTCGTATTGCAATTGGTTGTATGAGACGGCGGACCTAGTATTCCTGCCGCGTCGGGATGCGAATAATCTTTGGGAAATGAGTGTCGACGACAGCGATGCATCAGTCATGACAAAACTGATTGCGATGCGAGCTGGAAAGCCAACGGTCATGACTTTGGGGACTCGCGGAGCCATGGCAAGCGATGGGGAATCGAGCGTTTTGCAAACCATTGAACCGGTGGAGCCGATAGGACGACTAGGAGGGGGCGATGCTTTTTCCGCAGGTTTTTTATCCGCTTGGTTGGAAGAACAAGATCTGGAACGATCATTGAAATGGGCCACCGCCACGGCCCGACTCAAATACAGTATCTCGGGCGACCTCCCGCTGATTTCGAGGAGTGAAGTGGCCAATCTAGTCGACGGTAGTTTGCGAGAAACTCTTGTAAGATAGAGATTGTCCGTCGTGAATGCCCCTGAGTTCATCTCAGGGGATTGTTACCTTTTCTCTAGAGCGTATGGCCATCACCCATGGTATGAAGCCAGGGGCGTTTGCAAATGCATAACAACTTGGTTGTTGAAGTTTGACACATCGCACTTTCCGCCAATTGTACATGATCGCGAATCAAACCTGTGCTGGTTGAACCATGCACTTTTTCGGGCTGCTATGCGAACGACTGATGGGTGCATACCGTATCACGACGCGATTGTTTTGAAGTTGCACTTAACTTCCAATCCCACGAAAATCACAACTCGACAACTGCGTGGTACTATCGTGCAACTTCAAAATTCGAAACCTAATTGTTCTTGAGGCCAATTCTCGCTTTGGGTTAAGTCGAATTGCTTTCGCTGGTCTACGGACGAAGTTCTACCTCGACAACCTCCGTTCCCTCGATGCGAACGTTCCGCTTGAGAAGGACTTGAGTCCCTAGTCGGGGATCTTTGCCGATGAGTTCCAATGTCCATTCGCCGGGCCACAACTCAGGAAACAAAAAGGTCTGCCCGTCAATGCAATTATCAATTTCGGCTGAGAACGAAGTCCCCGCGTTTCGGATGCTGATACCCGTTGGAAGAAGTTTGAGCCCTTCAAGTCGGATGCGGACCCGCAATGTTGCTCCGGGTTGGAACCGAATGGCGTTCGCTAGTGCTTCTGTTTCCCCTACCACGAGATTTTCGACTCGTGCCCATCCCAGTTGTGGATTGTGAAGAATGCATGTGTCCGGATCGCGTCGTGGCAATAGAATCGAAATCGTCTGCTCCAATTCACTCATCTTGATTTTCGATTGCATCGACTTATCTGCGATTAGAAAAACGGTGGTGGTATGATCACCTTCATTCCAGTTTGTTGCGACGGGTGCGGTGCTGACTACGTCTGTCTTAGTCACAACAAAATCGTTCGAATCGTCAGACCATTCGATAACAATTGGTTGTGAATATCGAATTGGATAACTTTCCCGACCTCGTTGATGCAATCCAGCGATATCGAGTCCCCGCAACATTTTGTCAGTAAAATCGAGTCGAAGTGTTCGTTGCCTGAATTCCATAGTGTCGAGGTTCTTTTGATTGGAAATCCCGAATCTAGCTTCAATGGATTGGGTGGAGCAGTTTGAATGGAACTTGATCCTCGCATCGTATTCGCCTGGCGACAGTTGCCTGCCTAAAAAACGTGCTGGCGTTTCAACAGAATTCGAAGCGTAAGTGAAGTGCTGTCCCAGTCCTACGCGTGAAAAGTCCAAATCGACCCATCTCACTTCGGAATCTAAAAAACCAACCATTTCGACCATGGGCATTTCTTCAAAAGACACTTGAGTTGCCTTCTCCGCAGCAACGATGATCTCAAAAGGCTCGCTAATACCGGAGGAAGTCGAAGGACCGAGTTCGTGGCTGCCGCTTGGAACGTGGTCAACACGGAATTCCCCTCGGTGATTCGTTCGAAACCATACCCGCCTATCGTATTGGGAATCACCGAGATAGAAACAGCGAAAGGGGATCGGTAGTCCATCTTGTCCTTTGGCAACTCCGGAAACACTTCCGGTCGATGGCAGCACGATTTCTTCGGAATCAGGCAGCTCGTTTCTCACTGCCACTTGACGCTCGTTGACCAAGAAACCGTTGTACTTGGTCAACAACGTGTACATGCCTTGCGTGACGTGTTCGAATTGGAATTCCCCTTGCCCATTTGCCTGAGTCTGCGATGAGTAGAGATTTCTATAGAGCGAGCCGCCGGGAAACAAGGACTGATCGTGATGAAGTAATTGCAACTCGACTCGGACACCTGCTTTACCCCCGGTTACTTTCCCTCGAAGTGTCGTGCCCTTAGGGAGTGTTATCGTTTGGTCTTGAAAGGACATAGGCTTCGAAGGGATTGGAAAATCTCGGCGAAAGAGGCCATGGCCTTGTCCTCGTACTGAAATCGCAACGATCGGGTTCTTACGACGAAAAAGAAAAGCTCCGTTCGAGTCAGAAACGTGTTCTGTTTCTGAGTCTCGATGTTCTTCATCGTTGTTTGGCGAGTCGACACGCATATAAGAATCGCTCACTGGCTGACCGTTTTCATCCACAACGCGCCCCGAAAGGACATAAGGGTAAAAGTCGATTGGTATCGTGATTTCATTGGCGTCCGTGACCTCAACGAAAGTATGGTCAAACCAGCCGTACTTTCTAACCTCCACTACTTCATGCTTTGATTCGTCAATGAATATTTCGAAATTGCCCTGGTCGTCGGTCGTCGTGTACAACTCATGACCTCGATTTGACCAACGGGTCCGGTCAGGCTGAGCAATTTCGCATTCTGAAATTGGGCTGCCGGTCTCGCGGCATATTACTTTGCCTGTAACTCGCCGTGCCTTCGTCAATTCAATCGAGATCGGATCCGCAACGGAATCCGGTACCACCGAGTTCTCTTCGTAGTGTGAATGATAAGCTAACACTCCACACTTCGCATCCAAGTTGCGTAATTTGAATCGTCCAAGTTCATCGGTCAGTACCAGGTCATCGGTCAGTGCCAACGAGTCGACGTTCGTAACTTGAACAACGGCGTCTTTGATGGGCTTTTTAGTTTCACGATCAATGACAACGCCGTCAAGCTGCTGGCCTTGCGTCATCCGGATCGTAATCGAGTGCGAGATTTCAGGCAGAACCAAGTGGGTATGCTCAGTCTGCGCATATCCACCGTCCAAGTCGATGGCCCGGATGGCCAAGTGGGTCTCGCAATGCTCCGGAACGAGCAAGACCAAAGTACTGGCCTCTTGATGTTCCGTCCACTCGCTCCAATGTTGCATTGGATCAAGAAAACCGGGCTTAGTGTTGGAGGTAATGATCTCGGTTCGATACTGAAATCGCGATAGACGAATTCCAGAAGCTGAGTCAACCACGTTTACGAAAAGATGCGTGCGCAAGTACTTCCGCCGTTCGAGCCAAGCACCCAAACAGACCGCCATCGCGGTCGTCACGATGAAGAGCGTTCGCAAGCGAAACGTCAATGATGGCGAGAAAGTCATACGTGTCGCCGAACAATGTTTTTGAGTCTCTTCACGCTGGTTCGTCGCCACTGAATTTCTACCGAGATCGTCGCCATCTAGTATCACCCTTGCTAAAGCTATCGATTCTACTTTATTGTGGCATCCTATTGCGGCCAAGGGTCCAATTCGTCTCGCTTGTTTGCCCAGTGCTCGGCTAGAGCTCGACTGGCCTGTGCGGTAGGGAGTTGAAGCCTTTCTTGACGCTCGGCTTCTTGTAGATAAATGTTAGCTCGATGCCCCGCTGGGAAATGCGAAGGGATTTCAACAAACCCGCATTGAGCATGCCAAGCCATGCTCGCATCATTGCCCAAGTTGCATTGACTGCGAAGTTCGGCAATCCCATGGTCCGCTAAATACTTGGCTGACGCAACCAGTAACAAAGTGGCAATGCCTTGGCGCTGCTCCGTCGGAGCAACAAAGATAGGCTGAAGTGTGACACCAAGTTCACCTTCGATAATCATCGAGCAACCAACGATATTTCCTTTGACCACGGCAACACGACAGCCCTTCAGGTGTGGGGCCGGGGATTGGCCAAAGAAACGATCTAAGGTCCGATGAGCGTACCGCATTAGGCCCGCTGGTCCACTTCCGACGTACTCAATCGACTTTTCAAAGCATGCACAAAAGAGCGTCAGCAAGGCATCCAGGTCTTGTGGCTGCAACGGTCGAATCGATGCCACCGGCTTCCTTCGTACACACGTGTAGACTTCGCGATTGAGCAGTTCGCTGAGAGAGAGTTGGAAAGTTGCGACCGCTGTCCAAGCGGGAGAGAGATGGAGAGCACCGTCAAAATACTCGTGCTTCCAGCCGAGCTTTCTGGGATAGACGAGATATTCTTCCCAGGTCATTTCTTTTCGAAGTTCATCCATGTTGGAACTCACTTGTCTTGGCCTTTGTGTAATGGTTTTTTTAGGGCCGCAGGCCTCGCTCCAACCGCGATGGGAGATTCGGCATTATTCGATCGCATTGAATTATTGCAAAGGTTAGACCCGCGATGATTTTTATTTGGAGTGCTGGGATTCATCCCAGCTTTTGGATCCCGCCGCGGTGGATTGAGATCCGATGCCCAGGGTCGCAAAATGGTTTGCCAGCAAGTTATAGCGATTCTGGACGCAGGACGATCTAAAAGCTCCGATGAATCGGAGCACTCCAAACTAGGCCAGGATATCGTCAATGACTTTTCCGTAGTCAATCTCCAGTCGCTTACGACCCGGGATGTTAAGCTCGCGAGAATCGATCCCCAATAGATGCAACGTCGTGGCGTGAATGTCGGTCACGTAGTGCGGGTGCTCCACTGCGTGAAATCCCAGTTCATCGGTCGCGCCGTGAACGTAGCCGGACTTTAGCCCGCCCCCCGCCATCCAAATAGTGAACCCGTGAGGATGATGATCGCGACCCGTGCCAGCCTTGTTCAAACTCGTTTTCTCCAATGCGGGCGTTCGACCAAACTCGGTCGCGCAGACCACCAGCGTGTCATCCAACATGCCTCGCCGTTTGAGATCGCGAATCAATCCTGACAGCGGTTTGTCCACGCGACTGCAACAACGCGAGTGCAACACTTTGATATTCGAATGCGAGTCCCATTCGCCGTAGTCGCTCAGGTAGACCAACGTATAGCGCACGCCGCGTTCAGCAAGTCGTCTCGCGGTTAGCAATCGGCGACCATACAATTCTGTGGCAGCGTCATTGATACCATACAGAGCTTGCGTTTCTTGAGTTTCCCCAGCAAGTTCGAGGGCTTCAGGGGCCGACATCTGCATGCGATAGGCTAGCTCGTAAGTTCGAATCCTAGCAGCTAATTGCTGGTCGTCAGGATACTGCCGCGCAGACAGTCGATTCCATTCGTTGACTAACTGAAACTGAGCCTTTTGCTCGTCAGCCAACACATCGGGCAATCGTCGACCGTAGGGCAGAGGGCTGGCTGGATCGAGCGACAATTCTACACCAGCATACTGAGGCCCCAGATAATTGGCGTCGAAGTTGCGCTTGACGCGAGTGTCTTTGTATTGCCCCAGAAAAACAAACTGCGGAAGATCCTCATTCAACGACCCCAAGCCGTACGATACCCACGAGCCGATGCTGGGCTGCTGTTCATCTAACGAATGACGGCCGTTCTGAAATTGAAATTCGGCATTGTGGTCATTGTCGGTGGTGTACATCGAACGCACGATGCACAGTTCGTCAACGACGTGAGCCAAATTCGGCAGCCAGTCGCTTACCCAAGTCCCGTTTCGGCCATGCTGCTGGAAACCAACTTGCAATGGCATGATGGTAGAGATCACTTCACGATCCATTCCTACCACGCTGCGCGATCGCTCTTGGTAGACCGGCAGTTTTTGAGGATTGGCAAGGCCCGTTTCGTCGAACGTCTTGCCAGCAAACTTGTTCAAGAAGGGTTTGGGGTCAAACGTTTCCAAGTGGCTGACGCCTCCCGACAAGAACACCCAAATGACATTCTTGGCTCGCGCAGGAATGCGAGGACGCTTCCCCTGCTCATTGGCTTGAACCGGCCGACCGACCCCGTCGGCGGACAGCAGCGATCCCAAAGCCAGCCCCCCAAACCCCATGCCCAGGTCGCTCAGCATCCCCCGCCGATTGACGCAGCCACAGTTTGCTGATCGTGATGGTGTTGTCATCATTGGAGCTCGTTTGAAGAAATACTAGCGAACGGTAACAAAATCGTTGTGGCTGAACAAGCTGATGGTCAAATTCTCCCGCGCTCGTTGAGCTAAATCGGAAGCGGCTGGAGCTATCGCTTTATTGCCTGCCAACCGCAGTTGATCGTCAGGTGTTGTTGTAAGCAACTGATGTTGCTGCCGAAGGAATTGGAGCGAATATTGCATTTCGGGCTCGGAGGGTGGTCGATTGATCACTCGCTGAAAGGCTTGGCTAACGAATCGCTGGTCAGTGCTTTCCAAACCGAGTTGCGAGGGCAGAGTCTCTTCGGAAAGCCGCTTGGCCAAGACCCGACCATAGTGCACCGATAATTCGCTATTGGTCATGGCCAGCGCTTGTTGCGGCAGTACGGTGCTGGTTCTACGGTAGCAATCGCAAACGTTGGGACCATCAAACGTATCCAAAAACTGCATCTTCGACTCACCATGAATAGTGAAATAGAGGCTGCGGCGGGGAGTCGTGTGCCAAGCGGCGGGATCGATTTCGGGGCCGCCCAATGTCTTGTCTAACGAGCCCGAGCAAGCCAGAACACTATCCCGTACAACTTCGGCCTCCATTCGTCTCGCGGTGGCTCGCCAGTAATTGCGATTCTCGCTGTCAATAACCTGGGCTGGATGATCCGAGGGAGCTGAAGAGCGGCGTTGGTAGGCTTGACTGTTAACGACGATTCGGTGAATGTGCTTCATGCTCCAGCCATGATTCATGAGTTCAACGGCTAGCCAATCGAGAATCTCGGGATGCTCCGGTAGTTTCCCTTGAACTCCCAAGTTGTCCGTAGTTTCGACGAGCGCTTGACCAAAATGTCGCAACCAGATGTGGTTGATAGCGACACGAGCTGTCAGTGGATTCTCACGACTGGCAATCCAGCGTGCGAGTGCCAATCGCCGCCCTGAACTGGTCGAAGGGTAGGAAGGAGACAGAGGCGTATAGTTTGCATCATCCGAAAGGAGCGCAGTGCGGGCTGTATCAAGCGTTTTGCGAGCAGACTGATAGGCTTGTTCGACTTTGGCTACTTCTTGCCTAGCCGCATTGAGCTTAGCTTCATCTGATTTGTCCGTTGTGGCAAGCTTCTGTTCTGCAACCATGAGTGCTTTCTCAGCGACCACGACTGCGTGATTCGCCGAGGAGAATTTAACTTGTCCCTCTGCTCGACAAGCTAATTTGGCGAGGAGTTCTGGCGGTCCGATGGCTCGAAAGCGAGCGTCGTCAGCGGCAATACTGCTGCGCAGCGAATCTAGTTTGGCTTGCATGAGCGAGTACGCTGCATCTGCAATTCTCGCCGCGACGCTCGCTAAAATCACCGCTTGATCGGCAGCAACTATGGATTCGAGCGTAGGCTGATTGGAAGCGGTTGCTGGCCCGATGGCTTGGGCACGCAGTTCGTCCAACTTCTTCAATGACTGATCGAGGGCCACCTTGGCCGCAGAGATCGCAGACTTCGCCTGCTCTAAGTCGGCGGAGCATTGCCGCAATTCATCCTGACGAACAAACGCTTTTATTCCAGGATACGACGCTTCGATTGGCAAGCTGACGGGCTCAATGACAAACTCCGCACCACATAGCGATGTCGGCGGACCGGGAGCAACAGGCGGCTTCGCTTCCATCCGATTGCGAGCGTCGCCACCGGTGTACATAAAGGTCAGTGCATCTAGCTTTTCATCAAAAACGCGTATCGCACCTGACTTAATGGGGCCATACGATTCAGCGTAGACATACTTCTTGAAGGGACCGGGATCTGCTTGATGGGCCACGCGGTCATGCCGCAATTCGAGCGGCTCAAAGAAGGCTCGAAATCGAAAATAGTCTTCATGAGAAATCGGGTCGTACTTGTGATCGTGACAATGAGCACAATTGAGTGTCAAGCCGAGGAATGCTTTTCCCGTATGCTCGACGTTGTCTTTCATCCAAGTTTCGTAGTTCCATTTGTACCAATTGCGTACTAAGAAACCAGTTGCCACCACATTGTCATCCTCGGTGGGACAAAATTCATCAGCCGCCAACATTTCCATGATCATTCGATCGTATCCTTTATCCTCATTCAACGAACGGACAATCCAGTCTCGCCATCGCCAAATTTGTGGGTACGAGTTCATGACATCGGGCACCGCTCGACGGCCATACCAATCCGAGTAACGCCAGACATCCATCCAATGTCGTCCCCATCGCTCTCCGTATTCGGGTCGAGCCAACAATTGTTCTACTAGTTTTTCGTACGCATCAGGGGACTCGTCGGTCAGAAACTGACCAACCTCATCAGGCGTTGGCGGAATGCCAAGAAGATCGATGAACAATCGTCGCACTAGCGTTTGCTTGTCGGCCAGCTCGACCGGTTTTATGCCCAGTAGAAATTGCTTAGCGGCTAAGAATCGATCGATGGGATTGGCGTTGCTTGGTTTTGAGGACGCCGACGGAGTTGTAGGATCGTCTGGGAAAGACGCTTGGTTTGGTCTTTTAAAGGCCCAATGATCGCGGGGGTCGGTTTGAGGCCGATCCTCTTGAGGAGGCTCTGCACCGTTCTTGATCCACGATTCGATCCAGCCGATCTGCTCGTCGCTCAGTGGTTCACCTTCCGGCGGCATTCGCTGACTGGGGTCGCTGTGACGGAGCCGCTGAAGCAGAATGCTCAACTCGGGATTCTCTGGTTCTAAAATGGAACCGCTATCTCCGCCAATTCGCATAGCAGCCACAGTATCCAGACGCAGCCCCGCCTCTTGCTTCAATGCGCCATGGCAAGCGAAACAGCGTTGCTGGAGCAAGGGCTTGATTTGTTGTGCGTAGTCAGCCGCATTTGCGTTGGCTGTCGCAACAGCCAACCAAAGACAGAGTAAAGTCAGCCAGCATTGCCGTGCTTTGCGGCGATTATTCCGGTCTTTTTGCGATTGTGTCACGGGACTCATCCGATCGGTTCAGCTACCTTGTCGCAGCTACGTGGAAGCTAGTTCTGAGACAACATTAGTATAGCCAAAGG
>JANMLD010000038.1:0-73203 GCA_031372345.1 Pirellula sp.
TCGGGGCATCCATCTTGAGGTCGAACATATCTTGGTGTGGCGGTCCGCCGGGCAGGTAGACCATGATGACGGACTTGTTGGAATTGCCGATCCCATTGGCGGCTTCGGCCCGGAGCAATTGGGGCATGGAAAGACCGCCGAGCCCAAGCGCACCGATCTTCAGAAAATTGCGACGAGGGAGACCGTCGCAGAAGCGATTGCAAGACGTACCATCGATGGTAAACATCAGTCAAATTCCAGAGCATAGGGAAACGGTGGGATTGGGCAGGCTATTAATCTTGGCAGCGCAAGCCGTGGTTGTCAAATACAGAGGTACTGCAAGTCGAATTCATTTGGAGTGCGGAAATTCATTTCCGCTTTAAGATTTGCGTGGCAAAACCGCTATTGTCTACTGGAAACGCCAATTTGAACCACGCATTTCACGGATAGCATGTTGGTCAACATCCAAGAATTGAATCGAATCGAGCACCGCCGATGTCCAAGCAACCATCAACCATCAACCGTCAACTGACAACCATCAACTGACAACTGACAACTTGCCATCTACTTGATCGGGCGGAAGCCTTGGATGCGGCCGCGGGGGGCTAGGCCCTCTACGTCGATCGGTAGATCGAGTAGATTCAACCCTACATTCCCCGCTAGGTCGTGCGCCTCGATCTTCAAGAAAATCGAGGTTGGAAGATTTGGGTCGGCTGGCCATGCATAACGGCCGTTGTTGCGTACCCCCGTGGCGATCGTCGTCCACGGTCCCGTCGGAGTCTGCGAATACAGGAGCGTGATCGGACGCTCTGAAAAATAGTCATCGCTGGCACGGTATTCAATAACCAACGAACCCGATTCTTTTCCCCTGCCATACAACGCGCTCGCGATTTTGACTTGAGGCTCTTGTATGTCAACGTGGATCCAAGCATCCGCGTTGTCTCCATTGCGAGGCCGATTGGACGCTAACCCGTTGGCTCCCACTATCACCATGCGGAATCCAAACAGCCCCTCCGTCTCCACCTCAATGTCAAATGGGCTGGCTCGATCTGGGTCCTGGCCCCACATCTGCCATGTTTGACCTTGATCCGACGTTCCCCATAACTCGACCGTCGATACGGGAGAGTCGGGATCGTTGTCGATGTTGTAATCGAGACTGAACGCGCGACTATTGCTGTAGAGCGGCTTAATGTCCCGTTGGAATGTCGTCTGGCCTGGTATCCGCGTGGCCTTGGGTTCTATCTCGATGGAATTGTTTGAGCTCGGTTGGCTTGTTGGGTTTGTTGGGTTTGTTGGGTTTGTTGACCGTGCGTTGTCTTCGGTTACCAAGACCGACTGTTCGGTTCGTTTACCCGCCAAGCTGATCGGACTTTGGTTCTTTAACTGCTCAAACTCCTCGTCCGTCAGTGCACGCACTGGCAGTTTGCTCGTACGCTCGTTGCTATTGGCTAATGGTTTGCTTTCCGGCATGAAGGGTCGCTCGACGCTCTCCAATCTGGAAGCTGCAAACTGCCGACTTCCGATTTCATCGAACACTTGTTTGTTGGCAGACTGCTGTTGCGAAATCAATTTGCTTTGCTGCTCAATCAACTGCTGCTGTGCTGCAAGCTGGCTGCTAACGACGGGATCCAGCTTGGTGGACACCCTTGGACCGAGCACTTCCACTTTGGGAAGAGAATCGCGATGCATGTCTGCAACACCGCTACCGATAGGAGCCGTGGCGGTTTGACCGCTAGCCTCAGGCCGAATCATAGTTCCAGGGGCTTTTGTCTTGCCGCTGGCAAGTTGCAGGCTGTTGTTCACGGCAGCCGACCGAGGGAGTTGCGGGAGTCGAGTGACCTCAACTGGATTTCCGGCCTTGTCCTTGGCTGTAAGCCTCACCACCAGTTGCCGCGAACCGTTTGGAAGACTCCAGGAACCGGTGCCGAAGATTTCACTCGGCCGCTGTCCCGAACTTAGCTCAATGGGAATGTCTCGCCATTGGGTCAGCCCCTCGGTTTGATATGAAAGTTGAATCGTGGACGTATCGAGCGCTAAGTCGGCGATCTCGAATTCCGCTTGCATGACTCCGCGAGGATCGATGTCGACGACGAGTTTCGCTTCTGGTTTGGTCGTATCGACCAGGACTCGCAAGGGTTCACCGGGGTTATCAAAGCTGCGACCTTGACTGTCAAGCGTCTTAAGCCGGAACTGGTATTCGCCGTCCACTTTAGCTTTGAAATGAAACTGCTTGGTTCGAACGTCGCCGCTCGAGTCCAGCTTCCACGACCTACCGCCGTTTTCGGAAACTTCTAATTGAATTTCGCGTGGTGCTTGGCCGGTGACATCGACATTGAACGGAATGACAAAGTCCAAGCGAGGCCAATGAACGAGTGTGTCATCGTTGGCGCTCTGGGCACGCTCGGACTGAGCCAACAACGAGCTAGTGGGCGAAACGCTCAAAGCAAGAATGGCCATCGCGGTTCGACGAAACCAGCGACGGGCGGCGTTCAATCTGCGTCGGTTGTCGGCCATTCGTCTTTCAACTTCACTTTGTATTGTTGCGTTAGTCATAAATGGCTACCGTTTTTGAGTTCCATTCAGTTCGTTCGCAACGCGTTCGGGAGCCGCATTGTCGAGCAAGCGAGAGTAGTACACACTGTTCTGTGTAAACTCGTCAAAGTTAGCTTTCGTATCAAAAAGGAAGACGCGATTGGTCCCTTCTTGAATGCATCCGAATTCGCATTTTCCGTCTCGGAGCTTTCCTACTTTACAAAGGTGGACAATATCGTATCCGCTGAGGCATGGCGTGTACCGATCCGGATCGCTGAGCAATGTTTGCCGAGCCCGTTCACTGGCGCAATAGTAGACCCGACCGCGATGTCGAACGGCGCACGTCGGTTTCCCCTCAACCCAACCGTTCAACTGAGGGTTGTCAAGCGATTCAATCAAAGCTACTGGACAGTACCCTCCCATTCCGATCGTATCGGCAACGACGCGTTGTGAAGCGATTGGATCGCTCTGCGATTGAAACGTGTTTGGCTGTTGAGGCGCGGCTTGGACGGGGAGTTGAGGTTCGGGATATACATTAAGAGTAGGAGTAGGAGAAGGATTGAGAGTGGGGGTGGGAGATCGTTGGGAGCTGATAGGTCGTGCAACGACCGGCGCTGCAGCCATGATGGGGGCTGGTTCCGGTGACGATGGCCCCGCTTGGACGATTGGAGGAATCGAGTCGTTGCTTGGGTTCGAGGGAGCTGGCGGAACGATAATTGGCTGTTGGGTTATGTAGGGATTCTCGATCACTCTGGTCCCTTGCGAAGAAGTGCCTGGCATTGCAGAGGATGGAAGGTTCTGTTTGGGTGCGAAGGCTTGGTTCGTCCAGGCCGCAGCTTGCGTTTTTACCGAGTGGCCAGCGTTACCTGCGTACGAAGGCTGTTCGGCATGAATTTGAGGGGTATGTGCGGCGATCGCGCGGTCTTGTCGTTTTTCTTTCGCGCGAGCGGTGGAATTGCGTTCGACGGTCCAATCGCGATGTCGGAGCGCCACACGTTCGATGGTCTTGCAATACACGGATGGGTCGGCATTGCTTACACCTCGATAGATTTCGTCGCCGTTCGGAAAGAGGTAAATATCGGTTGGCCAGCGAGTGACTTGGAATTTCTGAGCTAGGTCGCGGCGTCTATCGGCGTTTATTTTGACGGGGACGAGGTGCTCGTTCATTTTCGAGACCAAGGCAGGATCGTGAAACGTCTTTTTATCGAGCAGCTTACAGGGAGGACATGAGTCTCCATAAAAATGGAGCAGGACGATGCTGTTGGTGGTCGCCGCGCGTTGGACAGCGGCCTCGTAGTCTTCGGTCCACGAAATTTCACGTTCAATTGCAAAACTCAAGGAAGGAACTATTAGTGCGAATGCTAATAGAGCCAACATGGTTGTGCTTGTTTTGAACATAGAACCAGCGTCGAAAATCGGTTTGAGCATCGGGAGTCCCTTATCCGCGCAGGGTCAATCGGTCGAAAAAGCCGAACACACTGTCGTAATAGTCGCATCGGTTGCAGCGACTGCGCAAATTGAAAGGAATTGAGGAAAACAACAAAAAACGCCGATTGTCCGAGATGTGACGGTTTCTGGCTTGACACGGCTTGCCCAAGATGCCAAACTTTATCTTAAAGCGATGGATTTGATGGATCGATTTGATAGCTTCATCCGTTGACCGACACTGCAAGGTGTCTCGAGTAATCCTCCCGCTGTCGCCAAGTGTCATCCACGGAAAGTTTTCGGTTGCACACGTTTGTGTAATCTTCCTCCCGATAGCCTACTTGATTATTCGGTAAAAGTACCGATGTTTCATGAGGCGGATGCCATAGCAGATTTCTGCTAGCAAAAGTCCAATTTGCAAATTTTTGCGATTTCCAATCGAGCCAAAGTTCGCCTTGAATGCGTTTTGTTGCCGTGGTTGGGATCGATCGATTCGTTTCGGTCAGGATTTGATTGGGCGAGCAATGAAGCTCGTACCTCTTCGTTCTTGCCGATAGTGTTTTGTTTTAGAGCCTCTAACTCCTCTGTTCCCGCTGCTCGCCATTACTAACCATTGAATTGGGGGTCGAGAAGCGGTAGCCGACTTGTTTTCCTGTTTGGATGTTGCATTTATGCCCAAGAAGAAGCGATTTCGTTCTCATTTCCAAGGTGATGCCCCGGGTCCAGTCGGAGCTGGTGGATCTGCTTCCAGACCTCGCCTAAAAAAACCACGCCGACGTTATGGCCCAGGCTACCAGCAAGCGTTCGCAAAACCTGAGGATGAGCCAGGTGGCGAAAATGCGGTCAACGAAGACGGCGAGCCGATTGTCACCGATGAAGGGGACGCTCCGACGGAGGAGCCGGGCCAAGAGTTCTACGGATTATTGGAGATGCATCCCAACGGATACGGTTTCCTAAGGTCCCCGTCCAACAATTATTCTCGCGAAAGGACGGATCCGTTTGTACCTGGAACGATGATCGAAAAATTCCGATTGCGACAAGGACTCAAAATCCGCGCGATCATGCAGCAGACTCGTCGCTCTCAAGGGCCTCGGGTCAAAGAAATTCTCGATGTCGAGGGGATGAAACCGGAAGACTACGTCAACGTCAAATCCTTCGATACGCTGACAGCTATCAACCCGGAACGTTGGCTGAAATTGGAAATCGGTGCTCAACCAATTACCAACCGAGTTATCGACTTGCTCGCTCCGCTGGGACGCGGTCAGCGCGCGTTGATCGTGTCGCCACCTCGATCCGGCAAGACGATCATGTTGCAGTCGATCTCCAAGGGGATTGCCCTCAACTATCCCGAAGTCGAATTGATCGTATTGCTAATCGACGAAAGACCGGAGGAAGTGACCGACATGCGTCGCAATATCGATCGCGGCGAAGTCATTTCCAGCAGCTTGGACGAAGACGTCGACTCGCACGTTCGGCTCAGCCAATTGGTGGTAGACCGATGCCGAAGACTGGCCGAAATGGGTAAGGACGTGTTCTTGCTCATGGATTCGATCACGCGATTGGCCCGTGCATTCAACAAGTGGGTTGGTAATAGCGGAGCAACCATGTCCGGCGGTGTGAACATCAAAGCCATGGACATTCCAAAGAAACTCTTTGCCACCGCACGATGCTTTGCCGAAGGTGGTTCGCTGACGATTGTTGGCACTGCCTTGATTGACACTGGCTCGCGAATGGACGAGCTCATTTTTCAAGAGTTCAAAGGAACCGGAAATATGGAGCTCGTGTTGGATCGTAAGCTTGCCGAACGACGCGTTTGGCCCGCCATCGATATCACTCAATCGGGAACGCGTCGCGAAGAGCTGTTGCACGATCCCGATACGTATCATGCGGTGACGATGATCCGGCGAACGCTTAACTCCATGCACCCCGTCGAAGCCATGGAACAATTGACCAAGCAATTGTCGCGATTCCAAAGCAACGCCGAGTTTCTGAAACTGATCGCGAACGCCAAGATCATGGACTGATGCGGCCACGCTAGTAAACATGTTGACGGTGGTTTCGACGTATATTTATTGTTCGGGAGGGTGACTCTCCTGCCGAACCAATGCGGCGCTAGCTCGGCAGGAGCCTCGCCCTCCCAACAACGCTCGGGTGCGTGCCTATGCGCGAATCAAACATGACCACACCAGGCGATGAGCGATTTCCAAAATCCCTCCGCTTGGTGAGTCCGTTAGACTTTGATCGTGTCTTCAAAGAAGGAGTTGTCGCCAGCGATTCCGTCCTTGTAATGCATGCGGTTCGAGGGAAACATGCTTGGACTCGCATCGGCTTGAGCATCTCCAAACGTGTCGGCAATTCACCGATACGCAATCGTTGGAAGCGTCTAATTCGCGAGTCGTTCCGGCGTCAGAAGTCAGAATTGCCGATCGGTATCGATATGGTGGTTCGTCCCAAACGTGGAGCGGTGCCTGACTACGAACTCGTCTTTCAGTCCGTCTTGAAACTAGCGATGCAACTGGATCGCAAGCTTAAACCACAGGAATGAACGCGTGACTTGGACGAAGACCATCGTCTCGGAGATACGCTACGTCGTAGGTCCGCATCTCCGAGGCGGGCGTTGCACTGCGATTGACGGTTTATTTTGGATGGCTCTCGCTTGCGCCCGGCGTGAACTAATTTACTTGCATTAACGATGGACGTGACACACCGAGGACCAGCGTCTCGGAGATACGCTGCTACGTTAGCGGACTAACTGGGCCACTTGGGATGAGCCTCGAAATGCTCTTGAACCTTTTCCAGGAGTGGATCGATGGTAGCTGCTTGAATTTGGTGGGGTGGGGACCAGTCCATCCATTCATAGCCCAAATGCTCAGTCAATTGGATTGGCTTGTCGTGCTCTAGGAATCCCAAGTAGACCGTCAATTCCTTGTACCGCTTCATTTCGGCGTTCTTCTTGTACGAGACCCAATAACGGTTTTCGAAGATAAAGTTTGGGTCTGTCCAAACGTCGGAAGCCTGTAATCCGGTTTCTTCGCTGAGTTCCCGCAACGCCGCTTGCTGTTTCGTCTCACCTGGATCCAAATGCCCTTTGGGTAGATCCCAGCGGGTGCTGTGCTTCATGAGCAAGAATTGAAGTTGATTTTGTTTTCGAAACAGCAAAAAACCGCTTGAAAATACTTCGGGTTGCATGACTAATAGTGAGCCAATCGGGATTGAATAAAAAAACTCCAACATGTTAGGCGACAAACGCACATGAAGATATACACGAAAACGGGTGACGCGGGTACGACGGGGCTCTTTGGTGGACCGCGTGTTGCAAAGGACGATCCACGCATTTGCGCTTATGGCTCGGTGGACGAGCTCAACGCTGTCCTCGGTATTGCTCGGGCGACGGTATTGGGGGACAAACTGGACGCTATCCTCGGATCAGTCCAGCACCATCTCTTTTCCATTGGCGCCGAATTAGCGACTCCCAATCCCGAGGAACATTGCCTTAAGTGGGCTGGCGCCAGTCACGTCGAACAAATGGAGCAATGGATCGATGAACTGGAAACCAGCCTTAAGCCGCTTCGAAATTTCATTTTGCCTGGTGGCAGCACGCAAGCAGCACACTTGCATCTGGCTCGCACCGTTTGCCGCCGAACCGAACGGGAAATAGTTAGTTTTTCCCGCGACCGAAGTGTTAGCGACGCATCGCATATCGTGGTATTCTTGAACCGCCTCAGCGACTTGTTGTTTGTGATGGCTCGATTTGCCAATCATCAAGTCGGTGTGGTCGACGTGAATTGGGAAAGTCCAAGGAAATAAAGGATGCTTCAAGGATGGCAACTCAGATCGCGGTGATTGACTTCGAGACGGCCAACAGTCGTTCCAGTTCCGCTTGCCAATTGGGGGTGGTCCGATTGGAGGATTGGCGAATCGTTGAAGAGAAGGAATGGCTGATACGACCCCAGCGATTGTATTTCTCACCGCAATGCGTGCGAGTGCATGGCATTACGGCGCGCGACTGTTTGACGAGCCCGGAGTGGGATCGGGTTTGGGACGAGTTGCATCCGCTGATCGATGGCTGCGTTGTCATCGCTCACAACGTTGGCTTTGACGCGGCGGTATTGCAAGGGACTTGCCAGCTCTATGATATTGCCGTGCCTCAATTTGATTTGCAATGCACGCGTTTAATTGCCAAGCGAGCTTGGCCAGGTCAATCTGGCTATGGGCTAGCAGCCATTTCGGAACGACTTTCGATTCAGTTTCGCCACCACAACGCACTGGAGGACGCTCGGGCATGTGCTCAAATCGCAATCGCGGCCGCCGAGAAAGTCAATGCGGCCGACTTGGAAATCCTGGAGGAGAAACTGGGCTTAACGCGTGGTCGCATTTGGGTAGACCAGATTCGGCAACCCAGAACGGTTCGGCGAACACGCATCGAGTCCGTAGCGGAACCGCAAGCACGTTATCAACCCAAACTGTTTCGCACGGACGGCACACCTTCGAGAGCGGATCAAATTCGAAGAACGCGATTGAGAGCCGACGCGATCCTGGCGAGCTGCGAGGATGTTCGGCCATTGGCAGGCAAGCATGTGGTGTTGATGCACACGCTGTTGGGATTGGACCGGGACGATTCCGTGTCTTTTTTGACGAAGCTCGGGGCTGTGGTTCAGGCAAAAATGAATATGCAAACCAATTACTTGATCATGGGTACCACTGCGTCCACTGAGGCCGCCAGTCCATCCGAAGAAAGTAGCTCCCAGGAATCCCTTCCGGTGGAGCAAGTGGCACAACGCAACAAGGAGGGGCAGCCAATCCGGATCTTAACCCAACGTCAGCTTCTAGCCTGCATTCCGTCGGGATTGGCGATCGCCCGCGGCGATTGGTAGTCATGCGCAGGACAGACATGCGCAGGACAGGCGGATAGCCTTCGTTTTGATGCGGCGACAGGCTGGCAGCCTGTGCTACATAACACTAGCCCGTGTGCTAAACTGCTTCGCCGAGGTTGCACCTCATTAAGAAACACTTACGAATGAAAACATGTTTCGCATCCTGTTGAAAAAATATGTCAATGAAGCCATGTTGTTATGGTGTGCGTGTGCTTTGGTGCTCTTTTTCTTTCCATGGGTCCGAATTTGGACGGTCAGCCAGTTTGAGTTGAGCGGTTTCGCGCCGCTGATCGAACAGTTTCGAGCGTTCGAGAAATTTTCGCCAGTTCCTCTGGAACAGTTTCTTACGTACCACGGCATGATCGGATTTACCTTCGATGAACCGGTGCTGATCCTTTGTGTTCTCGTGTGGAGTATTGCCAGGGGATCGGACGTCATCAGCGGCGAGCTGGGGCGCGGAACCATGGAGATGCTGCTGGCCCAACCTCTGAGCCGCGGGCAAGTCTACGCGGCGCATGCCTTGGTGACGATCACGGGTTTGATGCTCTTGTGCGGGTTGGTCTTGTTGGGCATTTACCTCGGTATTCAGACCAATTCAACGCCGGTTAGCAGCTCCGGGGTGTTTCGGCTCCCTATTTTTGACTTCAATGTCAGCAATCCCTTTAGCAAAACCACGACCAAGATGGTACCGCTTTCGGAGTTGGTATCCCCCAGCGTCTATATCGTACCGACGCTGAATTTGTTCGCGCTCGGCTTCATGCTACTAGGCTTGAGTGTCATGGTGAGTTCGTTCGATCAATATCGATGGCGGACGATTGGCATTGTGATTAGCGTGTATGTCTTGCAGCTTTTGCTCTTTATCCTGTCCAAGTCGACGCCCAGGCTTGGTCATCTCAAGCCGTTTAGTTTCCTGGCAGCATATCAGCCGGATTGGATTGTACAAACGGTCCATCACGCTCCTGAGCTCGCATGGTCCTGGTGGGTCGTGCCGGAGGGGACTGGCAAAGGGGGCGTTCCACTGCCTGCCTATCTCGGGCCAATGTTCTACGTCTCATCGCTGCTTGTGTTAGGATGTATCAGTTATACTATCGGCTACTTCAGGTTTAAGACGCGGGATTTACCAGCTCCTCAATAATGCAGCCACAAAACGAAAAAGCCTCCAAACGAAGCTGCTTGGTTTTATCCATTTTGATTTTTGTGGTGTTGCCACTTTCGGTGGTGATTCTGGGACTTGTCTTGTGGTATGGCCGGGAATCTTCGGCGAAGAGTCGATTGAAGACGCGGATCGTCAGTATCACCAAGAAAGGCTATCCCGTAGACGATGCTTCTGTCGACGCTTACTACAAAGACCGCACCGATGCAGCGAATACGGAAGCTTGGCTGGCCGTATTAAGCACGATGACGAGCCAGGATTTTACCGCGTCAACGAAAGGGGTCGCTTTGCTTGGAGCAGACGTAGAAGCGGAGATACCGATTCTGCCCGAGGAAGAATGGGAGGAAGAGGTGGAATCGCTCGCCTTCTTGGAGAAATGGAAGTCCCTTCATGACGAAGTGCTTCGATTATCCATCGATGCGAAGCCGGTCCGCTTTCCAATAGTCTTCGATTCATTTAATACACTTTTACAACAGACTCAAGAAATGAGGCAAGCGGCTAGGCTGCTTCTGTTGCGTGGCCGTGTCGGGCTACGAGCCAGGGACTCGGTGGTGGTACGCGATGCCATCGACGGCATGCTGGGCGTTAGCCGAGTCAATGCGGGTGAACCGATGCTGGTATCACAACTCGTCTCCATCGCTATCGACAGCATGGCTTTAGAGTTGCTGAAAGACTCGCTCAAGGTCGATGCTTTGAACGCGGACGATTTGCAAAGCCTCCTGCCCAAGGTAATGGCGACCATCAATATTGGCAACGAGTGGGGAATGGTGATCGCGGGCGAGCGAGCGCTTGCGTTGCCCGTCTTCGCCGATCCCAGCAAAGCCAGGTCCTTTGGGGTCACTTCGGTTCCGGGGAGATCGCGGGATGCGCTTTTCTATTTGGATTTGATCGACAGTGTATTAGAACTGCCGACAAACAATCTTAAGGATTTTAGAACCAAACTGAAGGTTGTTGAAGCGGAGATGACGGCGAAAGCAAGGGCCAGTTTGATTTCCCAATTTGATTCCATCTTAACGCTTCAGACCACCCCGGCGTTTGCTGCAGCCTCTGACGCATTTATTCGAAGAGCGTTGCAGCATCGAATGGCTGCATTGGCGATTGGGCTTAGGCTATACGAAGATCGCCATGGGAAATTCCCTAATTCACTGAATGACCTGTCCGAGCTACCGATGGACGTGAATCCTTTGGGACTAACGAAAGATCTGTCATTTGGATATCGCGTGAATGGGAGCAATGCGAAGCTGTGGGGTGGGTCGTTTCAAGATGCGTTTTCCATTCCCGCCGAGCCACCGGTAATCGCGGTTGGTGAGCCGGATACGACGCAAAAGGAGCTTTGGTTATGGGAGTTTCAGTTGAAGAAATAGGGTTCGTTCCGCCGCGGAGCGTCGTAGCCACAGGGATTTTGATGATTTTGCCGCAGCAAGGGAGCGCCAAATTGCTGAACTTCCCGGCATCGAGTACACTTCCGGTCCCACAACACCCCCAATTTACGGATTCCATTACCGAATTCCCTTGTCGAGTCATGCATGGGTCAACTGCGATTTCGAATTCCGAATGCTCAGAGCTACGACGCACAGATATGGGGTACTGCGTTTGTATCAGGCATCGAGGGGATACCTTGGGCCAGCAAGAATTGGATTGAAAACGATTGTTTGGTCATCGATCGATCGGTCAATGAATCGGGCAAATTATCGATTGTTTGGCCGACCGAAGAGTATGGACCGATCATGCTTTCGACCGCTTCGCTTCGGTGCCAAGAAGCCCCCTATCTGCTGCATCTCGAGTTAGCGCGAGGCACGATCCACCGGGTGCGGGGGCGGGGAATCGATTGGCAACGGCTTGGACTGAAACTGCCTGAGGCCTTCACGTCGTTGATCGACCGTTCGGTATCGGCCTTTATTCAAGCGATTCTAGCCGCGAACGATGCCGAGCGTTGTATGATGCTGGCCCAAACCGCTATCGATCTTGCGGTGAGCGCGTCGAAACCGCTTTCGAGAGCCTTTATCTCACAGTCCTTGCAAGCTCGGCATCAGTCCGAAAAGCAACTCAGCACGTTGCTAGGTATCAAACTAACGCCGTCTCAGTCTTGGGAACAAGATGCTGAATCCATATTGCCTGCCATCAATACGATTAATATCTCGATGGAAATGGGGCAACTTGAGACCGAGTCCAAGAGTGCAGCCCTTTCGCTGATCGACTTGCAACTTCAGTGGGCTCGTAAAAATTCGCTTCGCATCTTTGCCGGCCCGCTTGTCAATCTGCAAGCCCATGCCGTCCCAAAGTGGCTCTATTTGCTCAGCGACTTTCAATCCATGTATGACGCAGCCTGCAAGCATGCGACGCTCATGGTCGAGCGGTACCGCGGTCAAGTGCATCTATGGTGCGCAGCCGCCGGACTCAATGCTCCCAACACCCTTGGAATCACGGACGAACAGGTTTTGCATTTGGCCGTTGGCGTCATACAAGCAGTTCGTCGGAGCGATCCGAAAACGCCCGTAGTATTGACCATCGATGCTCCATGGGCTGAGTACCTTGGGCAGAAGTCAGACGGCATTAGCCCATTGCATTTCGCCGATGCGCTGATCCGGGCCGATCTTGGACTTTCAGGCTTGGGGCTGGAGCTGAATCTCGATTATTGGCCGGGCGGCTCGATGCCTAGAGACTTGATCGACATATCCGATTTGATCGACCATTGGAATATACTGGGCCTGCCGCTCTTGGCTCATGTTTCGGCTCCATGTCATTTGCAACCCGATTCGATGATCACTTCGAAATCCAATATCGTTTCGAATTGGCGTTACCCCAATTATGCTTGGTGGGACCAGTCGCAGATGTCGGACAGTGGCTCCATCGATTTGCCAACCGCGGATCCAATCGTGTCGAAGTTACCGAACAGCAACGCGGTAGCTAGTAACCGCGACCGTATCCCAGTCAACGGTCTTGAAGTGATGCAGATGCTGCTGGCCAAGAGCAATGTGCATGGTATTTTTTGGAATCAGTATTCCGATCGAGACGACCATGTCTACCCGAACGCAGGTTTGGTGGCTTCAAGTGGAAAACGCCGAAGCTTGCTCGACGGCTTGGCTAGGTTGCGTCAGTTGCATGTGCATTAGATTGTCGCCTTTCGCTCCGCGAAAGTGCGATTATGCTACGACTATTGGTCAGCACGAGCGAAGGGCCTCGCTCGTCCACATTGGCTCCTATCGTGGAACCGGAGTTCGCCAGCTGGCGGTTTCACTCGGCTCGGCATCGCCGATGCGACCGGAATTGCTTGAAATAATGGACGGCGGATCGCTGGTTGGATAATTCATGTTAGAGCGTTCGGACGCACCGCTCACAATAGGTGTCGTTGCGGCTTCCGATAAAATTGCGCTGGCTTGTGCGACTCCTTGACCTAATCGGTCGACGCGAGCGCTAGCTTGTTCGACAGAGGAGTTGATGCCGTCGGCGGCCCGGTTGACTGAGTTTCTTGCCTTGTTCGTTGCGGTGAGAAGCTGCGACTGAGCGTTGGAAATACTGTTGATCAAATTGCCCGTGGGCAATGTGTTTTGACTTGTCTTCGGGCCACTTCCAAAGCTGGAGCCTCCTAGGCCGCTGCTGGAGGGATTTCCCGCTCCGTTCATGCCACCGGAATAGGAGCCTGGAACTTGGAAACTGCCTTGCGCTGGAGGTGGTACCCGGGCCGGAGCAGTCAGCCCACTAAACGCTTGGGAAAAGGCTGGTGCTGTGCCCCGGCAACCCGTCGAGCCAGCCGCTAGGACGGCAGCCAATGACAACGTCGCAACAACTTGGAATGGTCGAGTTTTGTTTGGTTGGTACTGTTCAATGTTCATGGAATCGTTCATCCTGATCATTCAATTCTTGAGCGTCACGAAACGTGCACTTTGGACTTGGAACGCTCTGCGAGGTTTTTTCTCCGGGCTGGAGATTACGTCTTCGCGGTCGATGTACGCAAGACGAGAATTACAAGCGACGTTAAGTTGGGCGATTTGGGAGAGACCGGAAAAATATGGTTCAATTAGGCGCTCACATGAGCATTGCGGGCGGGTACTACAAGGCAGTTGAGGCTGCGGCAGAGTATTCCATGGATGTTGTTCAGTTGTTTACCAAGAACAACAATCAATGGGCTGCAAAGCCGATCACGGACAGCGACTGCACGCTTTTCAGCGAGTCGCGGGAACGAACTGGTGTTTCGCGTCCGTTGTCGCACTCGTCGTATTTGATCAACTTGGCTTCGCCAAAAGAGGAACTTTGGAAGAAATCGATCGATTCGATGGTGGTCGAGTGGCAGCGAGCCGAGCAGTTGGGTCTGGATGGGGTTGTAATGCATCCAGGTTCGTACGTCGAATCGACTCCGGAAGCCGGTCTCGAACGGATTGCAACTGCGATCCAAGAAGTCTATGAAAAAGTAGCCCCAAAACATGCATGGCTGCTGTTGGAAAACACGGCTGGCCAAGGGTCGAATCTGGGTTGGAATATGGAGCAGCTCGGCTGGCTTCTGGACCGAACCGGCGAAGCCATGCAGGTTGGTGTTTGTTTGGATACCTGCCATGCGCACGCGGCGGGTTACGACTTCTCGACCGTCGAAGGATTCAAGGCTTGGGAAAAAGATGCCAAGAAACACAACGTATTAGCGGCCATCCGGGCCTTGCACTTAAACGACAGCAAAAAAGGATGCGGATGCCGAGTTGACCGTCACGAACACATTGGTCTGGGCACGATTGGGCTGGAGGGATTTCGGCGAGTCCTCAAGCATAAAACCCTGAAAACGCTACCCATGTATTTAGAAACAGAAAAAGGCAAGAATGACGATGACGAGGAGTGGGACGCCATCAACATGCGAGTCCTGCGGGGACTCGAATAGTGTAGCACGGCAAGTGTAGCACGGCAAGTGTAGCACGGCACTCCGTGCCGTGAGTTCCGTCGCCCCTAGCGGTCTCTGTCACCCTAGCGATCTCTGTCGCCCCTGGCGATCTCTGTCGCATTTCGCTTCGCGAAAATGCGTTCCTGCGACTCGTGTGGACGAGCGAGGCCCTTCGCTCGTTGGATCCAAAGCCTGAGCGAGGGCCTCGCTCAGCCACAATTCGAATCAATAAATTCACAGCCTGTCCGCCAAATTGCTCCGAGCTACCGCACTTTTGCGGAGCAAAAGGCGACTATTTGCTTTCGCCGGCATTCGGCGCAACTGTTTGTTGCGAAGGTGCGTTCAAACCGTTGAATTTCGATAGTCTAGGTGTAGGAGTGGTCCTGGTTAATGCTCGGTGGACCAAGGTTTGATAAGCACCCGAGGAGGTTGCCGGCTCGATTTCAGTTACCAGAATTTGTGGTAGTGGACCACTTGGAATGAGTTGAGAAACAGCTAGTTGAACGCTCTCGACTCGAGCGTTCGTTTCCTGTTCAGTGTTACCGGCTTTGACATAGACAATACGTTGATTCAGCGGTGCCTGCGTCACGATCCACTGGACCTTGATTGCACCCGCCTCATTGAGGGCATTCTGCGATGAGAACAAGCTTGTTCCGAGGGTGTTGTTTTCCCTCCAGCCGTTGTCCCGCATGACCTCAAAAGGGGCCACGACCGAATTGGAATCAGCTGCGCGAAAGGGTTGCGGCCACGCGACGTTGCGAGCGTAATCCACCCCCGCTCGATGCCTCATGTCAGCACATCCGATCAAGCCAATAGATAAAGCTGAAATCGTAAGTGTCGCGAGCGTTCTTCGCATGGTGTAAATCCCTTTACCGTAGATCGAAGCGATCTGATTTCAAAAAAGGTCGGTCCAAACTCCATTCGGATCCGTTCGGTTAGGAGATCGGCTGATAGAACTTGGGTTCATCGCAATTGCTTGGCGACGTCCGTAAGTCTGCATATTCTGCAAACTCCAATCCTTCCATTGCTATCAATCATTGAGTGCGCAGCCCGCAAATCCTTCCATCTTTACTCAACTTCCGCAGGCGAAACTTCCGATGGAATCACTACAAAAGTGCGCAGTCGTCAAACTCTGCGTGGTTGTTCAGGTTGCGTTGTTTGGGGGAAATTATGGCTTTTAGAGAGATCTGCGAAATTCGCCGTCAGGCTTTTCAATCAGCTTTGAAAGTGGGACTAGGCGTTGGCGCGTTTGCGGCGCTCAGCCTCGTTGACGTTGCTCCAGCCTTTGCCCAGCTTCGTACCGGTCGCAGCACGGATCGCGAGTTTTACACTCCAGCAGAACCGACCGTGTCGACCCCACCACAATCTCAAAGCAAACGCGCGAAGGCGGATGTGGTTCAAGCGTCAGCCACGAAGGAGATTTCCACCGAGGTCGAGGCAACTCCTACTCGGCCAGCCATTAAAAAGCCAGCCATTAAAAAGCCAGCCAGTGCTCGCACTTCGACAAGCGACGCTCCCTCGAGCCGAGTCGTGCAAGCGGGCTGTAAAAACTGCCAAGCTGGCATCGCACATTCGCATGGCCCGATAGCCGCGGCACCTAGCCATGGGATCGCCACCGAAGTCTACGAAGACTACCAGGAAACATCGGATTTAAACGGGGTCCATGCAGATCCCAATGCCATGGTATTTGGCAATGCGTGCGAACCCTGCACGAACGGATGTGAGTCGATCGGAATGATTCAGCCGCCCCATGTCGTAGGAAGTTTACTTCGTCGCATGCAACTCCGAATTGAAGCGGCGACATTTTGGCCTGACGGACAGAATCTGCCGCAGTTGGTAACCACGCGTCGGCCAGCCAATGACCCTGCGACGGACGGACTGATAGGTCGAACCGATACTACAGATCTGTTCGGTGGTTCGGAAGTGCTCGGCGAAAGCACTCAAGGACTACGCGGCGAATTGGGGACCTATTTCAACGATTGCAAGTCGCATGGCATCCTGCTCCGTTTCTTTTATTTAGGCAGCAACTCACTCTCGTACAATAGTACCCCAACCTCCGAACCCGTTGTGACGCGTCCTTTCTTTAGTACCGCCAACAATGCTCAATCGACGATCGCTGTAAACTACCCAAACAGCACATCGGGGTCGTTAAACGCCAATATATCAAGCGACATGTACGGTGGCGACATTTTGTTTCGAAGGCTGATCCTTCGAGATTGCGCAGGTCGCCTTGAATTCCTAGCGGGTTACCAAACTGCGAGACTGGCCGACTCGTTGCGGATCGACTCGACGACCACGGCGCTGACCAATACGCCCGCACCGGCTGGAACCATATCGCAACTCTCCGATCACTTCGCGACAACCAATCGTTTTAACGGCATGGCCTTGGGACTCAATGGCATCTTACGCGAACGATGTTGGAGCCTGTCTGGTCTGGTCAAGTTGGGATTCGGTAACATGGAGCGGAGTGTGGCCATTGATGGTTCGTCCACGATTACGGTCCCCGGCAATCCAGGCAGCACGAGCACGACGGCCAATGGCCTGCTGGCTAGGAACACCAATGCAGGTAACTACGTCATGAACACGTTTATTGTTTCGCCCGAGACAAACGTAACGCTGGGTTATCGGTTGACTCGACGATTGGAAGCGACGGTGGGGTACTCTTATCTGGGACTACCGAAAGTTGCGAGAGTCGCCGACCAGTTGGATCCGCAGTTGGCTTCCAATTTGAGCAATCCGCCGACGGGCGCTAGCACGCCAAGTTTCTCATTGCGAGAAAGCAACTACTCGCTGCATAGCCTCGACTACGGTCTGCAATGGCGATACTGAGTATACTTTGATTCGCAAAAATCCTCGCCGTAAATAGGGCAGGATGATGGGGACAGAATCATCGCAGAACGAAGGAATCGAGTTTTCAATTGCAATCCCCGTGTTTTAGTGCACGTACACAGCCATCGGCGGTACTCGGTCTCGATTCGAATCACTTCATCGAGTACGAGTACGATTGAATGCAAAACGTGGTGGCGTTCGTCGAAAAATGTCAAATTTTCACTTAGCGATTTATTGCCCTAGTGCTCTGTTTAACGGCAATCTATCAATCCTCCCTGGTGTTAGCGTTGTGGGCGAGCGGTCAACCAGAATACATCCAAGTTCGAGGGGGATCTGGCTCTATGTATGTACGATATACAGTTAACGATTAGGTACGCTTTGTCTCTAAAACAACAGGAACAGAACCCAATCGGACGATGGTTGATGGGTCTCGATCGAATCGGTGATAATACGCTTCCAGACGTAACGCTTTTCGTTGCACTTAAAGTGCTCGGTACGGTCACTGTGCTAATCGTCATAGTTGGTTTAGTACGATGGCGTGGCAGAGTGGGACACCCTGTTGGGATCGGAGTATCCGCCTTTCAAATCGGACTCGCTTGTTATCTGACTTACGTAGATACGACCGCGTAGCGCCGCCCTAAAAATGCGCATGCCAAGGCAATCGCCTTGCTCGACGAACACCGCACTGACCAATACGCAATCAATACGCAATCAATAAGCACCCACAAGTACGTTTCTTCGTTTAACCGCGTGCCCATCGGGCCGCGAGCACGGCAAAACGCGGGGCGATGCACACGCGGTTAAACGAAATCACATCCGGATATTTCTGGCGAGGCGCTTGCGTGACCAAAAATTCACCATTTCTTCACGATCGATTGGCCAAACATTAAGACAACTCCGTCAGGCTTCCGCATGTTCGTGAGGCAACAAACGAACCTTCGCAATGGTTCGTTTTGACGAGGATGGGTTGGCGCAATGTTTTGTCCAAGATCGAAGGAAAGTGGGCTTTTGTTACTTTGTCTAGCCTGGACATTGATCGAAGGTATGTTTTCTTCAAGCCTGAGTGGTGAAGCGACTAAATCGAAGTCAAGCACGATTAAGGTCACTTTTCAAAACGGCGTGGATCAATACGGTGGGACGATCGACACCGAGATCTGGGCGCTGGCCCCTACGACGTTTCTTGAAAGCAATCCCAACGCGTCCTCGGACGCTGACAACGATGGCGGCGAAAGCCAAGTTCTTATTCGATTCGAGAGCATCCTTGGCGACGGCCCGCGAAAAATTCCGATGGGTGCCCGAATTGTCGCAGCTCGCATGTTCGTCAGTGCCTTCGATCAGGGTTCAACCGTGAACCTTCATCGAATGTTGGTTCCGTTCTCTCCGTCCGCGACTTGGAATTCCATGGTCGATGGCGTTTCCGCAGATGGTTGTGAAGCGTCCAGGCACAAAGATAGTTTTACGTTTGGCAAAATCGCCGCAAACTCATCCATCGTCGTCTTTGATGTGACGGATACCATTCAAGCTTGGTCGAGCGGCCAAGCCAATCATGGATGGGTATTTATTAACACTGGCGGAAATGGTTGGGATTTTTATGCGTCTGAGTTTGACGACGTCAAGCAGCGTCCACAACTTGTCGTTGAGTTCGAGACCGCTTCCGATTCACCGCTACTAGCCAAAAAAACAGCAGAAAGAGACACGGATGAACCTGTTTCAAAACCCGCAGTGGAAAAGTGATCCTTTGCACTTCCATCGTCCTTCCCGCCGAAATTTCATGCATGTCGGTTGGCTAGGGGGGGTTGGACTAACACTCGGTAATCTGCTCCAGCTCGAATCGCGAGCGGCAGCCTCCGGTGTTCGAAAGCTTGAGGCAAAAGCAAAATCGGTGATTCACATCTACCTTCAGGGTGGTTTTTCGCACATGGATAGCTTCGACCCGAAGCCAGACGCGCCAGCCGAGTATCGAGGCATACTCGATCCGATCGCGACTTCGTTGCCGGGAGTCTATTTTAGCTCGCACATGCAGCAAACCGCCAAGGTCGCGGACAAGCTAACGGTCGTTCGAAGTATGACGCATACCGAGGTAGATCATAGTCGCGGTGAGCACAGCATGTTCACTGGCTATCGCCCAAGTCCGGCTTTGGTCTATCCAAGCGTCGGATCTGTTGTTGCCCATGAACTTGGCCCGCGTGATGCCATGCCGTCGTATGTTTGTGTGCCCAACCAGGGAAGCCAGTTCCTGGGCAGTGGCTATCTTAGCAACGCGTGTGGTCCATTTGCGCTTGGTTCCGATCCCTCGCGATCGAACTTTTCAGTCCGCGACTTAAACCTGCCTAAAGGCATTGACGAAAAGCGGTTTGAGCGACGCAAGGATTGGAAGCAGATGGTGGATGGCCATTTCGCAAGTTTGGAACGGGATGACTCGTTGGCAACGATGGACTCTTTTTATCAGCGAGCCTACGATCTGCTGGCTTCACCTCAAGCAAGGGACGCGTTTAGTCTCAAGAGCGAATCGGATGCGACGCGAGAACTGTACGGGATGAAGCCTTGGGGACCTGTCTTGCGTCCTTCTGCCGGTGCACGATTTTTGATTGCCAGACGCTTGGTCGAAGCAGGTGCGAGGTTCGTAACGGTGACATATGGAGCATGGGACACTCACGCATTCCATTATCGAGGAATCGAAACCCAATTGCCTGACCTCGATAGGGCCTTTGCAGGACTGATTCAAGATTTAGATCAACGTGGAATGCTGGACTCGACTCTTGTATTGGTTTCGAGCGAATTTGGTCGCACACCCAAGATCAACGCAGGCGGCGGCCGTGATCATTGGCCACGGGTCTTTAGCATCGTGATGGCCGGTGGCGGTACGAAGCGAGGCCAAATCTACGGCGCGTCGGATGCGCTGGCTGCAGAACCAGCGGACAACCCACTCGGTGTCGAGGATTACATTACGACCGTCTATCACTTGCTTGGAATCGACGCAGCCAAGTCGCTGATGTCGCCTGGCGATCGACCTCAACCGATTGTCACCAACGGCAAAGTCGTGCAAGGTCTGTTGGCATGAGAATGATCATTGACCGAATCCGCAAAAACGTTTGGTTGGTCTTCATCGCGTTCTGCTTGTGCGGGCAATCTTTGGCTGGCACTCCATCGCTTGAGATGATTACTCCTTCGGTTGGAACTCGCGGAACTTCATTCTCTGTGGTTGCCAAAGGGGCGTCCCTCAAAACCACTCGCACTTTGATGTTCTACGAACCTGGACTTCGATGTGAAAAGATCGTTGCGAAGAACGACGACGAAATCAAAGTCGACTTAGTAGTCGATGCAGGCTGCTCGCTTGGCCCGCATCCATTTCGGCTTCTAAGCGACGATGGCTTTTCGGAGCTTCGGACGCTCACGATCAGTCCATTCCCAACCGTCCTGGAGAACAAAGATTCGGACTCGCAAGTCGTTCAAGGCAACACGACGATCTTGGGGACACTCGAGTCCGATGACGTCGACGTCTATCAAATGCATGCGAACGCAGGCGAGCGGATCTCGGCGGAAGCGGTTGGCGTAAGACTCGGTGTGACCCTGTTGGATACAGTGTTGACACTCCGCGATCCTCAAGGGAATGTGCTTACAAGGGTCGACGATACTCCTTTGCTCAATCAAGATCCAGCTTTTTCCTATGTGGCAACAGTGTCAGGTTTGTACACGGTTGAGATCACTAGTGCGGGAGTGAATGCGGATGCAGATAGCCAGTATGCGCTGCATGTCGGCAATTTCCCTCGTCCCCATAGCGTCTTTCCGTTGGGTGCGAGAACTGGTTGTGAGATGGAAATGACGTTCGCGTCCTCTGCAGAAGATGGGAAGGGCTCGATCCAGAAGCAGATGAAATTCGACTCGGGGTTGATTGGCACTCGATTTTTCGAACTTGCGGACGCAGGGGTTGTTTGTCCATCCACTATTCCGATTCGATTGAGTACCTATAACCAAGCGTTCGTGGATTCTGGGACTGCGCGGGCTGACAAGTCGATTGTAGGTTCAGGAGTTGGCGTGGGATCGAAACAGGAACAAGTTGGAACGAAAGTGTTGGAAGTTCCGATTGCGGTGCATGGTATCATTCGGGAAACGGCAGAAACCGATTCATTCTGCTTCGCCGTGCACCAAACCGGAATGGTCTCGCTCGAGGTGTTTGCATCGCGGCTCGGGTCGCTTTTGGATTCGTTGGTTGAGGTCCGCGATCAAGCTGGCCAAACAGTGTGTAGCGGCGATGACTTCGAAAGCCATGACTCACGATTGGTTTTCGAAGCCAAGCTTGGTGAGATCTACACCGCATCGATTCGTGACAAGCGCAAGAATGCTGGGATTGCCTATAGTTACTGCGTCGAGATCGCACCGTTGCAGTCTTCGCTCACCGCATTTCTGCCTAGACGGAATAAGCTTTCGCAGGCCGGTCAAACGATTGCGATCCCTCGTGGTAATCGAACGCTCGGGTTCCTTGGCCTGCATCGCGACCGCGTTGTGGGGGATGTCAATCTAGTCTTTGAGGGGTTGCCGCAGGGTGTTTCATTGGATTGTGCCCTCGTTGCGAATTCGCAGTTTGTGGTCCCGGTAGTCTTCGTTGCGGAGGCTGACGCTGCCACGACCGGTTCGTTGGTCGGCGTTCAATGCACTTTAGGAAATGGCACGAGTGGAGTAGCAACTGGCGGATTCGAGCAAATCGTCGACTTGGTCAACGGTCCGGCTGATGCGATATTTCAACCTGCGAGCGTCGACCGTTTGAGTGTCGCTGTTACCCATTCCGTTCCCTATTCAATTGAACTTGTGAAGCCAACCGTTCCGCTCTCCGCAGATGGTACGCTCGACATTACGATCCAGGTTACACGAGAGCCTGGCTTTGAGGCCCCAATCGACATTACTTTTCCTTTACTGCCTGAATGGGTTGATTGTGAGGCCAAGACGCGTATTGCTGCGAACGAAAATTCGGGAACAGTCACATTGCGATCAAACCGTCGCGCCACTGGTGGCGTTTGGCCGATTGTTGCCGAAGGGACCCCCGGGTTATCTGATAGTAATTCGGCGAAACCAGTTGCGGATGCTGGCATGATGGGGATGCGTTCCCGTCGACCTTCCGCAATATCTCTGCCGAGCGTTTCTAGTTCGCTTCATTCCTTGGTGATAATCGAGGCCCCCATTCGCGGATCGATTGCATCGATCTCGGCGGAACGAGGTACCCAGATAGAATTGGAGTGCAAATTGGAGTTCAGTGATTCCGTTCCAAAAACGCTAACCGCAACCTTAGAAGGTCTTCCAAATCGAGTGCATGCGGAAACGGTTTCCATTCGCCGCGAGGACAAAGGTGCTCGATTCCAGTTGGTCGTTGAAGACGATGCGCCGACGGGCACGTTTGATCAAAGCGTTCTCAGACTGAGTGGTTCGTTAAACAACCAGCAGGTCTCGTTCTGCGTGGCCCGGGATACCAAATTGATTATTACGGCTCCCGGCGCTTCCCAAAAAGACGAAACAGGGCGGCCACTTAGCCCGCTCGAAGCCCTCCGACAACGCCGTAGCGTGAAGAGCGGATCTTGATCCGGCACGACGCAACCCACACTTCGACATCAAGGACCATCTATGCCGCTTGCTGAACCGTCACTTCGTTTGGTCGCTGTCCTATGGCTGATCGCATCGACAACATCCATAACGTCGATACACGCTACTGAACCTAACTCTCCGAACGAAAAAGGAGTGAGCCGAAGTCCTTCCAATCGAAGTTTGGTGACTCTTACATCGCTTGCGGTCGAGCCTTCCACGGTCGAGCTGCGTTCGGCTCGCGATCAACAGCCTATTGTCGTCACCGCGTTCTATTCGGATGGCAGCACTCAAGACGTGACCGGCCTTGCAACTGCAAAGCTCGATTCCAAGCAAGGTTCAATACCGACCACCGAGTACGTCCATGAAACATTCATTCCAAAAAGCGATGGTTCCACCAAGGCGACCTTTTCCTATCTGGGCATTGAATGCACGGCTGAAATCCAAGTTTGCGGTTCTGCCGATCAGCCTCCAATCGGTTTTCGCAATGAGGTTCTGTCTAGCTTGACGCGGGCTGGTTGCAATACCGGTAAGTGTCATGGTTCTGCCTCGGGTAAGGATGGATTTCGATTAAGTCTGTTTGGTTACGATCCGGCGGGAGATCACTACCGACTGACTCGCGAACGAAGCGGTCGGCGAGTTCAGCTTGCCGACCCCAAGAACAGTCTAGTAGTACTCAAGGCCATAGGTTCTGTTCCGCATACGGGTGGGGGGCGTATCGACGAAGGGACAAAGTCTTACGAGTCATTGGTCCAGTGGTTGCACGAGGGTGCGAAACCGGACTCCGAGAACGCAATGGTTCCATTGGGCATTGAGGTTTTTCCGAAGAAGTCGGTATTCGCCAAGCCCGAAGGTCAACAAAAACTCATCGTCACGGCTCGTTACTCCGATGGCTCACAACGGGACGTCACCTCGAAGGCCGTGTTTTTGAGCAACAACGACGCAGCAGCCACGGTCTCTGAAGAAGGTATGGTTGACGCGCGCGGCCCGGGTGCCGCTTTCATCTTGGCCCGATTCGATCAGTTCACTCAGGGATCGTCCATCATGGTACGACCCGACCTTGACTTTGAGTATCCAAAAAGACCCGTGTACGGCACGATCGATACGCTGGTCGACGACCGGCTGAAGTTCATGCACTTGGCACCATCTGAACTGGCTGATGACGAGCAGTTTTTGCGGCGCGTTTCGATCGATTTGATTGGGCTCCTGCCTTCACCGGAAGAGTATCAGGCGTTCCTGCTGGACGGGTCTGCAAACAAACGTGAACGTTTGGTCGATCGGTTGCTGGAACGACCAGAGGTTCTCGATATTTGGGTCATGAAGTGGGCCGAACTGTTACAAATTCGGACCAATAACGGCGTCAGCCAGAAAGCCCTCCGCCTGTACGATCGGTGGTTGCGAGATGCGGTTCACACTGGAACGACCATCGACAAGATCGTGCAAATGGTTTTGCCCGCCAGCGGCGGATCGCTTGAGAATCCTCCGACGAACTACTACCAGACCGAGACGACACCGCAGTTGCTTGCCGAGAATGTCGCGCAAGTGTTTTTGGGTACACGAATTCAATGCGCTCAATGCCACAATCATCCTTTCGACCGCTGGACGATGGATGACTACTATGGATTTGCATCGTTCTTTAGCCAAGTCGGATACAAGCAAGCTGAGGATCCACGTGAGTTAACCATCTACAACGCAGCCGAGGGAGACATGCTGCATCCCTTAGGTAACAGAAAGGTTCAGCCCAAGTTTCTCGGAGCTGAGATGCCAAAGCCAGGACCTGGCCAAGACTATCGCAAAGTCCTCGCCGATTGGATTGCATCTAATGAGAACAGGGCCTTTTCCAAGAACATCGCCAACATCGTCTGGGCTCATTTCTTTGGAATTGGAATCGTGGACCCAGTCGACGATATGCGAGTCAGCAATCCTCCCTCCAATCCAGAGCTCCTAGACTATTTGGGAGGACGGTTGGTCGAACATGGCTTTGAGATCAAGAAATTGCTGCGCGAAATCTGCTTGTCTCGTACCTATCAAACATCCACTCGCCGGAACGAGTCCAATCAATGGGATGAACGGGAGTTCACTCACCAGAAAATTCGTAGAATGCGAGCGGAAGTATTACTCGACTGCATTAGTCAAGCGACCGAGACGACCGACCGACTTCCTGGACTGCCCAAGGGTTCGCGAGCGGTGCAGGTAGCGGATGGTTTGGCTGCTCACTATTTCTTGACGACATTTGGTCGCTCCACTCGGGCAACACCGTGCACATGCGAAGTCAAGACATCGCCGACATTATCGCAAGCTCTGCATTTGCTGAACGGCGAAACGACCGGTGGCAAGATCAAAGAGGGTAATGTTGTGGGGCGACTAGTGGATTCAGGGCGTTGAACGGCGGAGGTGGCGCGCGAACTCTATGTGCGTTGCCTAACTCGCCAACCGACCGACGCTGAACTCAAGTCGATTTTTGACAAGTTGTCGAGCTACACCGATCCACGCGATGGCCTTGAGGATCTGTACTGGGCAATTTTGAACTCCAACGAATTCGTGTTCAATCACTAATGAAAAACCTATATTGCAGAATAGTTGACCTGAGCATCGTGCGGCAAATAAGTGTCGCCTTTCGCTCCGCGAAAGTTGCGTTTCTCCATTCTTTCGCGGAGCGAAAGACGACAGTAAAAAACCGCAAGATGCTAAACGGTTTGAACGCTTTTGGGCGAACGGCTGAGGACAGCCGTTCTACAAAATTCTACATAGGCCTAGTACTGTGCATTTGGTTCATGGTTGCGCCGCGTGCATCAGCTCAAACCATGTCAGGGTTCCAAGCCGATGCGAATTCAGAAAGGGTCTCTTTCGATGCCGTGCAGCCGATCCTGCGAAAGAACTGCGAACGGTGCCATAACGAAGATCAACCGAGAGGGGATTTGGTGTTAACCTCCTTGGATAAGGTGCTGGCTGGTTCTAGTTCTGGGAATGTTGTGGTCGCAGGTAAATTGGAGGAGAGTCCTCTTTACTTGCTCACGTCGCACATGGATACTCCCAAGATGCCACCGAACAAACCTCGCATTCCTCAGCGCGAGCTCAATGTGATTGAACGCTGGATTGTGACGGGACTGATTGAGGAGACTCAAGGTTCTGAAAAGTCCGTGTCCGAGAAGCCGCAAGCCTCGCCTTCCATTGGAGCAATTGCTGAGCCTAGCATGAAGTCATTGGACAAAACGAATAGCGAGATCCAATCGACCGCGAGCACGCCGAACGTTTTTTCGCCCCTAGTAGCCATCCCACAGCCGACTGCAGTTCGAGCGATGGCACCCCACCCCTCGGAGCCAGTGGTTGCCGTGGCAGGCCTCCATCAAGTCGCCATTTTGAACACCGACTCTGCGGAGTTCGGAGCGCAAGCCATTGATGTCGGTGAGCGCGATATTTCTGCATTGCGTTTCTCGCCCGATGGAAAAATTCTCCTGATCGCGGCCGGGATGACAGGCGAGTCGGGATCGGTCCTTGTCTTGGACTGGCAAACGAAACAATGGTTGCCGAGCGTGGGTGACGAGTCGGACAATATCCAGTCCATCGATTGCAATAGCGATGCGAGTCAAATCGCCATTGGAACCACAACGCGACTTGTGAAGATGTTTGGTCATGGCAATCCAAACGAGCTCTTTGTCTTGCGAAAACACACAGATTGGGTTCTCTCCGTTGCCTATAGTCGAGATGGTATATTGCTTGCAAGCGGAGATCGATTTGGAGGAATCCATGTTTGGGAGACAGATACTGGCAAGGAGTTTGCGGCATTGCGAGGTCATGCGGGTGGCATAACAGGACTGGTCTGGTCGCCCGATGGAAATGAGCTATCCTCCTCGAGTCTTGACGGAACGGTTCGGGTTTGGAACATGCACACGTTGCAGGCTAAGAAGCAATGGGTTGCAAACGATCGAGGCGTTTTGTCTCTAGCGATGGACACCAACCAGGGTTTGCTGACCAGCGGTCGCGATGGTTGGGTGCGCAAATGGTTTCCAAATGGCACTGCACCTAGTTGGCAAACGCAATTGCCGGATGAAGTGATAGCCATCTGCAACTCGGTCGCAACGCCTAGTACTCTCATTGCCGCAGATGCTGCCGGTGGCATCTATCGATTGGGTAGCTCGGTCTCCGGTTCGAACGAACCCGCTGCAAAGGTGCAGATCTCAATGCCAATCAGCGTACAAACGCGGTTGTTCGCGGCAAGTGCTCCCGACGCGCCCAAACGCATCTCAGTAAAGCCGATCATGAACAGCGTGGCTTCCGAACCCGTCCTGGATCGGAAGCCGTTTGATTCTAGGGCGAGCTCGAGCGACCTGGGAAATTCCACCTTGCTCTCGGACTTGGAAGAGAGTCGCCGAGCGCTTGATAGCGTGGAACAATCGCTGGAACAAACCTACCAATCAGCCGAACGGCTCGAAGAATCGGTAGTGAGACTTAAGCAGTTAATCCTATTGCAAGAGGCTCGACTAAAACAACTCGAACTCAAGCAAAAACCCAATCGAAAGTAAGATTGGATTTCGTTTCATCCATTTAATGCGAATTTCTATGCGAAAAAGTTGGTTGGAAATAGGTTCGATTGCGATTCTGGCTTTGTGCATCGGTGCTCATTTTGAGGCCCATGCTGAGGATTGGCCAATGTGGAGAGGGCCACGGGGGGACGGAATCGGACAGGGTTCCGATGTGCCACTAACTTGGTCCACGACCGAGAATATTCGTTGGAAGGTAGGCATTCAAGGTGACGGTAGATCGTCTCCTATCGTTTGCAAGGACAGTGTCTTTGTGACAACGTCGCTGACGGACAGCCTGAGTCGTCGATTGATTCGAATCGATCGCGCCGCTGGCAACGTTGTTTGGGACATCGAAGTCCATCAGGGCCCTATCGAAAAACAACATAGGCAAAACACCAGCGCGTCGAGTACACCTGCGACGGATGGTGTACGGATTTACTGCGTGTTTGTCGATGATCAAAAGATGGTCGTATCGGCGGTGGATTGGGATGGCAAGATTGTGTGGAGTGTTAGCCCGGGAAGTTTTGTTGCCTCGCATGGATTTGCCGCCTCACCAGTCCTGTGCGACGACGGTGTTCTGATCAATGGGCATCAAGATGGTGGGGCCTTTGTCGTGTTGCTCGACGGAACAACAGGCAAGGAGAAATGGCGATATAAGCCCGATACCGATTTACGATCGTTTTCGACTCCAGTCCTAGCCACGATTCAAGGCAGCCGGCAAGTCATTTTAACAGGTGCGAAGCAGACGGTTGGCTTGGATCCGGAGTCGGGTGAAAGGATTTGGTGGGTGGATGGCCCGACGGAAAAATTTGTGTGCACTCCTTCGGTTGGGCTTGGTCACGTTTTCAGTTTTGGCGGGTCGCCTAGCGAACGAGCGTTTGCAATTCGACAAGGTGGGCGCGGGGATTTGACGAAGACCAACATCGCTTGGACCAAGGAACGAAGCATGCCTTATGTTCCGACGCCGCTTCTCCTTGGCCAGTATCTTCATGTCATGAACGATGCGGGAATCTATTCTTGTGTGGAGCCAGTGAGCGGTGATGTGCTTAAGACGATGCGAAAAGGAGGCAACACCTATAGTTCACCCGTCGGGATTGGGGACAGGGTCTATTTCTTTGACGATACCGGTCTATGTACTGTCATTCGCAACGGTCCTGACTATGAAGTGCTTGCCAAGAATGGACTGGATGAATTGGTGCAAGCAAGTCCTGCAATTTCCGACGGAGCGATGTATGTTCGCGGCGAACACCACGTATGGAAGATAGCTAGCGAGCTCAAATAACGCGGTGCCTTGAACGCAAGCTTCGTGGCTGACAGTAACTGCCGGCTGCGACGTTACCCACATCCAGGCACCGGAAACGATTAGAATTCAAAATATTGAGGGTCACCATGCATTTTTTAGTTGTTCTGTTAGCTTACTTCATCGACTCGAACGGTCCGATTGTCATCGCGCATCGCGGCGCGAGTGGATACGCAATCGAACACACCGAAGCGGCCAAAACGCTAGCGCACGCACAAGGTGCCGACTACATCGAGCAAGACGTGGTATTGAGCAAAGATGGCGAGTTCATTGTTACCCACGATATCACCATGGAGGAAACAACAAACGTTGAGGAACTGTTTCCCATGCGGGCGAGGGGCGATGGACGCTTCTACTTCGCCGACTTCCATTGGGCCGAAATTCAATCGCTGACAATGCACGAGCGAACGGGCCGCGACTCCAAAGAGCCAGCGATACAAGGCCGATTTCCTAATATCGCTGGCCAACGAGTCCTTAAGCTTGCCGACGAGATCCAACTCATTCGTGGGTTAAACCAGACGACAGGCAAAACGGCTGGTTTGTATATCGAGCTCAAGGGAGCCGCATTCCACAAGAAGGAGTTCGGCTACTCCATGGGCGAATCGTTATTGAAGTTGCTTGCGAAACTCGGGATCGAAGACGCTTCCTGCCCATGCTATATCCAATGCTTTGAGCCTGAGGAACTCATGGATCTACACGAGCGATTGCATTGCAAATTGCCGCTCATCCAGTTGCTCGGTCGACGCCCATCGGATTCCGAGCTAGCCAGTATGGCCGGATATGCGAAAGGTATTGGACCTGCGCTCGACACACTGGCGACTCGCAATGAAAAGAACGAAATTGTGTCGACGGGGTTTGTAGAGCTCGCCAGAAAATCGGGACTGTTGGTCCATCCGTACACGGTTCGAACGCTCCAGCAACCTAAATGGTCCACATCGCTCGACGAAACGCATCGCGTGCTCATCGATCTACTCAAAGTAGACGGATTCTTTACCGACTTCCCTGACCTTGGTCGAAAAGCCGTCGGCCCAAAGTGATTTAACCATGAACCATTCCATACATCGTTTTGATCGTCGCCGTTTCAATTTGCTACTGGCGCAAATCAGTGCAGGTGCGTATGTCGCCTCGCAATCGAGATCGCTTTTCAGCGATGAGATCACAAATGATCCATTCCGACCAAATATTACCAGTGGCGTTGCATCTGGAGACGTAACACATACGGCTGCCACCATTTGGAGTCGATCCGATCGAGCGGCTCGCATGATTGTCGAATTGTCGTCCAACGAATCCTTCAAAAATGTGAGGCGCATCGTCGGACCGGACGCCTTCGAACATTCCGACTTCACGGCGAAAATTCGATTGAACGGATTGAAGCCAGGTGAGCCGGTTTTCTATCGCGTTCGCTTCCAAGACTTGAGCGATCCTTCCAAAATGAGCGCACCGCTTGCAGGTCGTTTTGGTACGCCTGCCCTTGTGCCTCGCGATATCAAATTCACTTGGTCGGGCGATACTGCTGGACAAGGCTACGGCATCGACCTTCGTCGCGGTGGTATGACAACATTCGAAACCATTCGAAGTCATTCGCCCGACTTTTTCATTAACTCGGGCGATGTCTGTTATGCAGACAACCCCATTGCCACCGAGCTTACGCTGGACGACGGGTCTATTTGGAAGAACTTGACTATCGAGGGCAAGTCAAAAGTCGCCGAATCACTCGACGAGTTTCGCGCCAATTACCGTTACAACTGCATGGATGCCAATGTGCGTCGCTTGAATGCGGAGGTTCCATCTTTCGTTCAATGGGATGATCACGAAACTCTCAACAACTGGTATCCAGGCGAACAACTCGAGGACGATCGATACCAAGTGAAAAGCGTGTCGCTCCTTTCGGCCCGTGCGCGACAGGCCTTTCTCGACTACCTACCGATCCACACGTCTGCGGATGGCCTGAATCGCATTTATAGAACCATTCCATATGGTCCATTGCTGGAAGTGTTTTTTATTGATCTTCGCACGTATCGCGGCCCTAATTCGCCTAACCGACAAACAGAAATGAACGAAGCTTCCGCGTTCATGGGAAAACAACAGTTGCAATGGCTCAAGACGCGTCTGAAGGCAAGTCAAGCAACATGGAAAGTTATCGCCAGCGACATGCCAATCGGTTTGATTGTTCGCGATGGAAAGTTGGACTTTGAGAATGGGGCAAACGGAGATGGTCCACCGCTTGGACGCGAATTAGAAATCGCGGACCTGCTTCAATTCATGAAAGCAAACCAAATTCGGAACACGGTTTGGCTAACTGCCGATGTACACTATGCCGCTTCGCACTATTACGCCCCCGAGAAAGCAGTCTTCAAAGACTTTGATCCGTTCTGGGAGTTTGTTAGCGGACCATTGCATGCGGGAACGTTCGGTCCGGGTGAACTCGATACTACATTCGGGCCCGAATTGAGGTTTAAAGGCATTCCCGACGGAATGAAAGCCAATCGTCCACCTTCGGAGGGCTTTCAATTCTTTGGTTTGGTTAAGATCGATGCCAAGACGCGTGTCATGACAGTGACGCATTACAATGCGGCGGGCAAGAATCTTTGGAACATCGACTTGCACCCTCAGACGTAGCCTTGGATTTCGGTACTTGCTCAATACCGTTCGATAAGATTGATATGGCTCCAGGCATGTTGTCTTAGATACAAAGACTCAAGCTAGCTTTTCAAAAAACGTTTCGAATCTCCGGAGAACAAAATGGTCGCAAGAAACTCGTTGCTCACAATTGTTCTTGTTGTTGTTGCTTTGGAATTACCGCAAACGGTCGCCCAGAAACCGCAAATTGCTACTTTGGAGGAAGAGGCGGAAGAAAAGGAATACGTATTGCAAAGCCGTACGCGTGTGACTATCCCAAAAGAAATGCTCTTCAGCAAAGAACTCGTCAGTCTGCGGGGATTGTTAACTTCAAATGAAGAGCGGTTCACGGCATTTAATGCCGAACATCCAGATCTCGGCATGGGAGAGGGTTCGACTACTGTCGACATTAGAATTACAAGTGTGAAACAGGTTGACGATGCATTGCAGATTTCTGCGATTGTTGACGTAATGTTCAGTGCAAAAAAGGGCGGAATTGGCATCGCGAGGAAACGTGGCGAATTGTGGGAATTGAAGGAAGGGAAACTTCGCATGATAAAGGGAAATAAGTGGGGGGGATATATGATCCTATAGTGTTGCGAATGTCACTGTTCACATCTACTCGTCAAGGCTTAACACCCACTCGAACTTGACTCTCTGGCAACCCCTTTCGGACCAAGGCTTCGACTCCAGTCAAGTCGTGCCAGCTCGAAACCAGTTCTTCGAAGGGAAAAGTCTGCCCGTGCTGCGTTAGAAATTGGACTGCTTCCAGTAGATGTTTCGGTCTATAGTTGTGGACCCCTCGTATCGTCATGAGGCGTCGGATCAAGTGCTCAGGGCATGTGGGTAGCAGGAGTGACGATGACTGGAAACGGGCTTGGGCTCAGTCAAGAAGCCGCCGAAGCGCTCTCGGAATCGGAACTGAGCACACGTCTTAAACATTTGGACGAACAGTACCGTGCAGCAGGCGCACACTTCGTGCTTCGTACGGCAGCGGATCTGGTCCC
The DNA here is from genome assembly GCA_031372345.1 of Pirellula sp. Lineage (GTDB taxonomy): Bacteria > Planctomycetota > Planctomycetia > Pirellulales > Pirellulaceae > JBKCUI01. The sequence continues at coordinate 32,677 of JANMLD010000038.1, forward strand.
CATTGTGGACGCAATCAACGAACGGATCGTCGCATCCCTTCTCTAAGAACGAAAGAACCTTGAATCGATCCGAAAGATGTTGTGAGGCGTGCGACGACACGGGTTGTTAATCGACTTCGAATGCAAGGTCCCCACCCTTATTGGAAATCGTCGTCTTCAACAATGGCATGCTTGGGTTTCCATACTTGCCTTTCAGTTGGTCCACACCGACGGCTCCGCCTTCACCAGTCATAGACAATTTATTTGACTTTGCGACTTGGCCAGGCCATACCACAGTAATCGCGTACTCACCAGGAAGTGCACCGTCGTTTTCCGCAAAGGTTGTTAGCACAAAATGACCATTGCTGTCCGTCTTTCCAACGGGCTTGGGGTCGTTGAGCCGACCTAGTTCAAGCGGATGAAATACAACCAAAGCGTTATCGCAAGGACGACCGCTCTTTGTCTTGACGGTACCCTTGGTCGTTATCGGAACTGGTCCCGAAGGAGAACATCCGAAAGCGACGGAAAGCAATAAGGTAAAGGGCAGGATACAGAATCTCATAATCGCAGGAACTTTCTTGTCGGATTTAGACCGATCCAAAATTTTACTGATCCGAGTTGGGTGAAACTTCTGCCGCTGTCTTGCCTGCACCGCTGGCAGTGATCAACGCTGCATACGTTTGAGGGGAGATACTCGCGCTCAAAAATCGTACGCTGCCATCTGTCAAACCATGCGTTGCCCCCCCGGTGTGAAACGAGTAGGTTTCGTTGTCATTGTGACAATTAATAACGCAATTGCCCGGCGACGTTGTCCCACCCGCAATCGCTCCATCCAGGCCGTAGTCATTTTCATGGTGTCCCCAACCGCCGTCTTTTAAGTACTTAGTAGAATTCTTCTTGTTGCCGATGTAAAAATCTGGGCGTCCAGCGTCCTCGCACATAAGGATCGTATTGCTGATACCATCGGTTACGAACGCCATGGTATTCGCTCGTCGTGGTGGAAACGCTAAAACGGGAACAGCTCCGGCGCCTTTAATCTCTGGCCCGAGCGAGCTGAAAAGATCGTTTTGTGTTGTGCCTGATGCATACCCAAAGAAGGTGATCGATCCCGGGTTGATAGAGCTGCAGGTTGCATAGTCCGTTGCTGCAAAGTCTTGGAATGGGAACGGTGCACCGAACGAATAGGTGCCGCTGATTCTGCGTTCCGCTCCGCCAGGTGATGAAGGGCAAAGGAACGCTGGCACAATGTTCTTTAGAGCCGCTTGATTATTGGGTGTGCCCGGGATGATGCTGGGTGATGAAAACCAAGGGAACTTCTGGTCGTAAGCCGCATAGACTTGATTTTGCTCGATGTACGGCAGCAGGTAGATACTCCAGCAATGTACGATAGCTGGGTACGGTGCCCCTGGTTGCCCCGTGCTGCCAGGTGGCAAACCGATATCCACGAATAGGCTTGGAGGCAAGCGTTTGTAGGTGCTTTCGTGATTGAGCGACGCCAACCCAATCTGTTTCATATTGTTGCCGCAAGACATCCTGCGAGCTGCTTCTCTGGCAGCTTGAACCGCTGGCAAAAGCAGACCAACAAGAATACCGATGATGGCGATTACAACCAGGAGTTCTACAAGAGTAAAGGCAGATCTTGCCGAATGCCGCAGTCGATGGACTTTCATAAATGGATTCCAAAATATTGAAAAAGAGTAACCGAGTAATTGAAAAAAACTGTTTGCCGCTTGATGGAATAAGTCATCCCATGGAATCATTTAGAATGAATGAAGATTTCGAGAGGTTCGAGTCAAGTTGGCCGACGGCCAACCTGCCGTTATGCTGGTAGGGAATTCCGACTGACTGATGTTCACGGTAGTATTGCTTCTGAAATTCTTGCTTGAAGACTTACTGTTTATTCCATTCCACCGGGGGTTTTCATCATCCTTTTATCTTCATCTACCGTTCGAATCTGCTGTGCCTTTGTGGCCAGCCTGTCCGCGGCCTTTGCCTTGGCGCAGGATTATGGTGCATCCTTCGAACCGTCGACGAATGTGCAGTTTCCGAAAAGTGAATGGGTCGTCAATGTTCGCGAAGCTCCGTATCGAGCCAAAGGGGACGGTTTAACCGACGATACCCTGTCGATTCAACAGGCCATCGACGATGTGATGGGCCAGCATCGCGTTTTGTATTTTCCCGAGGGTACCTATCTCATTTCTAAGACGCTCAATTGGTCGAATCGGAATTCCAATGGCAAGCCGGCGTGGGGCCACAATTGGATTGCGGGTCAAGGTGCAATGAAAACGACGTTGCGTTTGAAGGACGGTGTCTTTGGCGATCCGTCGAATCCACAATCGATGATGTGGTGCGGAGGTTTTGGATCGGCCGATTGGTTTCACAACTACGTCGAAGACCTCACGTTTGATGTCGGCGAAAATAATCCTGGTGCAATTGCGTTGCAATTCTATTCGAACAACTACGGGGCGGTTCGCAACGTGCGGTTGATCGATCGCTCGACCAAGTCCGCGATTGGACTGCATCTCGGGCATCGCGATATGAACGGTCCCTTACTCATCAAGAATTGCGCTATCTTTGGATTTCGAGTCGGGATGCAGTCGGCGCTTGCGGTCAATAGTCAGACTTTGGAGAACATTACCCTTAGTGAACAGAGCGAAGTTGGCTTTTCGAATGAAGGGCAGATGATCGCTATCCGCGGCCTTCAAAGCAAAAATCGAGTGCCAGTGATCAAGACGTACGGAACGATGGCCATGATCGAATCCAAACTAGAAGGGCTGCCGGGCGCGGAGAATGCCCCTGCCGTGATCAGCTACAACGGTGGTCGTATCTACGCCCGCGACTGCCAAACGTTAGGGTATCGCCGGACGTTGGCCAGCCTTGTGACCCCAGACTCGGGTGCGGCGTATCGCATGACCGACACCGAACAACCGGCAACGCGCGGACCTGATATTCGCGAATTCTCATCGACCGATGCAACAAATCCATCGTCTGGTTCGAACGAGTCGTTGCGATTGCCCATTCGCCTGACACCGACATTGAAATGGGAGTCCCCAGCGAAATGGGCCAATGCTGTTGATTTTGGAGCGGACCCGGCAGGTGAGCGTGACTCCTCCGAGGCGATACAGCGAGCGATCGATTCAGGGGCATCCACTGTGTTCCTGCCCGGATTCATGGCGATCCAACGTACCGTTTTGGTGCGAGGCAATGTAGAACGCATCATTGGAACAGGGGGCTGGGTGGACTATACATCCCAATGCAAGCCGGATTTCCGGATCGTGGACGGAACCTCAGCCATCGTTCAAATTGAGCACTTGTCATCGATTAATGGCGGGATTGAGATCGACACGCAACGAACGGTCGTTTTGAAGAGTCTTGGAGCGCGCTCTGTCCGATTCACGGATCGAAGTAACGATGCAGAAGTTTTCTTCGAGGATGTGACTACGGACGATTTACGACTTCATCGGCATAAGATGTGGGCTCGTCAGTTGAACATCGAGAACGAAGGGACGCACCTTACCAATGATGCCAGCGATGTTTGGATTTTGGGTTACAAGACGGAGCGAGGGGGGACTTTGTTGCAAACGCAAAACGGTGGTCGAAGCGAAGTTCTCGGCGGATTTTCCTACACGACGACAGCGGGCAAGCTGGCGCCGATGTTTGTGACGCGCGATTCAGACGTCTTCGCGTACTTCGGAGAAATCTGCTATTCGGGTGATCCCTATATCGACCTGATCGACGATATTCAAGGCGGAGCGAAAAAACGGTTTGTGCGCGGCGAGGGGGACACGCTTCCCTACGTCTCGCGGCGGTGACGCAATTCTACTGCCGTCGGCCAACGGACCGAAACGCAATCGCTCTTCGAACGGCTGGAGGGGTCGGTGCATCGGTTCCCATAATGGAGTGCCAAAGGATTTTGTTCAATTCAAGAACCGTCTTCATTTCCCATCTTCTTCTGAAACGCTTGCCTAACGAGGCCGATCGCGTTTCAAGAATTCTTCCCTGACGCATGGGACTTGCGTTAGAGGCTATTTGGGTTTGGGTTGGAGTCCAAACGGCACATAGGGCAGATTGGTTCAGTTGGAAGTTGGTTAACGAATGCCTGATGTTCAAGTTGCGAATCGACCTTAAGAGTTGAACCATCCAGTTCGGCTCGAACGGTACCAGCACAAGGTACCTTGACGCTTCTATGCGTTTTCCTCCCATTCTTGGAGGTCTTCGATTGCGTTAGCTTGACGGCCGAGGAAGCCGAAGAGTGCAGTAGGGGTATTCCGCTAATCCTGGCAGCTTCGAGATCAGATGTGCAGCGACTCGAAATTTGCGAACACATAACATGCGTGTCGTTGAGTCTCAGAGAACGAATCACTTCTTGTCGCGGATGAGATCTGCTAGTAGTTGCGACCGAGAGCACGGCAACGTCCGCCTTAACTGCTTTATTATAGAGCCATTTCATGTTCGAATCATCTATGTCGATATGCCCACCATGGTGCGGCACGGAAAGTACGTCACACCGTATTGTTCCGTACCGAGAGTAGATGTCTTTCCACTCGGCGAGTTGCGAATCCGCACCAAAGACAATTCGCTTGGAGCCGTAGTCCAGAATAAGTACGGCACTCGTTGCATTGGGCTTGCCCGATTCCGTTGCAATGAGATTCTGAATCGCTAGTGGAGCAAAAACTCGTACTGCGGCTTTGCGTGATGCTTCTTCCCAAACGATCGATGGATCAACACCGCACTCGAGCCGACACAGGTCGCACCTCCGATGTGGTCACTGTGCGTCACCACCAACGCCGCGATCCGGTCGACGCGGCAACGCTTTAAGAATTTAAGCGGAAGGGAACCTTTACCAGAACCACTATCAATCACGATAGCTCGTCGATCACCGAGCAAGATGATGTTGCACGACGCCTGTCCGACATCGAGAAAGAACACTTCCATGATTGCTTTCCATTAAGGACGCCAATTTGGGTCCGCTTTTGCCGTACGAGACGATCCAATACTTGCCATGAACTCTGCCTCGTCCTTGCCAGACCAAGACCGAGCCACCTTACATTTGCTGATATGAATTACACGTCGAAGCCGAAACGTCATTGGATCCCGTTCGACAACTGCCTCAATTGGTTGCCCCGGCTTAAAACTAACATACTCAGGAGTGGACACCAAATATAGCGGAACGATGTCCTTGGTGCCGTTTTCCCACTCTATCTCCTCGGGGTACGGTCTCGCTTTCGAGATCTTTCCATATTGACGTACTTGAATCGGTTGAGTGTTCCGAAAAACAGTCACATCGACGAATCTATCAATCGTTGCGAGAAGCTGCTTATCTCGATTCGATAATTCGAACGGACGTTTTCCTAATAAGTCTTGAATTGCGCTGTGAATCTGAAGGCAGAAGTCCTGTTTTGCTGCATTTTCAGAAGCACCTCGACCAACGATTAGGGGACTAATTCCGTCGACGATTAGCTGTTCAAAATAGCGGTAGTATCGCCCTACAAACGCTCGTCGTAGCGGGTACGAAACCTCACCTATGACGACTTGTGGAATCACAGACGCGCGAAAATCTACAGCTTGTGTACGATTCAAGGACCTCGCGTTGTTGCCCACCGAAAAATCAACCACAGCAACAATCGTGGAGGTGTTAGGGAGGTCGGAAACGGACAATGGCATTAGGCACCAAGTGGTTCAAAAAGTTCCCAGCATTTAGTCGACGAAAATGCATGCACAAAACAGTTTAGCATGAATTCGTGGTTGGTGTTCCGCCCGGATCTGATCGATTCGTCCGTAGAAAAGTCCAGCGAAGCACACTTTTTGTCCCACTCCACCAGAAATTGAAGGGATTTCGCTCCTGGGTCCACCGGGATCTGTTGTAGGGAAATCGTCAACGGCTCACGGTCGTGAGGCGCTATTGTGATGTATTGGGAGGCGAAAGCCTGAATCAACCCGAAAGGCGTTTCTGGTAGATCCTTAATCAACGAGAAATACTCATCTAGTTGTATCTGGCCATCCGGTGTCACGGGTATCTCAACGATATCAACTTCATGTAGTACGGCGGCGATGATTTTCGCTGGCTGGAACATCCGCCGATACTCCGTGAGCAAATGCAAAGCGCGGTCTAGGAACGCATTGAATCCTGGCCAGTCCTCGCTCCCTCTGAGCCGATTGTAGGCAATCTGATCATCACGAATCTGAAAAAGCTCTGTCGATAACTCGTTTGCACAACGAACACAATCCAATCGAACTAAAAACTCTGGTTGCACGGGCGTACCTGGCCCGGCATGAGTTACCCGAATTTGCTGTGCCCAGATGTGTTCCCTACCTGGAAACTCGACTGAAAGGCTGTCAGCGAGATCGTTCGCAAGCTTGCCATCCCAAGCGGTCTTTGAGGGATTGGGCTCAAAATCAAAAGAGACCCATCGTTCGACAATTGGTGGTTTACCGAGTTTAATTTGTCCCGTAGGTAGTCCAATCAGTCATCCAAATCGAAAATTCTTACATTGTTTTTGGTCATGGCCAGGGACGCGGTTCGTTGTCGCTGCACGAGGGGATTTTGGTTTCGATTCTCCCGTCATTCAATCTCCCATCTGTTTCCAGCTGCAACCGCGAGCTTGCATTTCATCGCGCCAGTCTTGGTATGTCTTGTCCTTCTACCGAACGCTCCTGCTCCATCAAAATGTTCGCTACGAACGACGACAAACAGTATCGACTATCATCGATTAACTCTGTTTAGTTTGCACCGTAGTTTTGGTCTTTTTTTAACTTTTGGTTTAAGTTGAAAAATACTTCCACATCGATACCGCTCCGAAAAGCAACAATGCAGGAATTCCGAGCCAGACCAGAATTGCGATCAGTTTGCAAATCCATCGTGCCCAGCCGTGGTAGAGTATTCGCACAAGAAACGAAAGATGCTCACCTTGTGTACCATCCCCGTTCTGTGGAGCGATGTCATCAATCAGAAATGGACGCCAGTACATACGCACGAACTCTTTGTCGAAATACAAATTGTGCCCACCGCCTTGTTCATTCATTCCACGAAAGAAGCGATTTTGAATCATGCTTTCGGAAAACCCTGTCGCACCAGCCATGCCGTAAAACCATCCGAATGACGAGCCAACAACTGGCCAATGATCCGCTGTGCCGCAGTCGTTTACAATGAAGTCTCGAGTCGGCCGCTCACCATCCCCGACCCGATGCTTTAATTCAACCCAGCGAAATTGATCATCCATCACGGAACCGCAAAACACGATCTTCCAAAGCTTGAGATTGGGATCCGCTCTTAACGCTCGAATAAGTACATACGTCCCAAAGCTATGGGCGATCACCGAGATTTTCGCTTTGGGGTATTCGTTCTTTAGGTCATTCAGCTCTTGTAGGACTTTTTTGATAGGTGGTCCTGCAAGACTTATCGGAAACAGAAACCTCAGTGCTGGATAGAGTCCAAATCGAATCTGCGAAACGACTGTTCCCGAACTTGCAAGTTCCGCGCTGACTGTACTCTGCCAGGCTCCTATGTCTCGGATACCGTGTACCAGCGCAATGACATGAGTGTACTCATCTTTCGACTTACCATAGTTCTTGTCCGGTGAGACTGGCATTGACTCCATGTTCACTTTTTCCTGCCTCTCGGTCCTTTGCTCCTTCGAAGCAACTACCTCCAAAGTGAACAACTGTTGCCGGACGTTGGAGGATGTGCTTCCGCCAGTAACGATCGACGGAATTACAACTTCAAACCGCACTTTCTGATCCGCAGCAAAATCATCCTGAGATACTACGTGCAATTCTTTGCAGCAGATTGCGACAATTTCTTGAAGGGAATCAAAATCGCATTCGATACGACACAATAGTCTCTTTTGCGACTGTTCGTCGTCTTGGAGCGTCACTTCGACCGATGCATCGGGATCGGCATCGCCGACCAATCGTCCTAACATCTCATGAAGTCGGAACGCCGTCTTTTGAAGTCGCGAGTTCCCTTCGTTATCGAATATTGAATTATCTTCCACCGCTTGCCCTCAGATACTCTTTGTTAATCTCACCCACGTATTCTAGCCGATTCGCCACGATCTTAACGGACTCGCCAATTACGCCAAACGGCGCGGAAAGATAGACATCGTCTTGCATTTTGAATGCGCGAAAGCCAATCTTAGCTTCGAATTCGTCGCGATCAAAATCGAACAACACTTGATGTTCCTCCTCTGGAACGGTAGCTAGAAAAATGCTCTTCGCATCGTCGTTCAAATAGTCGTTTGCAAACCTTAGGTGCGATATCCGCCGAATTGGTCGAGTCCTCACGGCGACAATCGCGTTGAAAATACTCTCTCTTGATTCCGACGTATCGGCCTTTTTGTAAGCGTCAGCCAAGTACTCAGCCAACAATTGAGTTCCGTAGACACCGCTGGTTGAGAGTCGACACTGAAGAAAGTCTTCCACCCACAAATCGGTTCTGCCACTTTGGAAATCAATCATGCGTCCCTCCCAAAACGAATCTGTGCTGTTGACGCCTTCGAATATCGCAGCCTTGCGCAGAGTGGACGAGATATTGAAAATGTCGGAGATGACTTCAACTTGAGCTCCTGTATTGGTTATCTCGAACTTCAAGCCTTCGTCTTTGGGAAATGCCCAAAAGACAACGCGGACACTGTCATTCTCCGAAAACGCGGATACCAAAAATAAAAACGGTTTTGATCGACCGTCCATAACTGATGACAAACGAAGCGCGAGCGCTTCCGAACTGTGTTTTATCGGCAGCGTGTTACCGAAAGCAAACTGCATGACCAATTTTCGCACATCGTTTTGCTTTTGCTCATGTCTAGGATCGTCAACGTGAAACGCAATGGGCGATTGGTTTGTCAGTTGGCTTGATGAAAGCAATTCCGTCAGAGTACGACGCAGACTATTGCTTATCGTGATCTTTCCTCCCTTCGGTTTCGCCGGTTCTTCTTGCTTTTTCTGCGGGAACACTTCGTATGCAAAGAGACGTGTAAGGGTCATCGAACATTCCTCGAATGGAAATGGTAATTGTTTTGAGTTTTTGGTCTGCTTTTCATTGCCTATGGTCCTATCTCAATTGCCAAAAACGAGCCGTTCGAAAGGAGTGAGAATACACCTCTGGATTCACCAGTAAACTCTCGACTTGGCAAAGTAGTCGTTCGACTGGTTAGACGAGGGACGGTGTCCCTCGATTCTGCGTTTGGCCGCTTGGAAGACGAATTGTCCCCATAATTTTCGAGTCCAAAAAACCGTGGTGGGAGTTTTCCTGCGGCCAGCAAGCTGTGTCTATTCTTTTCAATTCCGATAAACACCTTGAGGCGTTTCAACGAGATAGCATCAGGGTGCCGAAGGCGCCGCGCCCAGTCTTCGATTGGTAAGTAGGAACCTACGAAACTCAAGTCGTCTCCGCGATCGATCTCGAAGCTCGAGGTATTTTTATTGTCACTCGATTGGACGGCAACTCCACGCATCAATTGATCCGCCTCGTCAAAAAGCAAGGCCGATTGGAGAACGCCCGCAAAATGTGCGCGTCTCGACCTATCTTCCCATGAGTCGTCGTAGAGACGATTGAACATAAAGATAGGGTCGTTTACATGGAGCAGGCTAGACTTGGAGTCACCCTGTTTTGCAGCGAAAAGACTTATTGCGAACGAACGGCCATTGCTAGCCCAGGTATTGCCTCCACCTTTGCTCGTCTTGCCCTTGCCGAGTTGCAACAGAGCCTCCATTCGCTGTTTTCGATGAGTTTTCCATCCGGTCGCACCCTTGCACTCAAACACGATTTTCTCGCGTGACTCTGTCTCACCCAGGAAATCAGGTGTTGGCTCGTTCGATTCCGGGATTCGTGACAAGGTGGTGAGGTCGAATCGTAAAAGGTCTTCAAGAAGCAGGGAAGCCATGGCTTCCGCGGTCGTTTCCACCCATCTTGCTCGCCATCTTCGCTCGCAACTGTCAAACACTCTTAGTTCGGGCGAATAGGAAACATAGTCACGCCCCATAAGGTACAAGATGAAGTCTGGAATCATCGATAACTCCGATTGTCTCAAAGCGTCAGACAAGGATGGTGACTCAAGGAGCAGACGCATGTGCATAAGACGCAGCAAGGGAAGCTGCACTGCACTCGTGTTTTGTACTGATTTCCTTTCCATACTCGAACCTGATACAAATTCCATTGCCAGTTCCGGGAACTCTCGAATCATCATTCGAATCGGCATTCCGAATCTCCGTTCCAGCGCCTGCCGCCATAATGGCAACGATACCGCATTTTGGCCTTGTAAATTCTGCAATCGATCCAGTTCCGTCTTTTGAAAGCCGCTATCTTTAAGATCAACAGGAATGGACAGATTTTGCAGCAACAAACTTGCTCGTTCGCGCAGCCATATTGGCGTTGTTCGGTTCCCAACAAGCGACAACTTGGAATCATTTTCTACCGGCCAATCAATATTGCCTTCGATCAACCCTCTTCGCGTCACGCGGGACGCACTTTCTGCCGCTAAAGAACCCCAAAGCTCAATGTCTTGAATTCGATGCACATCAAGCGACAGTAGGACGCGAATAAACGCATCGCCCTCCTCCTCTGAGAAATCGGCATTAAGCCACCATGCAGGAGCGCGATCCCTTACCCATTGTCGTCCTGCTTCAATGCAGAGAAACCTAGATAGTCCGCTGACGGCGATGACTCTCGTTTCCATTGAAGAAATTTTCTTGCGCTCTACCTGAAGCATGTTTTGAGCAATCCATTCAACATCAAGTACGGATAATACTCGGCTTAGTTCGCGAATAAAAATTCGCTCACAGATTGCCTCGAATGCGGAAGTAAACGTGCCTTGCAGCGCATTGCGAAATGTTTCGCTATTTTTTGCCATATTGATTGCTTCTGCCGAGATCTCTGGTCGGCACATAGCTATTGCAAAGTCGATTGGAGCAACAGACGGAATGTTGCCCGAGGCTAACCGAGCTTTCCAGGAAGGCCAGGCGCTGTCAATTTCATCAAGTGTCATCGTCGCTATACTCTGTTTGGAGTGTGGAAGGGGATATGCAGTGTTTGGGTGGACTACCCACCGACAAGCAACATGAGTTGAGGATCATTGCGGAACCGGACGCACCATAGCGCAACCGTCGAAAGTTCGGCATCTTCTCGGGTCAGTTCGTGGATAATTCGAAGGTTGTGCTCCATCCGTTCCTTCGGCGTCGGATTGATGCCGGGCCGGTAGGCCGCCTTTGCCTGTAGAAAGGCGTCGATCGCTCGTGTGATGCGTTGCCATACTTTGCGTCGTTCTTCTGGGAGTGCGTCGTGTTCGTTCAGCTTGAGTCGGTCGATCGAGACGTTCACGCGTTCCGTTTCCCATGCGTCACATCCTGGCGCAGGAATGGCATTACCCTCTTCATTGAAAGCCAACAATCTTGTGTCCGATTTGTGAATTGGATCGAGCAGGTACGGGGCCTCTGATTCTTCGCATCGGCCGGCATATGTTGAACACAGAGAGTCTTTGTGCAGCGGAAACCAGCCGCCCTTCTTGCGATTGGGAACGTTGCCAGCGACTCGATAGTTGCTGTATTCGAAGGCCAACCACCAATAGCCGTCAGCCTCAATTCCTTCCAATGAGATGCTCTCTTTCTTTGGTCGATAGTGCTCGACATCCAAATGCGAGCAGATGTCTCTGCCTTCGGTAAACCAACACTTGCCATGCGAAAGCGCGAGGAGCCACGGTTTCAGCTTGCCCCAGTGAGCACTCTTGGAGTCGATGTACTCGTTGCGTTTTTTGACGTCCCCAAGATGATGCAGCCTCTCAATCTCGGTCAGGTATTCCTTGGACTTATTGAGCCAGTCCTGCCATTCGGCGTGCGTCCATGGTTTCCATTTGGGAATGTCTGTATCGGTCGGCTTTCGGTTGTCAAAGTTAATCCACCTCATCCAGGATTTGCCTCAGCAAGAATGGTCTGAATGATTTCATCGGCGACCGAATCCTGGGCCGCTCGTTCTGCTGTTGTGAGCGCGTCTTTGTGGAACTGAGTCATCTTGGCCATACGCTTGACAAAGAGGTCGTACATCGGGTCCTTGAAATCATTGGCGAATCCCAATTCCGACAGTTCGTGGCTGAGCCGTGACATTTCAATATTGTCCGATTGCGAGCGTTCAACGCCTTGCGCGTATAGAAAGTTACGCCTGTCAAGTCGTCGTCGTGTTTCACCGTCGACTGTCGAGCGCAACCCGAAATACTCGCTCTTCAACAATCCCGAGACACTCATCCCCTGCGGATGATCAAACGGCGTATCCACGATGCTCGTTTCACCCGACCGCAAAATGCGTACCTGCTCCCGCCGCAGGCTGCCAATCATCATCGGATCGTGCGTGGTGATAATGATTTGCGAATCGCCTTGGATGGTCTGGCCATCGTCTTGTTTCAGGACTTTCTCGATCTCGTCGAAGTAGCGGAGTTTCCAGATCGGATTCAGATGCGTATCTGGTTCATCGAGCAAGAACAAGCACTCATCCTGGTGGGTAATTCGCATCAGGCCAAGGACCGTGAGTAGTTGCAGTTCACCCTCGGAGAGTTGTTCGAAGGAGATCAGATCATCCGTGTTCTTGTGCTTGACAAAGATATGGATGTCATCGAGCAAGTCAGCGATGTAGGTTCCCTCAACGTACTGGAAGAATCGGTACGAATCGCCGACGTGTTCTTTGAGTTCTGTTAGGGCGTCTTTGTCTTTCAGGTACAAATAAAGCAGGTCCTGAGGTTCGGTGCGGCCACGAAAGTCGACTGTCATTTCCTCAGTGTGATCGATGGGTGCCATGGCGAGTTCCCATAGCTTGGTCAGCAGTTCTTCGGTAAAGCGCGAGCTATCGTACCAAAAGCGATTGTCGCCGGTTTTGATTTCTTCTGCAGACAATTCGCCCGACAATCGATACGGTTTCTTCAATGTGAACAACACCGAATCGACGTCTTCGATCCTCAAGTCGTTCAGAATGTCCTTGAGAGGTTTTTCCGGGGCCAAAAGGCAGGCGAGCAAGACGAGTTTGGAATGGGGATGGCGGCAGTAGAACAACCTGCGAAGCGGCGAATCGGAATCGATTTCTTCTTCGTAGTCGGTCAGGTTGTCGATGAACCGCTCTTGATGATCGCGGAACAATGCTTCGAGGCGTTCGCTCTTCCCGGAGTAGTAGGTAAAGACATGCGAAGGCAAGTATTTGCGAGCGCTGCCACGTTCCGGTTTGCCGTCCAATTCGCTATATCGGTCGCTCAGCAGCCACGAATCGACCACTTCACCATTAATCGTAACCGCTGGCAGTGAGCCCACGATATTGACAACGCGGATTTCGTAGAGCTGACCATCGTAGAAACGGCTGTAGTCCATTTCGTAATCGAACGGGGTAGGATCATTGAGGTCCAGATCACGGAATATCGTGACGATCGCCTCGATCATGTTCGACTTACCGGAGCCGTTCTGCCCGATAACGGCGTGGCTTTTGAAGGTGCGTGCTGTTCCATCGGCATCCCTTGCGGAGCCGATGAACGTGATCTCGAAATCACGTAGGTTGCGAAAGTTGGGGATCTTCAGTCGCTGGAGCTGCATCAGCGGGCCTCGACTTCCTGGACGAAGGCACGTTCCGGTTCCGTGATCCATCCGTGGGCCATCTCGGTTTTGAGCTGCCGGTAGAAGACGTCGATTTCCAACCCGGAAAGGCTCCAAAGTTCTTTGGCCGTCAACTCGCCTGCTGGGCCAAGTATCACACCCATCACATGCGTGCCGTGTCCCTGAGAGACACGTTGGTCATGTATGAGAGTACTAGAGTTAGCAAGCAACGTCGCCAATGGTGCCGCATCGGGCTTGTTCGGTTCTTTACCGATCTTCAAGGCCGTCACAACTTTGGTTTTGGGTGATTTCAACTTTTCGTTCTCCGGGACTTCCGTGGATGTAATTGCAGCAACGGCTGTCGCCGCATACAAGTGTGCGGTTTCCGCTGCAACTGATTTTTTCCCTTCCAACCGGTCAACCAGCGCCAGCAGGTACTTTACCTTTTGGACGATACGCTGCTGCTCCGCAGTAGATGGTAATGGTAAACGACATGCTCGAAGCTGTGTCATGTTGATCGATGCGAGGTTCGTTGTTTGCTTTGAACAATTTTCGAAATACTCGCGTCCAAGAGGGCTGTTAACGAACATCACGATCCACTCCGGGAGTAACTTCGCTTTGTCTGGCGAGCGCACGCGAAAGATATGATTTTGAAAGACGCAATCTTTGATCTCTTCATTCCAGATCGCCCCTCGCCCAAGCTTGTCCCAGTCGCCGCCTTCTATCATGACGACATCGCCTCGCAGCAATCGGTATCTTTCCCGCTCCTCTTCAAGAACCTCGATCTCCTTCATCTGGTCAAGAGTCAATCGCCATCGCTGCACGTTCGCAACTCGTAGATAAGGAAGTCGAACTGTGCGCCGTCCTGTAAGATTTCGGCCCTTGGTAACTCCACTCGTGATTACGAGCACATCGTCAAACAATGGAGTTTCCCAACCTGCTGGCAGCTCCTTCGCCCAGTTGGGCAATACCGCATTCGAGACTGCCGTCCGACTTCTGCCGACAATCACTCGGTGCAACTGAGATTGCTGCTCTCGCAATTCGTCCAATAGACGTGGAATTGATTCGTCGTCGGGTAATCGCGAGGTGAGACGTCCGGTGACACCGAGTGTCAATACCGCGTTTCGCAAATCCTCTGTCGACGAAAGATTTGGTTCATGGAAAACGGCGCGGAGACTGGCTGCGTTTGGCTTGCAGACGAAGCGGGCGTTGTTGGCGCGGGAGAGGAGGGCGAGCAGCTTTGCTCGCTCCTGCTGCTGAGCCTCCAACCGGTCGAACAGCCGCATCAACTCATCCACCTTCGCCACAATCCGCTTCTGCTCCTCCAACGGGGGAAGGGGAATTTGCAGTGACTCGATCTGCCCCTTGGTGACGTGTTTGAGTCCAACGCCACCGCGAGCGCTGCCAATTAGTGCGTCAAGTGATGCGTTGATCGTCATCTGCAAATACTCTTTGGAAATTCGGTACGAGTAGATTGCCACCTTGAAAATGTGTTGATTAAGGACGGAGTCGCCTCCCTTCCAGATGAATGCGCCAAACGAAGTCCCTGGTGTTCCCGACCAACTTAGTAACATGTCACCTCTCTTTACTCTATGCCCGTCCGCAGCTTCACCTTGAAAATAATTGAATGCAGCATGGGGATTGTTGAGGTTTTGAATCCGAATGATCGGCAGTCCCGACATCTTCCAGTCCGTTGACTTGAACGCCCTTCCATTGATCAAGTGAGCTAAATCACCTGCCGCGACCATCACCCAGTGACCTGGAACCCGCTTCACAATCTGAAAGATTTCTGAGTGCTTTCTTGCACCTTGGCGTATCGAGTTCTCGTCGTAGTAGTTGAGTTTCGCCTGAAGCGAATCTTCAAGTATCAGTCTAGCATCGGAGTCCCCAGTTTCTGGACGCGACAGGCCACCGGTAATCGCGAAATAGTACACCAGATCGCGCAATCGCCAAATACCGCCTGGCGCACTTGCGATCGCATGGAAATTAGCCAGAAAGGAGTCGGCATTCATGTTGCCTCCAACGCAAAATGATGCCGGATTGCGTCAGCGAGTTCGTCGCGGATCTGGTTCTCCGTTAACTCGATCTCCCTTTGCAAGTCTTGGTATTTCTTGAGCAGCTTGTCGGGATCGTGACTCTCTTCTTCAATGGCTTTAGGATTCTTGATGTCGAGGTTGTAGATCGGCCAGTAGTGTCTATCACCTGCCGCTTGGGCATCCTTGGCCTGTTGCCGAACTGCTTCCAGCTTTTGTTCCAGGTCTGTAATCTTGACTTCGAGTGGTTTCTTCTTGGCGGGATTCGACTCCGATTTCAAGGCAACGCGTAATTCTTTGACTTGGTCGTTCAACGCAGCGGCTTCGTTGCCCAGTGATTCTGCTCGATCCCAATGCGGCTTGGCCTTGGCCTCAGCTTCCGCCTTGATCGATTTGAAGTCAACTTTCCAAGCTTGATCTGTCTCGACGCGATCAGCGAAACCGTTGGACTCTTTGCCCCACCACTCCGTAATGGGTTGCAGCTCGTCTAGCCGAAGCGGTTTGGTTTTCGAGTAGCTCTTCACACCCTCGGGATAGCGGTGTTCGTAATACCAGACGGTTTCGGTCGGCTTGCCTTTGGTGAAGAAAAGTAAATTGGTCTTGATGCCCGTATATGGACTGAAAACGCCATTGGGTAACCGAACGATCGTATGCAGGTTGCATTCAGTCAATAATTCCCGCTTGATTAATCCTTTCGTTCCCTCGCCGAACAAGAATCCATCCGGAAGAACTACGGCGGCACGACCTTTCTTCTTTAGGAGTTTTTCTATGATCAGCGACATAAACATGTCTGCAGTTTCACGTGTCTGAATAGGGTAGTCGTTTCCTGATGTTACATCTTCCATTCCGCCAAATGGTGGATTGGTGATGACACAGTCGAAACGCTCAAGTTCATTGTCGGACCACTCAGGCCAAGCTTTGGCTAGAGTATTGCGATGATCGATTTGGCTGGGGACATCGATGCCGTGCAGCAGCATGTTGGTGACGCATAAGAGGTGAGGCAATTGTTTCTTTTCAATGCCCCAAATGCACTCTTCGATCACCTTCATGTCCTCGGTACTCAACTTTTTCTTCAATTGGGTTGTGAAGTGATCGATGGTCGAAGTTAAAAATCCGCCCGTACCGCAAGCTGGGTCAAGGACCGTCTCGCGTTTTTTGAGCAACGGATTGATCGTCTGCACCATGAAACTAGTGATTGCTCGTGGCGTGTAGAACTCGCCAGCGTTTCCTGCACTGCGGAGATCGTTGAGAATTTGCTCGTAGATATCGCCGAGTTGCCCGCGGCTCGTGAGGTCGCGGAAACAAATTGCCTCATCCAGCTTCTGAATAACAGCTTGCATTAGTGTTCCGGCCTTCATGTAGTTTTGGGCGTCTGAAAACACGCTCCGAACCACTTTTGACCGTGGATCGCTCGACTGCCGTAGTTTCCGTAGTCTTTCAATCACTCGAGTATTCACAAAGTCAATCAGTTTACTAGCTGCAACCTGCGGCTTGCCGCCTTTATAGGCCGCCCAATTTCGCCAACGGCATTCCTTCGGAAGCACGGACTTGAACGACTCACCATTGTCCTTAGCGTAAACTTCCCAATCGTCTTCGCGTTGGTCGAAGATCTTCAGAAATAGCATCCATGTCAATTGGCCGATTCGCTGCGCGTCGCCGTCAACGCCATCATCTTTCCGCATGATGTCTTGGATGGACTTGATGGTCGAGGAGAGATTCATTCTCAGTGGATTCCTGTTCGTCTAAGCTGCTTGAGCTGAATAGAGTTCTTGTTCAAGTTCGGTCAACGCTTTCGAGAACTCGTCGGGTCCGCCGAAGATTTCGTAGCGAATGGTCCTTTTCCCACCGAAGTCGTCGAAAGGTGGCAGTTCGAGTATGGTAGCATCTTCGATGTCTGCGATTCCATGATCGGCAAATTTCTCCAGGAGCGCCTCAAGTACGGCGCGGGCCTGTTCGCCGTACTTAGCGAAATAGTTGCGTTTCTTGACGTTGCTGACCCGTTCGCGGCATGTGAGTGGCTTTTGGTCCCAGGCGATGTGAGCGATCAAGTCGAAAGCGTCAAGCTCTTCCGCCTTGGGAACGGAGTTACTGAGTATTTGCATGTCGATGCCGAGTTCGCTGAGTTCGTCCAGAATGACTTGCTTACGTTCCGACTCCGTCCATCGTTTGAGGAAATCCTGCATGGACGCAAATTGCCCGAGCAAGCAGCGTTTGATTTCGTCCTTGAGATGCACGCGAAGCTCTTCGGTGATCAGCTTTCCGTTTTCGTCTAAATACTGCGTCCGTTCGACTCCCGCACCAACTCGCACATTGTCGACCACATATCGTGTCCGAGGTTTCTTGATGATCGATTCGCCGGAATCGGAATCTTCACCCTCTCGAAATGCGTCTACGTCATCTTTCTCTTCGTCCGCATCTTGCGAATCATCAAGCGGCGGAACCACGGATTCACCCTCTTTCGGTTCGTAAATTGTAACGGGCTCACCATCGAACTCCGGATCGAGGAATAGCCGTGTCGCGCCTTTGAAGTCCATGATCGTGAAGTAGAGCTTTCTGTAGTCTTCGCGAATTCGAGTTCCTCGACCAACAATCTGTTTGAACTCGGTCATCGAGTTGATCGTTTGATCCAGAACGATCAATTTGCATGTCTTGGCATCCACACCAGTGGTAAGTAGCTTTGATGTAGTGGCGATAACCGGAAATGGTTCATCATTATCGATGAAGTACGAAAGTTGAGCTTTACCCTCTGGGTCATCACTCGTAATGCGAACGACATAACGACGGTTGGAGGCGGCTTCTGGAATTAGCTTTACGAGCTCTTGTCGCATACGTTCAGCGTGGGCCTGATCATCACAGAAAACGATTGTCTTCGCCATCGGATCTGTGGCACTTAAGTATTCCCAAACGCGTTTCGCTACAAATTCCGTCCGTTTGGTAAGAATTAGGTTTCTGTCAAAATCCGACGTGTTGTATTGACGTTGCTCAATCGTTTGACCGTGCTTGTCTGTTTGATTTTTCTTCGGAGCGAACCCCAAGGCGTCGACATCGGATACAACTCGGATCACTTTGTATGGAGCCAGAAAGCCATCGTCGATTCCTTGCTTAAGCGAGTAGGTATAGATAGGCTCGCCAATGTATTTGTAATTGAACTCGGGATCTTGGATTTCACGCTTGCCATCATCGCTCTCCCTCGGCTTCTTCTCTTTGGGGGTGGCTGTTAGCCCGATGTGAGTTGCAGAAGAAAAGTATTCGAGAATGGTTCGCCAGGCGGAATCCTCGGCTGCGCTACCGCGGTGACTTTCATCGATAACAACAAGGTCGAAGAAATCAGATGGAAATTGGCGAAAGATCTGTTTGGCCTCTTCAACTCCGGTGACGGCTTGATACAGAGCGAGGTAGATTTCGTAGTTCTTCTTGACTTCACGATTAACAATTTTGTGCATTGCTTCGCCAAATGGAGCAAAGTCCTGCTGGATCGTTTGGTCGACCAATATATTGCGGTCAGCGAGAAACAGGATTCGTTTCATTCGCTTCGCCGTCCACAGACGCCAAATGATTTGGAAGGCTGTGTAGGTTTTCCCGGTCCCGGTTGCCATCACTAAGAGCATCCGGTTCTGGCCTTTCGCGATTGCTTCGATCGTCCGGTTAACGGCAACTTTTTGGTAGTAATAGGGCTCTTTTCCGGTGCCGTCGCTGTAGTAGGGCTGGGCCATCAGGGAAATCGAATCGACGTTTGTTAGCCCTTTCCACTGTTGGTAAACAGCGAACATTTCGTCGTACGTTGGGAATTGATCGAGTGCCAATTCGCGAATTGTTGGGCTTGTGATTCCAGTCCGATCATGCAACAGAAAACCATCACCGTTGGAACTGAATGCAAAGGGAGCGTCAAGCATTTCAGCGTAAAGCAATGCCTGCTGCATGCCATGGCCGAGAGGAAACACATTTCGTTTTGCTTCGAGCGTTGCTAACGCGATGTTCGGCTTGGCGTAGAGAACAAAGTCCGAACGCTTTGGACCACCCTTGGATTCTGGGTTTTTGATTCGCTCCGCTATCTTGCCTCGGAGGATTACTCTGCCAGCGGTTAGCTTGACTTCTTCGCGGATATGTTCGTGCTGCCACCCAGCCTGCAGAATTGCAGGCAAGATTAGCTTCGAACAAATATCTCGTTCACTTAACTCGTGAAGGTCCACGTGGTATCTCGCTTACGTTGTAGCGGTCGTCATTCTCGATATCGATGGATCATCTCTCAAACTCTCAAAGGAAGATCGTTAAAAAAATAAAACTCGCCCTTGATGCACGTCATTCAATAGGCTTTTTGCCCAATCGGAGAGCGGTGCGGCGAGTGTGTTAGAAAGAGTATGAATCATTGCCAAAGGAAAATCAATCTCGCTTCTACGTAACAGCGGCAAGTAATCGAAAACCTGATTCTCGGGCACTAGTTACAACCGTTTGTAGATTGACTTGCTCGTTGCTGCTCAGCGATGGCCGCAATCAGGTGTTTACTAACGACTTGCTTCTTTCCTTCAAGCACTGCAGCTTTAGCAGCGTCTTCCGCTGCTTTGACAACCATCGCAGCAGATGCCCCCTCCAACTGCTTCACGATCGCACGCCAATCGATGTCACTGCTAACCGCAACGGCTGACAACCGCGTCCGAAGCAACTGCTCGATCTCTTCGGATCCGGGCAGAGGAATCAAAAACACATCGTCGAAACGGCGAAACAGTGCTGCGTCAAGCGAGTCTTCGATGTTGGTTGTTGCAACGAGGAGCCCACGGGCATCGTACTCTTCCATCAATGTGAGTAGTGAGTTCACGATTCGAGCAACTTCCCCAATGTCCTTCGAATTGGCTCTTGATCTCGCGATAAAGTCACATTCGTCGAGCAACAACACGCACGGGCGTTCTTTGGCTGCATCAAATATTGACCGCAAGTTGCTTGAGGACTCTCCAAAGAAAGATGAATTCAAGGCGTCGAATCGAACTTTCAAAAGCGGCAGCCCAACATTCCAGGCAAGTCTTTTCGCTCCGAGGGATTTGCCACAGCCTGGAGGTCCATAGAATAGGACCGTTTTCCTGGGACGAAGCCCGTAAGCACCAAGTCGTTCACGCGCAGCGTATTCTTGTTCGATACGTGCAAATCTCGCATCCACCTCGCGTGGCAATACCATGTGATGCTCAAGAGATTCACGAGGCAACAGGGTGAGAAGTGACTCGCCGTGTCGACGGCTTGTCGGTAGATCACTTAATGTCCGCGCCGCCTCGGATGCGGATGCGAGTGCGTGTGGGACGCGAACGAGCAAGAATGGTCTCCAACTCGTCCGCTAATCGCGTGTGGCAAATGTAAACAACTAATCATTTGGCAGCCGTTCGTTTGCGAGTAGCAAGTTCATAGTGCCAACCGCCTTCGGCCTTTTCCGCGATAATCTCGTGACCACGTTACCTTAACGCTTGAATGGATCGGGATACGGTTGGTACCGAAACGCCTACCCTCTCCGCCAATTCAGGCGTCGAGTACTGCCCGGACTGAATAAGTTCGAGCAGCTCACTGAGGCGCTGTTCAATCTGCAATGACTTTTCGTAGTGCATCTCGTTTCCCGCTAAAAACGCAAGTCTATCATCTTGTGATAGGCTATCAGGGCGAGAGGGCCGCCGCAAGATCAGGTATGGAACGGGTCAAGACTATTTCTATCAAGCGACCGGTGACTCGCAGCACGAGAAAGGCACCTAGGATTGGTTCTGTTGGACGAACCAGACTGTATGGAACTTGTAATGGCTAGGCCCGGTCGAAGCATTGCGGAACGAGTTGGCTGGTAGTATTCTAGAGTCGTTCGACTGGCTTCAGCATTCAACAGTGTGAAGGTCTGCCCATGGCTACAGTGCCTCGTTTAGATTCTATTGCACAAACAACACCCTGTTTTCCATCCGAATGGACGCTTGCCGATATTCACCGATTATTGGGCGATATTCCATTGAATCGAATTGTGATTCAGCCACCCCTTGGCAGTGCAACCGAGTCCGACGTTGAACGGCGACGCGCTTCCGACGGAAGACTCTTTGAGCTTGAGTACGGAATCTTGGTGGAGAAGGCCATGGGTTGGTATGAATCGATTATTGGAATTCTAGTCTCCCACGCGCTACGAACCTATTTGGATCAACATGACCTGGGGCAAGTCTTGGGCGCTGATGGATTGATCAAGATTTTACCTGGAATAATTAAAATCCCAGACGCTTGTTTCATCAGTTGGGATCGATTTCCCTCGGAACGACTTGCACGCACGCCGATCCCGACACTCGTTCCAAACTTGGTGGTTGAAGTGTTATCGGAATCCAACACTGAAAGCGAGATGCAGAACAAACTTCATCGCTATTTTGAAGCAGGCGTGCAATTGGTTTGGTACATCGATCCCACCACTCGATCAGCGATTTCCTATTCAAGTCCATCAGATGCCGTTCAAGTTTTGCCCTCCGAAAGCATCACGGCAGAAGGCGTGCTTCCTGGCTTTTCAATTCAACTGAAAGCTTTGTTCGACAAGGCAGATCAGCAAGCGGCACGGACTTCCCCATAAGCACCTCGGCAGAAATATCTGGATGTTATTTCGCTTAACCGCGTGGGCATCGCCCCGCGTTTTACAGTACTCGCGGCCCAATGGGCACGCGGTTAAACGAAGAAACTTACGGGTAGGTGCTTAACTACTGCCGTCGGCCAACTGTCCGAAACGCAATCGCTCTTCGAACCGCTGGAGGGGTCGGCGCGTCGACACCCATGATGGAGTGCCATAGGATTTCATTCAATTCGAAATCATCGATTCGATCGTACTCAGTAAAATCCATCAGCATCGATCGGTCGGCACCATAAGCGAGGGCATCATTCTTTGCTTCCAGATTGATCTGAGCTGCTTCGAGAGTGTACGGCGTCAAGTCGGCAACACTGGTAAAACTGTTGAACATGGGTCGGGCCGCCGCATCGTATTGGGACAACGGTTCAAGGCCTAGAATGAGCTCCATCGTTCGAATCATGCTGACCGTGCTGTACTGTGTGCTATCAACATACGACCTTTTGGTATAGGGGCTGATGACGAAGCTGACCGTGCGATGAGCGTCGATGTGATCGGGACCATTCTGTGCATCATCCTCGATCACAAAAATTGCAGTTTCCGACCACAAAGGACCATGGCTGACCGCATCCACAAGCTTCCCTAACGCGATATCGTTGCTGCCAACACATGATTGGGGAGTGAACGAACCTATTCGCGTACCATCGGTATGATCTTCACCAAGACTCATCATGATGAATTTTGGCATGTTCTTGCTCTCGACAAACTGCTTGTACTCGGCCAGCATCACTTCGATCAAGTCCATGTCCCGTTCTCGACCCTTACCGATCCCGAAATTGGGGCACATGTGACCGATAAGTCCGGGAACTTTGCCCTCCATCTTCGTATTGCCCGTATCGTCTGAAACTCGGCTGCCGTATTCCTTGTAGTTGCGATAGCTGACCCCTGCTCGCATGCACGCATCCCAGAGATAACCGGATGGCGCATTGGACAAGTCTCCTAGGTCATCGTCATCGACCCCCAGTCGCTGCGAGTACGTTAAGTGCCAGTCTCGCGCGATGTAGTCGGTGTTGTAAGCCATCGTGCTCCAAGGGTGACCGTCTCGGCTCACCTGGCCATTGCAATACATGTTGTCTAGAAGCACAAATTGCTCGGCAAGCTTATGGTGGTTCGGAGTGACCTTTCGCGGAAACATGCATAAGCTCGGGTCCCCTTTTCCTATCGGCTTGTCGCCTGCGGCCAAGTCGCCAAAAACCTGATCGTAGGTTCGATTCTCCTTGATCACATAGATGACGTATTTGATTGGACTGGGAGCACCTACTTTGGATGGAATCGCAGTCGGAACAGCGCTTGGAACGGAGGCCAGCAATTCGTCGGAATAGGGACAATTGCGGTAAACCTGTTGCGTATACTCTTTCAAGGCCGCATCGTCTGGAATTGGCACGATGGACAGAGCGCCACTCATGTTCGTTCCGATGTATGGGAATGGCTGAAATTTGCGGACCGCTTGTTCGGTATCCGTCAGCTTCGAATCGGGGACTTCGACTTTCGGAATGGGGTTGGCTTTCGATTGATTTCCTTTGCCTACACCCACCAAGAGGTTTTTGCCGTCTGGTGTGATAGCGACGGCCGTCGGGTACCATCCGGTTGGGATAAACCCTTTGACCGCGCTTCGATTTGGATGTTCGACTTCGATTACGGCAATGCAATTGTTGTCGGCGTTGGCAACGAACAGCATTTCTCCGTCTGGCGAGAGGGCCAAAGCATCCGGAGTGCTTCCTTCGGGCGAGCGCGGAAAAAGTCCGGTAAAGATCGTTTCGGTAACGGTGCCTCGTTTCGTGTCAACGACCCAAACGCCATTGGATGAACCGCATGCGACAAAGAGACGATCATCGGTCGGATGGAAAGCGATTTGATTGGGATGTTCGCCGACTGGGATTCGTGCGACAACGCGAAGCGAAACGGGATCGACAACCATGAGCCGACGCTCGGACCAATCGGAAACATAGAGCAAACCGTTCCTCGGACTCAACTGGACATCATAGGGGCGTCCTCCCAATTCGACTTCGGTTGCTTCGTCAGCTCCGAATGGAATCACTGCCAACTTGCCCGAGTTGATCTTTAACGAATAAATACACTGTCGTTTTTCATCCAGGCAAAGCCCGCTTCGAAAGGACTTGTCCTTGACGAGCTGAGCTCTCAATGCGGCCAGCTCCTCTCGCTTCATCGAGCGAGCATTTGGCTCCGGTTCGCTCGTCCGAGTTAGCTTTCCCGCTGAGAGGTCGAACGTGTGCAAACGGCCTGCCCCACCTCCCGACCAGCTAATTCTCTTTTCGTCTGCCGATAGTGCGAGTCCAAAGTAACTCTGGTAAGCCGATTCCTTGGCCATGAACGAACCCGATTCGAGATTGACCAACGCGATGTTGTGTTCATTGAAACCGCTCGTGGCGATGATCGCGTGTTTCGAATCTTTGAGTGGTAGGATATTGAGCAGCAGGTCGGTCGTTTCGATTTGTCGACCAGCCGGAGTGATGTGCCAACCGTTCGGCAGCAAATACCCCGTCGCTGTAGGCCCTGGGAATCGAGACTCCGCAGCGCGAGCCAGTTCGCTAGCCGATTTCTCTTGTGCTTGACATACACCCACGCTGACTAACGCGATGGTGAATAGCAAGTTGCGATTTCTTGCTGCAAAAAACCAGTTCATCAATTTCAACGGATTGGCCATTGGGTATCTCCTTTTATCAAAATCGCCACGCGTCAACTCAAATTGCGTTCGGCCGTAGTAGTTCAGATTCTACAACTCGACGCCCGGAAATGTTCCTGCAACGTGTTTAGTTTAGATGAAGTTTCTAAACTTTATCTCGATCTCGCCGAGGCGTAGCTTAAGGTTCACTCGAAAGAACTTCATTCCCAGCGCGGGTTGATAAGCTTTGGTAGACGGTCTGTGTTCGACGGCCATCTTTGTGGTATTCCGTTTCGCCACCTTGCACGATTTCCCGTCGGTCCAGAATGGTCGCTTGAGCTTCCTTCCAACTCGTCAGCGATTGCAGATCGCGCCAGACCATGCCGCCCAGCACCATCAAGATCGCCAGCGGGATCATTGCCAATGACACAATCCCCAAGGTAGCCTTAATCGGGAACATTCGACAAACTTCGACTGGCAACGTCTACTTTGGCGGCGGGAATCGAAGATCGATTAGTCGACGAGAGTTTTCAAGCACTGTGTCACCGACGGCAGTGAGGGGCTGGCTCTTGCCCTTCTTGAGGTGGGTATAGAATATCAGAAAACCGCGATATTCGAAAACGCGATGATGATGCGTGCGGAAAGCGGCTTGGAGCGGTACTGCTTCGATTCTGCTTGGGTCTTTGTTCGCGCACCAGCATGTGGCAAGGCACCCATCATAGCGGCCTAGCCATGTTGCTCTGCCAACAGCTCTTGGTGGGCAAAGCAAAAAATAGGTTCAACCTGATGCTCGAGTGAGGGACTGTTCGGCAGGTCCCTCACTTACGTATTGGGTTGACTTGGTCGATTTCATTCTGCCGTTTGCTTTCGAACGCATTGATACCGCCGTTGGGATAAATGAAAAACGCCTCGCGACAAAATGGTTCGCGAGTCGTTTATTTCTATCAACCGCGTACGTTAGAAGCGGACATCAATGCTGATTGCCTTGCCAGTTGCGAGCGAATTACTCGAACGAATTCGGCTGCCGTAAGGTATGTTCAAAACCGATGCAGCCACTCCGTTTATTACAACGGACGAACTGGCGTCATAGTAGATCGCTTGGTAACATCCCTTGTTGGTTTGAACCCAGAGATATCCAAAGTCGAGATTGATTCCGATGGCGGTCCCGCCGACATCGAAAGTGCCTGGGGCTGGCGGACTTCCGGATGAGACCAAATCCAATTCAGTGTCTTCGCGTCGCACTCCGCCAATAAGGCAAGTCGCAACGGAAAGAACCCCGAAAAAAGCTAAGTTCTTCAACCATCGAAAATTCATCATGTCATTCCTCAACAGAAAAGAGTTGTTTAAGCTCGCGTTGCGACGCACCGCTTTGGCT
The DNA here is from genome assembly GCA_031372345.1 of Pirellula sp. Classification (GTDB taxonomy): domain Bacteria; phylum Planctomycetota; class Planctomycetia; order Pirellulales; family Pirellulaceae; genus JBKCUI01. The sequence continues at coordinate 58,857 of JANMLD010000038.1, forward strand.
TACAAGTGAGAGTCGATTTGGGTTCGGTGGTCCGCCAACGTGTCTCATTGTTTTCTCGTAGCGTCAAAGGCACCAAGACATAAGGAATCGTGCCACAACATCAAGATTCTGACCTTGGTGGCTTTCGGTCTTTCGGGTCAGGAAAAAGGTGTCATGTCAGGAAAAAGGTGGCAGGAACGAATGGTACTTAATCGACTTAAGCGCATAGCCTAAAAGGGTTTAACCGATGTTGACATGAAACGGCCTCACATGCGATGTGTTTGAGCTCGATTCGGAGGCAAAGGAAATTCAGAACGTTTCATTTTGATTCAAAACCCCATGTACGCTTCGACTGCACCCAGCATCAGAATCGGCCCACGCATGCTTGTTTCTATCAGCTTAACACATGCGTCGACACGCGAGAACTTCTCTTCCGCTAGTTCAAGAATTGCCAATTGCTCCGGAGCGAAGGTACCGGGATTCGGAGATCACGAAAGCGATCTTGTGTCAGGTTCACGCCACTGTCTGAGATCCACGTTTTCATTTCGCTGAGTTCTTTTAGGACTTGCGGCGCATTCGGCACAACTCCCATGTAGGCGGGGATCACGACGTCTTGTCTTAAGCCTGCTCGGTAAACTTTGTCGCACACAAAAAGTTTCGGGCGTGTTGACTTTAGATTAGATGAAGTTTCTGAACGGTATCTCTCCGAAGATTTGCTTACGGTTCAATCGAAACAACTTCACTTCCAGCGCGGGTTGATAAGCTCTGGTAGACGGAGAAGTCGACGCTCTCGACTATCAGTCGGACGGATCCGTCTGCGAAGAGAAAGTTTGCATAACCGACGTGCGGGGCAGAGACATCGCGATCGTCTGAGTACGAACTATTTGGCGTGTGCCCTGTTTGAAATAGTACCATATGTCCGTGGTCGTCCGTTGGATCACTGATTTCTCGAATGGCACCAGCCCAAGCGGTTTCGTAGGAGAAGTGAGGACCATGAACTCCTCCTCTTCGAAACGGTCCATTTTCTCTTTCTCCGCATGCAATCGTATTCGATAGCCCGTCGATGATTTGAGCGAATCGAGTCGAACTATTGCGACTGAAAAGTCCATCACGTTTTTCTTGGGTTTCGTCCAAGTCTGGCGGACCAAATGAAGCAACGTAACTCGCCATTGCATACTTTTCGTCGCCCATCTCCACAAACCCTTGCGTAGAAACCGAATCTTCCGGGCAAAGAAAAACAGGTAGATGTGTTTCCCGAATCTTGGCGTTTCTGTCGTCGAACAATGGGACATCAAAATTGAGCGACGCGTAAATCGACGATTGTTCCAAGTACGGTAAAATGGCAGCACCCCACCCAAATCCTGAATGGTTTCCTTGTGGCCCTCGTTTGTAGAGGTACCCTGGAGGAAGTCTCCGATGAGCTGATTCGTAGTTATGCAGGCCGAGCCCAAGTTGTTTTAGATTGTTGTCGCAACTGATGCGTCGGGCCGCAGCGCGAGCTTGTTGGACAGCCGGCAAAAGTAAGCCTACAAGTATGCCGATGATCGTGATGACTACCAACAACTCGACAAGGGTAAATCCACGTCGAAACCCCATTTTGGACTGGAAACACATGGATGTTCGTGACACAGTTCGCAACTTTTCAAGATCAAGGAAATTTAGTCAAATCAACTCAAAGGAGTTGCTGAACAGATGGGAAGATAGTCTTGTGACACGTCGCCTGAGTGCCCAATCGTCATTCCGTCCTAAGTTTAGTGTCTTTCTACGCGGAAATCCGAATCGGTCGTGTTTAATTTTGATGAATTTTATTGACGCCTGCCTTTTTTCCTCTGCGAATCCACAAGCGATTGATTTGAGACTGCCTCCATGCGGGGCGAGCCCAACAGTCATCCCTCTGAATTCAGATTAGGATTTGCTGGATGACGCCGGTCAAAAGATTGCTCGTGAATAGTCCTTTTTCGATTTTGGAACCCCAAACAATTGCCTCCAGATAACCCAAAACTGTTTGTCGTAGACACCAACGTTATTTTGCATGATGCCGAATGCATACGGCGTTTTGAGGAAAACGACATCGCGATTCCGATCGCCGTCCTCGAGGAGTTGGACAAGTTCAAAAAAGGGAACGAGGACATCCATTTCCAGGCGAGAGCGTTTTTAAGAATTCTCGACGAACTGACTGGCGATGTTCTCTCCTCTAGCGGTGCTAAGCTTGGCCCCGGACTGGGTTCGATTCGGATCGTGCTTGGGGATGGACCGGATGCTCGACTTGGCGCTGCATTTCTTGAGGACAACCAGGACCACCGCATCCTAGGTGTCGCATTGTTGCTTCAAAAGCAGGAACAAAAGCGACCTGTCGTTCTGGTCTCCAAGGACACCAATCTACGTCTGAAGGCGAAATCATTGGGCCTAATTGCTCAGGATTACAACAACGACAAAGTTGAGAGTTTCGACAAACTCTACACCGGCAAACGGCTGATCGATAACCTCCCAGACGAACTTTTCGCTCATTTTTCTATGAATGGCGGCCACGTCTCAGAAGGCCTTTTGTCGGACATCTCCCATCCGATTGCAAACGAGAATTTCATTCTGCGAAACAACAGCAGGTCCGTGCTGGCAACGTACCATAGCAAAGAGAGAATGTTCAAACGAATCGACCGCGTATCGGCAGCAGGTATTCACCCACGCAATGCCGAGCAATCGTTTGCGTTACGCGCGCTTTTGGATGACCAATTGAAGCTGGTGACGCTAACGGGTAAGGCTGGCTCAGGCAAGACGCTGCTCGCCTTGGCTGCCGCAATCGAGAGTCGCTCGCGGTTCAGTCAAACTTTATTGGCCAGGCCCGCCGTCCCTCTAAGCAATCGCGATCTGGGTTTTCTGCCTGGCGATATCGAAGCAAAACTAGATCCTTACATGCAACCCTTGTATGATAATCTAGCCGTCATGAATCCGACCAACGGGAATGGAAGCGCCAGTGTGCGTAGCCGAGACTTTCTCCAGTCAAGTCACGTTGAAGTCACTCCCTTGGCCTATATCCGTGGTCGCAGTTTGCACCGCGTATTCTTTATAGTCGATGAAGCCCAGAATCTGACACCGCACGAGATCAAGACGATTATCACGCGCGCTGGAGAAGGAACAAAAATCGTATTCACGGGCGACATTCAACAGATCGATCACCCTTACTTGGATTCTTTGTCCAATGGATTGAGCTACCTCATTCATCGCATGGTCGGTCAACCACTCTACGGACATGTGTCGTTGGAAAAAGGCGAACGCTCGGAACTCGCAGAGCTTGCCAGCAATTTACTATAGTGGGCTAGGCGGGCTTCCTGCAACCCGCAGGCCAGCTACAAAATGCTTACCCGAGACGAGGCGACACCTACAGCTCTACCATCAGTTCGTCGATGGTGTGGCATGCCAAATTTGGATTTCGGCCAACCTGGCGTGTCAAACCGTTGCGAGTTAGCTTTCGGATTAATTGGCAAAAAGGCAAACCTCCTTGAAGCAGATTAACCACAGAGACACCGAGGAACACAGAGGTCTTACTCGCGGTGTATTCGAGACTCTGTACACTCTGTGTCTCCGTGGTTCAAATAGTGGCAGAATCTAATCCTTAGTTGGACCTACTTTCCAGTCGTCCACAGTGAACTCCCTGTGGGCTCCGCACTGAAACTGGAGAGGCTTCTCCAATCCGATCGTGCGGTCGGCCTTGGCGTTCCTCAGCTTGTCAGCATCTGAGACGTTGATGAGTTTGTTGTTCTCGACCGTAACGGCTTAGCTCTCCGGTGCGCGGAGCAATGGCCGTGCGTGCCCAATGCACTCAATGAGATTGTCCTTGATTGAGATCGTCTTGAAATCACTTCCGCCGTTGAACCCAAACAGCCCGTCCGCTCGCGGGGTCGCTGTGGTTCTGGCGATGATGTGGTTGTTACGGACTTCGAGGTTGTTGAACACCTCATTTATCCAGATGACTCCGCGACCTGGGTTGCCGACGAGGTTGTTGTGAAAGCTGGCTGGGCCAGGGGCAGCGACATCGCCGAAGGCAGCGATGAGGTTGCCGTGATCCTGCTTCACGTCAAAAGCAAACAGGTTATGGTCAATTTCCACGCCGTTGCGGACGAACTCAATGGAGTAGCTGTCCTTCATCCAATTGTGGTGAATGTGGAATGTGCGACCGCTCTTAGGGACGACTCCGCCCGCGTATTTAGGGATGGAAATGGTGCCTTGGCAGACATTGTGGTCGATCTCATTGTCCTCGTCGTTCTCAAACGGGAACTCCATCGAGAAGTTGGTATCGATGGTGTTATGGTGAACGTGGCACCGCGTTCCTTGCCGTACTTTGATTCCATAGAACTCGTCAGCGGGTCCAGCTTGCGTGCGGACAAAGCGGTTGTCGAAGATCTCACTGTCGCTCATCCAGCAAGCAAAAATCCCGCCGCCAGTGTTGCCACCCTTTATACCGGGTTGACCATTGTCCCATCGACCGCCAGCGTCGATGAACTCACAGTCATGGATCTTCGCCTTCTGCATCCCGAACGATCGAATTCCGCTCCACAGAGTGTCCTTGATCCTCACAAGCTCGACATGCAGATTCGTATGGAACCAGGCAAAAATCCCCCCGTGCAGCTGTGGACCAAGCAGCGTCATGTCGGAGATGGTGACACCGGCGGTATCTCGCATGAGCCGGATTAGGTAAGCGTCGGTGTCCAGCCCATCTAATGTCATCTCGGGGTCGGGCAACGTTTTTGTGGATGGCTTCCAGCTCGCGGCATGCGTAATGATGGTCTTGTCAATGCCCGCTCCCTTAAGCGTCATCCGGGCCTTGAGTTCCAAGGTGGCATCAAGTGCGTAGGTGCCAGCAGCGATCTCGATGGTCTCTCCCTCAACTCCGCCGCGGACAGCAGCGACAAGTGCAGCGGTATCAGACTTCGTCGCCGGGTTTCGGTTCTCACGCCCCTCGATACTTGATTCCTGAGCGCTTATTCAATCACAGGGCGCGCTTCGAAAACATGGATTTCGGGGCCATCCTGACCTTCCTGCTTCGGCACGGCAAGATAGAGTATTCCATTCGACCAGACGCAGGTTCGCGAGTCTTTGGGTGTTTCGATTTTCGACACCACGGCGTATTTACCATCCACCTTCTCGATAACCGCCAGGACTTGATCGCTACACGAAGCATACAGGCGGTGTCGCTGTGAATCGTAGTGCACATCGTCCACGCCTCCTGGAATCGACACGCTGCCAACTTCCTTTCCGCTCTTTGCATCAAATATGACGATCATCGGCTTCGTTTTCGGGCAGCCGACGAACAACAGGCCCTGTTCGCTGTCTTGAGCAATGGGGCTCCCGGCATCGGACAGCGTAAGCGGATATCGGTCTGTCACTTGATGTCGTTCCATATCGATGACAGCGATCATGTTTTCTTTGGTCAGAACGGCGAAGAGTTTTTTCGCCTTTTTATCGATTGTGAATCCATGAATTGAACCGGGAAGATCCATCGTCGCATTGAGTTTGCCGGTCTTCGCGTCGAGGGCCGAAAGGACTTTATCCTGTCCAACATATAACAACTTGGTGCCGGAATGGTAATGGACATTGTCCGCGTTGGGAGTCTGAGTCGAAAAGACTTGCTGGTAAGTCTTGCCATCGAATCCATTACAAGTTCCAGATCCATTTCCGACATAGATCCTGTCTAGATCTGAGCTGAACGCGACTCCGGAAACTTTTATTTGGTCAGTAATCTGCTTGACCAGAGAACCCGATTTCAAGTCGACGATATCCAACGTGTTGTTCGTCTTGTTCGCGACGAACAGCCGTTGCCCTTCGGAATCGACGGCGAGATGATCGAGCTTTCCAGTAACGCCTTTCAATTGGATTGTCCTGGTCTGTACCAACGCCTCCGTTTCACCGGAGTAAGCTGGGCTCACGACTAACAGTACCCCTACTAACAAACCAAAGCTTCTTGGAAGATTCATGCGGCATCATTTCGAGTGGAGATTGTTTGGATCTAGCAATCATAGTGTCAATCGTCCACGATTTCGCCGCCACCCCTCGTAACCATTGGCACGAGAACATTGATGTCGACCGATTTCGAAACGAAAGTAACATGGCCGTCAGCGAAAGCGACGTTGGCGCCACCGGTGTGGAAGCTATAGATGTCACCTTGCTGGTTGTTGCAATTCATTATACAAGGACCAGTGCCAAACGCGCCCTTTCCGTCCGTTTGGGTTCCGGTGACCGTGATTCGATTGTCGGCGTCAGCCCAAATGGCCCCGGTTTGGATAGCGGTCAAGTCCGATATGGAACCAGTGTAGTATTGCTTACTACGACCAGACCTTTCGGAGTAAAGAGTTGTGTGGCTGGTGCCGTCCGTGATTGAGGCCAATTTGGTCTTTGCATTTTGGACAGTAGCGCCTTTGCTGCCGGATCCAGCAAAAGGAACGGTGATCAGAGGGTTGGTGAATGCGATTTCAGCCCCCGCCGTGTTTTTGTTGGTCTTAATTTGGCCAATGGCGGCATAATCGCCGACCCAGCCGGTAGGTGTACATTTCGTTGTAGCATAGAGTGATGCGCCCAGAATATTGGTAGTTGTCGAGCCGGATGCAGGAGGTGCAAAAGCAGAGTTTTTGTTGGTTGGTGTAATGTAATTGGCCAAGAGGGCCGGGTAGGTCAGAACATCCTCAGCCGGAGTTGATGGGCATCGCATTAACGAGAACTTTATCAGTAACGGGGCTGCATTGGACGGGTCTGACCAATCTTTGTTGAAACAATAAAGTGGATAGACATTGCTTTGCTCAGCATAGGGGAGCAAGGGAACCATACCACTGCAACGCCCCTGAGTCCCTCCAAAATTGCCTGGACTTGGAGCGTCCGGTCCACCTGGATCATAAGGTATATAAGGAAATTGGCTGTTGTTTTTCGTGATTGCGTTGTAAGGAAATCCGCCATTGGCTGATTCGAAATTCAACGCAGCTAGCGCTAGATTCTTCAAATTGTTGGTGCATTGCATTCTGCGAGCCGCTTCACGAGCGGCTTGAACAGCAGGCAGAAGCAAGCCGACCAAAATTCCGATAATTGCAATGACAACTAGCAACTCTACCAGCGTAAATCCACATAACTTCCTATGTCTGGAACGCTCCTGCGAACAACACCAGCGACAATGCATAATCATGAAAGCAATCCTTATAAGGATGACGGATTGCATCCAAAGAGTGCAATACGTGCACACTCCGAACCTGGATGTCAATCCACTTTCAGAATAGGAGCTATCAAGGCCGCAACAATCGCAAACAGCATTAAGAATTGATGAATTGTTCGGCGTGGTCGCAAAATTGCGGTGGAAAATAACAAGTTCGTAATGTTCAAAACGCATTAAAGAGCTTGGCATCATGACATCATGACACGTGTTGTAGGTCCGTATCGCAAAGAACCTTGTCGTTCTCACGTTGTTCTCATCATGAAACTAGTATACTCCCACTTTACTAGATTCACGCCGACCATGATCGTCGTGCTACGGCGTGTTTGGCAGAGCAAGCGTATGGGCCAAGTCAAGGAGAAATGCGATGTTCAAAGTATTAGCGATAGTGGCAATGATCGTTTTGATGGGGAGTACTGGCTTTGCTGGCAAACCCCAGAAATGGGGAGATCTACCAAAGGCTGTACAAGATGCGGTAGCCGCGAATGGTGGAACTGCCGGAATGACTGTCGATTTAGAATCGAAAAAGATCGATGGAAAGGCAGTATACGAAGCGGGGATTAAAGGTAAGGACGGGAAAATCCGTGACCTAGTAATCACTGAAGATGGCAAACTAGTCGAAACCAAGACCGACGATGCAGCGGATGCTGCTGCGGAACGCGTCGCTCGAGGTGAAGCGGTCTTAAAAGGTGTGAAGTTCAGCAATCCACGTAACATCACTAATCCGTATCTGCCGCTTTCTAGCACCAAGCAAGATATCCTGGAAGGGAAGGAGGGCGGTGCCAAAGTTCGCGTCGAACGGACTGCAAAGCCAGAACTTCGTAAAACTTTTAAGATCGGCGAACAAGTGGTTGAGACTCTCGTCTTCGAAGACCGAGCGTACGAGGATGGTGAGCTCGTTGAAGTCGCTCTCGATTACTTCGCACAAGACGACAATGGTACTGTCTTCTATTTGGGTGAAGACGTCGATGAATATGAGGACGGCAAAATCATCGGCCACGTTGGTAGCTGGTTGTATGGCAAAGACACTCCAGCACCCGGAGTGCTTATTTCAGCAAAACCACAGGTTGGCCAGAAGTGGCGAACGGAAGACGTGTCGGACGAGATCGGCGAGCAGGATGAGGTCATTTCGATTACCGAGACAGTCAAGACGCCCGCTGGCATCTACGAAAATTGCGTGAAGGTCAAGGAAGACTTGGCCGATGGGACCGTCGAATATAAGTACTATGCGCCAGGCGTCGGTGTCGTACGCGAAGCGCCACATGACGGTGACGTACTTCTCAAACGGCACGAATTGATGATTGCGACATCTTCTCAGGATGCGACCTCGAAGAATGAGACGCTGCTCGATGCAATGTCTCCGTTCGAGGACATGACCGAAGCGGCCCTTGCAAAGAATCGAAAAGGTGTTTTGGAATCGCTGGCAGAAGCAGAATCTGGGGCTTCCGAAGTCTTGAAAGCACTACCGCCGTCTGCCGTCAAAAAATACGAGCAATTGCTTAGAACCATTCAAGATGCTTCGAAGGCAAAGGAACACTATTCGGTGGCGGTTAATGCTGTTGAAGTGTTTCGACTCTTGGCCGAAAGCCTCGATGGTGCCAGTCTCGATGTGCCCAAGGAAGTTAGCCTGCTTGACTATGTCGGTTTTCGACTTCACGTGATTACAGCCGCGAAGGAACTGGATTGGAGTGCCGTACAGTCGACGGTGGCAGAAGGAGTAGTATGGTGGGACGCGATCAAGGAAAAAGTCGACAACAAGGGACTTCGGGATGCATTCAACACGACGATTGCCGGTCTGCAGCAAGCCGTCGCACAGAAACATTTGCCGATGTTAAATTTTGCGGCACAGATTGAGCTTGATTTGGTCGATTTGCTCGAATCCAATTTTGAATAGCTTGAAGATGCAACGGTTATTTGCCCTGATTCTAAGTCGCAGCAAGGAATCGCTATGCGACTAATTTTTTAGAGTCCGATTGGATGCCATGGTAGCTTGTAGAGAAGTAAAGCAATACAACCACGACCAACGCGCTGAGACCACTCCAGTAGAGACTCCAGCGGACGAAGCCGCCTGATGTGCACATGGCCAACCAAGCTCCACACCACAGATACCCCGTTAGGCTTCCGAGTCCGCCAGTCATCAAACTCAACAACGCCTGCGCGCGTGTTCGCCAACCAGACTCGATACGTTCTGCGAGGTAGATTTGAGTGCTTACGAAAGTGAACGTGAATGCGAAGCCGTGGAGCGTCAACCCAAGGAGTACAAGAATGGTCGAATTGGTGGCGTAGAGGGCGTATCTGAGAACTCCAAAACCAATTCCAGTTGCAACAACCCATTTGAAACTCCATCGCCGGAGGATCGCGCCCATGCAAATCAGAGCGATCACCTCGGTGATTTGCCCAAGTGACATCCATGCGCTCGTTCGCTCCAGACCCAGTTCCGCCAAGTGTGGCGGCGTAAATGGATAGAAAGCGGCAAAAGGAATTGCGATGAGTGCTGCCGTGATGAAAACAACCCGATGATCGTGATTTCGCAAAAGACTCAGTGCGTCCCACCCAAATCGTTCTCGAAGCGTTAGTGGCTGAGCACCCGAACGGATGATCGTTTGACGAGGCAATCGCAGGGTGAATACCCCCAATACAATCCACAATAGGCTGCTAACATAGAATGCTCTCGGACTCGAATCCAACTCCAGCATGCTTGTTGTCCAACAGCCTACCATCCAACCGACTGTGCCTAATGCGCGAATCGACCCGAATGGACGCTTGGACCTAATCAACTGTGAGAAAACGATAGAACCTGCAAGGCTAGAAGTGGGGCTGCAAAACAGTGCCTGCACCTGGATCAACAACAGAATCGTCCAACTGGAAGCGTTGCCCTGAATTGCCCATGCAATCAAACCAACTAACGCGGCTGTCGCAAAACTGATCCAGCGCAGAACCTTGGGTGGCGGAACGGCCCGATCTGCCATGGCACCAAAGAATAGAGGCGACAAAATCGCTGCTATCGCCGATGCAGCGAAAGCCATCGGCTTGATCGAATCCATACCAGCAGCATCGAGAACTCTTCCTAGCGGTACAAACCATGAAGCTAATGCCATTCCATGAAGAAACAGCAAAGCCATCAATTCAACCTCCTCTATGACTGTCAGGCTGCGAATAGAATCCCCTTCATGTCCAGAGCTTATCAACTAATTGTCGATGGCGGCAACTTCACCCAAGCTTGCACTGATCGCTGCAGCAAGGAGTGGAATAGACGTCTGGGCTGAAACGAAGCGAACACTTCCATCGCAATAGACGGCCATAGCACCACCGGTATGAAAGGCGTAGAGTTCGTTGTTGTTGTTGCAGTTCATAGCACATGGACCCAGCGAAGTAACGCCATCCGTGGTGAAACCATCGACCCAAAACTCAGAATCCGGGTCAGCCCAGCCGGCTCCGCTTGCCCGGAGGGTAGAGACCTTTGCGCTGCGACGATATTGAAATGGGCGACCCGCATCTTCCACCCAAGAAAAGGTATTCGAGCTTCCATCGGTAAGCGAGCTGAATCTCATTTTCGTGCGTCGATTGTAGAAGGGTGGGCTCATGCCGGTCGTGAACGAAGAGATCGTGCTCATAGGCAGAATGGACCCTATGTACTGCGTCGCATCGGTGCTCGGGTTGGCTGGATCGTAGCCTGGAATCGCTGGCATCAAGCTGTACGGTGGCAACCCAATTTTTCCGTTCATTCCGTTGGCGATGGAGTAGTCGGAGGCAGCGGCAAGCCAACGGTTAGCAGCGGTGCTGCCGGGTACGTTTCCAGTATCAAGTCGATCACTTTCGGGCGCCGAAGGGCAGATGAAAGAAGGGATTTGCTTTGCAATTGCAATTGCATTCGCTGCGCTCGACCAAGTCTGCTTTAAGTCGTACAGGTTGTAAATCGCGGTCTGTTCCATGTAGGGCAGTAAAAAAATGCCAGGTCCATGCTGAATCGTGCCGGTAGTCGGTGCCGGTACCCCAAACTCCGTAACGGGAAAACCGGGCGCGGAATCAACGCGAGCCGGAGGAAAAAACCGATAGGCGCTTTCGAAATTTTGGATCGCCAAACCGATCTGCTTCATGTTGTTTTGACATTGCATCCGCCTGGCTGCCTCCCGGGCCGCTTGAACGGCAGGAAGCAAAAGTCCGACTAAAATACCGATGATGGCTATGACCACCAAAAGCTCAACCAGCGTAAACCCACGACGACGTACCATTTTCATTTACCTCCACAATTTAAAAGACAATAAAGGACACTATCTCGGCGAACACAACCAAAATCCATAAGCGGCTACCACATCCCGCAGGCTCGTAAACCTGAGGGAATTGTGCCACGCGGCTTGAGTCTCACTTACTTACCAACTCAAAAGTTGGAATCACGGTCGTTTTTGCCTCGACTTTTGCAGTGAGTCCAGATGTCTTTGGGTCAGCGAATTTGGGCGGTAGATTCACACGCGTCTTTTCGCGTTTAACTTGGTCTCCGCCGTCATCGCTATTCGCTTGGTAAAGCGCGATACCAACGGTGTACTCTGCGGCTGGGGCACCATCGTTCGATGAATACGTAAATAGTTTGAACTTGCCGTCTTGGTCTGTCACCCCTTGAGGCAATTCTTCCCACTTGAATTTGGTCTTGTCTACCGCATGGAACACGATGACTGCACTTGCTAAAGGCTTACCATCGAGCTTTACTTCTCCGCTTGTCGGATACGTCTTCTGTTGAATGCTGCTTTCGCAGCCAGAGAGACAAACTAGTCCCGAGCAGCTAGTCAGCGCTACTAGCAAGAAATACTTAAAGCAAGGCATCTGATTTTCCCTACCCCAACGGCTTCCAATGATCACAGCGTGATACTTAATCCTGCAACGGATCGATACGGCGAACGATTACAATGCAGCAGCTAAGATTTGTCAAAGGAAATCCAACTTGAAATTTTGGCGTTTCATTGCCATACCACGAAACAACGGCATGGTCCATTGAACCTAAGGCAAAGTGTTTACACCTAGGTCAAATCGTCAGCAGCCGACGGAAGCCCGTAAAGCTCCTCAATGAATCGATCAAATGGAAAAGAACGAACCATTATCGTTCCGCAACCCTGGTGTGCGTTCCCTGTCGGCTCTATGGCGGCGGACAAGCCGATGTGCGATTGTGAATTTTTCATGAAACTATTAGCTGCAGGGAGATTCAAGTTCGTACCAAAGCGGGTTTTGATTCTTGTTCGACGGGTGAAAACAGTTTATTCGAAGGCGATTCGCAAGGGCTCTTTCGGCCACCCTGACCGCGAGTCGCGGAGCGACATCGCCTACGTCGAGATTCACATTTCGCTAACGCATTCTTCACGATTCCAACACAGCGAAAAGTTACGATGCTCCAAAAGCTATCAAACCAGCTCGCTTATTTAAGGAGAAGACCATGATTGCGATTAGAGATCGAAACACTGCACGGATCGAAACACATGCCTCTACGGCCGAAGAGTTGTTCGAACTGCTCCAAGCCGGTAATCGGCATTGGGACCGGTCCGTTTCCAGTATCTTTTTCCAGGCTCGGCATTTGGCGGCCAGTGCCGTTTCGGAAAACTCGGAGACGTCGCTTGTCGTTTCCGCGCTGCTATTTCGCCCGTGTCAAATTCTCGCCAGTGGATCCCTTCAAGCGGGTGATTGGACAAGTGACTCGTTGCACGAGACAGGCACCTATGATTGGTTAGTGAAGAACTTTGGCGACGAAGTTGCTGAGACGATTCGCCTACAACCCTTTGCGAAACGTTTTTTAGCGACGGTGATTCCCAAGTACTACAGCTTTCTCGACGTCTGTGACCAACGCAACATCCTATCGGATGGCGGTTTCATGACCGTCTCAGAGAGAATGACCTTCGGAAACAATCGCTGCCACCATCATGCGATGCAGATCGCGAGTTGGATCGATCGAGGTGTCGACCGATGCCTAGAGATTCCCGAAATGGATTTTTTTATCCCGTTTGTTGAACTGGCACTTGTGTCGTAGCTGAGTCCGCCGTCGCCTGCGGCTCGGGGTTAAACGATAACTATTTTTAGCTGCCGATGACTCCGCCGTCGCGTTTGCGAATGGCTACCGTGGCTGAACGCGGTCGGCCCCCTTGGATGGCATCGGGCCAGTTGCTTACCTTGGCTGGTGCCGCAGCGTCGCTTACTTCGTCGGCTGGCTCACCAGGGTGCTGAATGTTGACGAACATCGTTTTGCGATCCGGCGTTAAAGTAAGTCCAGTTATCTCGCATCCTCGCGGTCCAGTTAGAAACCGACGAACGTCGCCGGAAACCGGGTCAGCCGCAAGCATCATGTTGTTGCCTAGCTCTGCGTAGCCTTCTTTGCCGAGAACGCTGCTGGACATGTCGGTCTGAATCCATAGCACTCCGGCCGAATCAAACTTCAATCCGTCTGGGCAGCCGAAGGCATCCCCAACGACGTTGCCTTGTTGCGTCGGTTCCTTGTGGGCAGGGTTTCCTGCCAATACAAACACTTGCCAGCGGAAGCTCATGGCAGTTGGATCGTCCCCTTGTTCTTTCCAACGAAGGATATGGCCGAACACGTTGCTGGCCCTGGGATTGGCTGGATCGGTTTCCTTGCGGCCTTTATTGTTGGTCAACGACACGTAGACTTCGTTCGTCTTCGGATGAACCGCAACCCACTCGGGCCGGTCCATTGGCGTTGCGCCCGCTGCAGTCGCGGCCATGCGTGTCCGAATACATATGCAGGCTGCATCGAATCCGACGCTGTCCTCCGGCCCTTTCTTTACAGGAATACCGTTTTCGCCGGGTACGAGCGCCAACCAGCGGCCTGTTCCATCGGCATCAAACTTGGCGACATACAGGACGCCATCATCCAACAAATCTGTGCCGCTTTGTTTCGTGCTATTCTCCAGTGGCTTCCACGCCTTTGAAGACACGAACTTGTAGACAAACTCGTTCATTTCATCGTCCCCCATATAGACAACGATTCTGCCGTCAGGAGCAACGACCAGCTCAGTGTTCTCGTGCTTGATACGACCAAGCGCGGTTCGCTTGACGGGAACGGAATTCGGCGAGAACGGATCGATCTCAACCACGAATCCAAATCGATTGGAATCGTTGTTCGGTTCGGCTAAGTCAAATCGACTATCTTGTTCCCACCAGCGGTAGGCACTTACTTTCTTGTCG
>JANMLD010000067.1:0-4901 GCA_031372345.1 Pirellula sp.
CTCGCTCTTCGATGCCTTCTCGCTGTTTCCGTCTGCCGAGCGAGGCTTCTTCGAGGATCTCGTAGCCCGCCAGCCGGAGGCGAAGGGTCGACGATGGCATTACTCGGCGAACCCTCGCAATGACGGTTTCCCCCTTAGCGATCACAAACGAATCGCGGTCAATCGCTACCCCATCGCTTGAACTGTCGAGCGAAACTTCGTATTTGCCCGCCAACAGTCGCGTTATGGTGTTCCCTGTCTCGACTTTGAAATTCTTCGTTTCGGCCCCAGCCTTCACGATTTTGATTTGAGCACCCGCTATTTCTGACTCAACGATGAACTGACCGTCCAGAGTATCCAATTTGATGATGTATCCAGCCAAAAAAGCCAAGGGTACCATCGCTGCCGCGATCCAAAGCCACCTTCGACTGCCGCCCCAATTGCGAGCGACGGTTTGAATCACAGGCACCGGGGAATTTGAGTTTGGAAACGACTGCTTGTCTCCTTTGGATGGAACTGCATGCTCCGTTGCGGCGATGCCTTCTATGCGACGAGCCTTGGCGATCAACTCGATGAGGCAACCACTCTTGGCCCATGGCAGCAAATCCTCGGCAACGTGGGCTGCGCTAGCTGGCCGTTCTTGTGGAGACGTTGATAAAAGGCTATCGACGATCTTGACCAGCGCGTCCGGTGCGTCTGGCCGAAGTGTTTTCAAGCTCGGCGGTCGGTGAGAAGCCAACAACCGCAGTTTGTCGATGGGGGATTGATTGGGTGCAGCAGCCAACGGAGCACGACCGCACAATAGTTTGAACATGGTCGCGCCCAAGGCATAGAGGTCCGCGCGGTAGTCGACCGCACCACACCGTTCGGCTTGTTCCGGTGCCATGTAATCGAGCGTACCAAGGAACTGTCCGACCGTCGTCAATTCACTCGAAACGCCATCCCATCGATCGAACAACACCAGTCCAAAATCCAGAATCTTCACGGCACCTGCGTCATCTAGAATGACGTTGGATGGTTTGATATCGCGATGCACGAGGCCTTGCGCATGAGCATACGATAACCCAAGTGCGATCTGCCGACCGATCTCACATGTCTCCTCAATACTCAAGGTCGGAGTCGATTTGCTCAATCGTCCCAAGTCCATGCCTCGGACGTATTCCATGACCAGAAAGTCCATGTCACCGAATTGGCCCGCGTCGGTGGCGGAAACGATTGAGGGGTGTTGCAATCGACCCGCGGCCAAGATCTCGCGTTCGAATCGGACGCGGGCTTCGGCGGTTTGATGATGGGCAGGCAGCAGTTTCATGGCCACCAGTCGATCGAGCTTGCGATGGCGTGCTAGGTACACGAGCCCCATCCCGCCATGCCCGAGCGGTTCGATCAATTCGTAGGGTCCAACTTCGCGACTAGTCATCCAGGGTAGCCAAGGCCGCTGTGTTGTTGCTGGTGCAATCTCTATGGATTTTGGCAACAGGGAATTTGTCTGCAATGGTCGCAGCAAATCATCGCTACTCGCGTTCGAGTCGATTTCTTGCATTAGACGATCGCACACGGTGCATTGTGAAAGATGCTCTTCGACTTGAGTTGCCGAATCCTCGGGCAAGTAGCCAGCCAGGTATCGCTTGAGAATGTCGTCGGAGAGGCATTCGGTTTGGAGGAGGGGTAGAGTGGGCATGACTAGAAACCAGTCGTATTAGAATTGTCTGAAACATGGGCCGCGGGGGTTTACTCCTGGGTTACAATGAAGACGATTTTAGTGTGACAGAAATCTTTTTTGCCGCTTCCGTTTTCGGATGCTTTTCTATGATCGACACCAAAATTCCCAGACGATTGCGGCAAACGCATAATCCCGCAGGTTTATCCTGCGGATCATTCGGCTTTTCGATACGCACGGTTCTCCCTCACTGTCGCTGGGCCGCCGGAGGATCATTTTTGTAGCGAGAAACTGTAACTTCCGCAGGGTAAACCTGCGGGATTCATTTTGCCACGCAGGTTCCGCAATGGTGATCAGCGAAAAGTGTCCCCTTCAAAGCGAATTTCATGAGTTCGACCAGCGGAACAAACCCTAGCTTAATTGGTCGCGTTCAAGATCGCGACCAAGAAGCGTGGGCGCGGCTGGTCGGCATCTACACGCCACTGGTGATCGGTTGGTGTCAACGAATGGGCTGTGATTCGCACACGAGCGAGGACATAGCGCAGGAAACGTTTTTGGCCGCTTCACGTGGAATTGCCGGTTTGCGGCCAGACGGAGTGACCGGTAGCTTTCGCCGATGGCTTTGGCAAATAGCCAAGAACAGACTCATCGATTTCCGCCGTCGGTACCCTTCGGCGATGGTTCCTACGGGCGGAAGCACTGCGGCACTCCAACTTCATCAGATTGCTGATGTTGAGGAGTTGACCGATTGCGACCCAAGTTCGCCGGATTCGCTTCGTGAATTGATACTCAAAGCGCTGGAATTGGTCCGAGTCGAGTTTAAAGAGCCAAGTTGGAAAGCGTTTTGGCGTACAGCCATTGATGGATTGCCAACGGAAGTTGTGGCGAACGAATTGGGAATGACAGCGGCGGCAGTCCGCCAAGCGCGAAGTCGCATCATGCGTCGGCTTCGGATTGAGCTGGGAGATGTGTCGTAGCGGATCTTGTCCATGCAAAGCAAGAAACGTTATAACGGCATGATGGTTTTTACTTGAGAGGCATACCCGGTTCGGCTTTGCCATTGGTTGTCAGAATTTGAAAATGATGAACGCCTGCCGCTAACGAGTGATCGCTCGACCAAACGATTTTTTTTTCCGGGGTGACCTCGACCATCGAAATCCCTTTGTTGGCGCCGTGGCTTCCGATGACCGTATTGCCGTTGGCCAGTCGTTGCGAGCCACATGGATCCTTAAATAGTCCGTTCACATCTTCGTTCGTAATTTTCCAGACGATCGCTCCACGCGGATCGAACTCAACCACTTTGTTGCCGTGCGTTAGCGAGGCGACCGTATTTCCATTATCAAGCCGTATGGCCGTGAATGGCCAGTTCTCCGCTGCTCGGCCACCGACTTCTTCTAGATCGGTCTTAATCACTTGAACGATTTTGCCGTCGGGCGAATACTCTTTAATGGCAAACGCAAGCAAGTGCGGTACGAGATAATTCCCGTTGCGTAACTGCCGAGCCATGCGCGTCTGCATGTGGGCATTGTCGGTCTCTGGCTGGAGCGGTAATTCCATGACGACAACGCCCATCCCGTTCACCTCTAGCAGTTTAGGGTGAGTTCCCAATTCGGTAATGAGGGTATTGCCGTTATAAAGACGTTGGGTTGTACCGATCTCGCGATTCTCTTTACTTCGCGCGTACGAAAAAACCTTTCGCTTGTCTCTCGTGACTTCTTCCACGCGATCGCTGTAGGCCAACAGGATATTGCCGCTCGGCAATACAAAGCCATCTCGCGAACCGGGCGTGAATTCCCAGCCCGTCGAGCCGTCTTCTTCGATGATCGCGGTCTTAGCCCCCATCACCAAATAGGAATGAAGGATCGGCGATTTGTCTTCCGAACGTGCTGCCGAAACGAGTCCGGTGAGACAAAACGCGAGCAGGAAAAATTGGAATGATCGATTATGCATGGGTGACTCGCTAAGGTGGGGAGGGAAAATAGCAGTTTCTAATAAGCCGCTCGTGTTAAGGCGAACGGCAACAGTGTTTATCCCGGGAGGGAGAGGTTTATATTGGGAGGGAGAGGCTCCTGCCGAACCAATGCCAAGCTCGGCAGGAGTCTCGCTCTCCCATTGGAACACTTGGCAGGTAGTTTTGGATCAGCCGTTCGTGTTACGCATGATAGCGTCTTGGTGCGATTTCGTGTTTTGGACGATCGGAATGGTCTTTTCTGATGACTTCGAGGCTGCGGTGCCTTAGAATTAGACGCGCGGCAGATCGAAGCAACCACCGTCGCCTACGGCACGGGGTTAAACGACCCATCCCTCCCTGGAACGTGAGTCCAAACAAAACCATGAAGTTTATCGTAGTTTTTTTCAGTCTGTTTTTAGGTTCGTTCCTTCAAGCACAGGAACGAAACCTTTTCAATGGCAAAGACCTCACTGGTTGGGATGGAAACCCTGAGCTTTGGAGCGTTCAAGACGGAGCGATCGTTGGCATCACCAAGGCGGACGAACCACTCCCCTACAACCAGTTTTTGATTTGGCGCGGCGGCAAAGTCAAGAATTTTGAATTGCGGGTTACACTCCGTCAAACAGGCAACAACTCTGGCATCCAATATCGAAGTCGCGAATTACCCGAAGTGGGTAAATGGTCCATCGGGGGCTACCAATGCGACGTTCATCCGACTCCTGCCAACAACGCAATGGTCTATGACGAACGCGGGCGCGGGATCGTGGCCAAGAACGGGCAAGAAGTGATCGTGGATGGTTCGGGAACCAAGTGGTTAGTGAAAGAACAAGCCCCGATCGAAGTGAAAGTGCCGGAATGGAATGAATACAAAATCATCGCGCGCGGTAACCATTTGATTCATCAAGTGAATGGCAAGACTACGGCAGACCTAATCGACCATCAAGAATCGGAGCGCGAACTCGACGGGTTGCTCGCCTTTCAAGTGCATCGTGGGCCGGCCATGAAAGTCGAAATCAAGGATATCTTCTTAAAAGAACTACCAGACGGGGACGTTTTGACGGTTGATCAAAGGCCGATTCCAAAAGATGCTAAAGCCATCGGTGCTCCAGGCAAAAATGCGAATCCCGCACCAAAAAGGTCCGACGAAAAACCCCCTACTGCAACTACGACACCGCAAGCAGGAAGTACTCCGCCTAAAGCCGAGAGTTCGACGCCTAAAGCAGACGATCCACCCAAACCCCGAACACCGAGAGCTAGACAAACCACCGTTGGACCCGCTGTTAATGAGAACAAAGCGACCCCCATCAATCGCAT
>JANMLD010000079.1:0-11713 GCA_031372345.1 Pirellula sp.
ATCCGGCAAATACAAGTTGATCGTACCGATTCGAAAGGTTGTCCCCCTCCATGAACGGAACCAAATCATCGATCAATCGCAAGTCCATGCAACTTAGCAACAGAACGTTTTTGCGAGGCGGCGGATAGGGACGGTAATTGGATGAGCTACGGTGGATTTCCATGGTTGAGGGGGGGTGAGGTTTAGGGTTTAGGGGTTAGGGGTGAGGCCGCGATTGTAACGCAAATTCCGCTCGACAAATGGATGGTGAACCTTCGTATGGCCAGCAATTTATCTTGTGGCTGAGCGAGGCCCTCGCTCAGTTTCTTTGCAGCAACCCAACGAGCGACGGGCCTCGCTCGTCCACATTCGGCCAATTATAATAAGTTGCCCGCAACGACCTTCCGAAACATCCTGCCTTATATCAAAACGGGTCCCGCCAATGCCTCGAATTGCATTTTTGCGTACATGTGCGTTGATGTTGCTCGGTTTCATCTTGACGGATATTGCGACGGCACAGCTGCCCGTCAAACCGATCCTTCCGACGCAGCAACCGGAGATGTTTCGTGGGACGCTTCTCCTGTGTGGCGGTGGGGTAATTCCGCAACCGATTCGAGACGAGTTTTACAAATTAGGCAAAGGGACCGAGGGAACATTGGTTTTGATCCCGACAGCCTCGCCTCGTTCGGACGCCGGTGATTTTTCCATGTGGATCGACTACTGGTCCGGTTTTAGATGGAAGAGTGTGGACGTGATCCATATAGCGGACCGCCAGGGGGCGTTTGACTCATCTTTGGTGGAGACTATGCGGAAAGCGTCCGCGGTTTGGATAAGCGGAGGGGAGCAGCAACGGCTATCCGACCGTTTTGTTGGGACACCCATTGAGAAGGAATTGCACGCGTTGTTAGGGCGTGGAGGAATCGTAGGGGGAACAAGTGCAGGAGCGGCCATCGCGTCTAGCAACATGATTGCTAGTGGGGCGATCGAACCGCAGTTTGCGGCAGGCTTCCATTTCTTACCCAGCTTGATCATCGATCAGCACTTCACGCAAAAGAATCGACATGGGCGTTTGCTCAAAGCCATCGAGGCGCACCCGCATCAAACTGGGATGGGGATCGACGAATCGACTGGCGTGTTCGTCAATAAAGACGAGGCCCGTGTGGTCGGGGATGGCGGAGTTTTTTTATTGAAAAAAGAAGCCATTCAAAAAGGACCTCGTGTCAACGACATCCAGAGCAATGGATATCAAAGATTGCAGGCAGGGGACATCCTAAAAACAAGTGAGCTCACGCATTGACCATTTTCGCACTACCTGCCAAGGGTTCCAATGGGAAAGCGAGGGAACCCCTGTAAACATGTTTGCTTCGACTTTTCCCAAGCAATTCATTGACCGGGAGGGTGAGGCGGGTGAGGCTCCTGCCGAACCTCTGCGACGCCAGCTCGACAGGAGCCTCGCTCTCCCGGCATAAACCATGTTGCTATCGCTCGGGCCGATACAGCAATCGTCCGCAGCTTGGGCAGGAAATGGCTTGCTCTTTTCGGAGGCTATCGAGGATTTTGGGTGGCAGGCTCGTGTAACATCCGCCACAAGAAACATCATCCAAGGGAGCCATCGAATCCTCGGACCGGTTGGAGACTAGGCGTTTGTACTGAACCAAAAACTCGGGTGTTAGCTGCTTTTCGAGGACGGCCAAACTGCCTTCCACCCGTTCCAGCTCTTGATTCAGGACGGCGAGTTTTTGAGCGACATTGGCTTCGGTTTTGACTTTCTCTGCTTCGATCAGCTTGAGCTTTTCATCAAACCCCTTGGAATTGATTTGCAAGCTATCGATTTCTTCGAGGATTTCTAGGATTTCGTCCGAGAGCACGCTGTTTGCTTGCGTGTCTGCGCCGATCTGTTCCTTGATGGCTTGGAATTCGCGGTTATTTTTCGCCGCGTTCATCTTGCCTTCCCAATCGTGGACTTTTGCTTCTCGCTCTCGCAGTTGCAACTGCTTTCGGTCGGCGTCCATCTTTTTTTGTTTGATGCTCTCTTTGCATTTCTGAAGTAAGTCTTTAGCGGTTTCGACTTGCAAAATGGCAGCTTTGACCTGGCGTGGCCCCCGTTCGATTTGGGTTTTCATATCTGCGATTTGAACCAAGTGTTGGTGCAAGTTGCGGACAACAGAGTCGCTGACGATCATTCGAATTCCACTGTGAGATAGTGCGGCAAAGCAATTTTGGTTGATTAAACCACAATTGCTGGCAGAAACTAGCCTGATATCTCTATTGCGATCTGATTTGCAACTAACGACAATGCGGGCAGTTGGAACGAGTCAGCACCCTAATTCGATGGAAAACTCAACGATGTCGCCTACCAAATACAGCTTCCAATGGAGCGGTCCAGTGGCGGTTATTTTCGCAATAGCAGTCTTGCCCGGCAACGGATTTTCACAGCCAGTACAAAATATCGCTCGCGAAAACGAGCGTTCAGTGGTTTCGGCAGACCTTCAAATGATCTACGGCAAGACCGAATCGGCATCCACCGTGTCAGATTATTCCGCCATTTTTGATTTCTGCCGCAACGTCGCCGGCGATTCGACCAGGATCAAGGAAGACCGGCAATATGCTCGAACGCTGATGAGTTGGGCCGCCAACCGACGGGGGGAAGCTCGCAGCGATCAAGCGGGAATGAAGGTCCAGGAGCAGCAGTTTTCCCAAGCCGCAGAACTGGACGCTCTTGCGAAAAAGGATTTTGAAACATCGATTCAGTTAGATCCGTCCCGTTGGCGGGCTCACCACAATATCGGCATCATCCGAGCCCTGCAGGGCAACAACAAAGCCGCTCTGGAAAGCTTCGAAAAAGTCATTGCCCTCAATCCAGAATTCCCTGACGCCTATTTTAATCGAGGCGAAATCTATTTTCGTTCCAATGAATTCGAATTGGCGATCGAGGACCAGAACAAGGTGATTCAATTAAAACCGAGCGATTCGGCCGCGTTTAGCGCTAGGGCGCATTCGCTTTATGCCACGGGAAAAAATCAGGAAGCCCTTGCCGACTACGCCAAAGCCATGGAGCTATCGCCCAATTCATCCGAAGCGGCCACCGAATACGCGGACACTTGCCAAGCCCTCGGCAAGTGGAAAGAAGCCGCCACTACCTACCAACTTGCAATGAAGCTGGATGGTCAAAATGTCCGCACGTTGCAAAACGCAGCCTGGATGATGGCCACGTGTCCGGATGAGTTTTTCCGGAATGGCGATACTGCGCTGGAAACAGCCCAGCGGGCAGTCCAGTTGGCGACATCTCCAGCTTCTGTTCATGTACTCGACGTGCTGGCGGCAGCTCAAGCTGCCTCGGGTGACTATATTTCCGCGCAGAGCACGATTGCGGAAGCCTTGCGATCGACCACGGACGCTGCGCTGCGCAGTGAACTTCAACTGAGAGCTCGTCAATACCAACGAAAACGTCCCTACGTTCAACCAAGCGCTGTCAGCAAGCGCAAGTAAGAATACCCACGCCATCTTCTCCGTTGGCCCGCAAGGCAATGTACTCTGGCCGTGAACTAAGCAGCAGATGAACGTGATTCGAAAGGCCCGCAAAGGCCAAAAGATCGATTCCGACATTGGCTGCTTCACACTTCGAACTTCTCAATTCACATTTCATCCAGTTCGCGTCTCATGACGGCGATGACCTCGCCAGGGGTTAAGCCAAATTGCGTTCGAATCACGTCAAGGCTCATGGCTAGAGTGGCTCTCAATGGTAGAACTTTCTTTATCAATCCTGTCGGCAAAAAAGTGCCCGAATAGTGCAATTGAAAAACGATGATTTTTAGTCGGTCGAATTGGGAGTTGGCATGGGGCCGCTGGTTCTCGGAACCGACTTTGAGTCATTGCGTTCTCATTTCAAAGGTACTTTTATGAACAGACTTTTATCGGTGTTGATTCTGACCGCTGTCACCTTCGCCAAAGTGGCGGCTGATGGAGTGGAGTTGCGTGAGTCGACGATCACTTCCGAATCGGAAAAAGTTCCAGCCGGGACGACGGTGACAGTCAACGTCGTTCTCAAAAACACGGGTGACAAGTCAGCGGACGGGACCGACGTGCGGATCAGGTTACCGCTAGCCGGGTTTCTCGTGCGGATTGACGAACTGCCAGCGTTGAAGCGAGACGACGAGGAGCGTGAGGTTTCAGCGAGGCTGGACATTCCCGCCGGGGAGGATTTCCGGTTCTCCTTCGATCTGCTGGCCTCTCGCACTAAGGTTGGACAGGAACTCGCGTCGCATATCGAGGTCGTCTACCTTTGGGACCAGATTCGGTGGAACTCGGAATTCTCAAAGAGGATCACCAACGCTCCGTCCACGGCGGGCGTCGTCATCGGCGGGTTGAGATTTCATCCCGCAAGCAGGCTGGTCGCTGGGATGGATGGTCTGTTGCGGGTTGATGTTCGTGTGGATTCGTGCTCGTTTGCTGCGGGTTTGGGAACATTCCGACGACACTGCGACCATACTGCGGACAAATCTTAACGATCCTTCACGGGCATCAAACGGTATCTCCGTTCGTTGCACAACCTCCACCATACCTGCAACTGTCAATTTATTTTTTTCGACCAACGGAACCTCTGTCACCAATCGTTGGCCCCGCCGCTGTCCGCGTCAGTAGTCCATCCGATGTCGCAGTCCGACAGCAAGCAGCCTTCGCCAACGTCCACTGTGATTGGGCTAGCTTGTTGAAGCGTCTGGATCCCGGCTACGGCTACGTCCACAGTGTTTCAGAGCGGAACGACCATTCCCGGCTTTCTTCGTTCTTACCCAGGATTTCGCAGGATTTCGCGATCGTCGGACTGTGCCAGCCGGTTCTCTGGTTCGCGAGAGAACATTCGGAGCGCGAATGCAGCCATAGCGTTACGTTCGGAACCCAAAAAATGGCCTCGAACTCTCTGACTCTCTGTTTTTTGGCTGTCCCGGAGTTAACACAGAGGTTGCGTTTGGGGGTGCAGAAATTCAGTCCTAAACTATACCGCAAACTCACTTGTGCTGCTCAGAACACGAGGCGAGGCGTTTCATTCTCCGGTTTGCCATTCGTTTGACACGCCGGATCGTCGAATAGTTCAAGGTCTAGGCTAATTGGGCCAACTCGCTTATTAAGCAAACTGATTGCCCGCCCTTGGTTGTGTCCACATCACATCCAGGTCGAATCAGGAGTGATCGGGCAACGTCCCGTGCAGGAAAACGGTCGGGTTGTCCTGGCCAAAGATGTTTCGCGTGTTGAGCTTGGGGCTCGAGATTACGCTGCAGAAAGCAATTTGGACAATTGCGAGAAGACCAGATTGTTTGGTCGAATAGCGACCAAAGTGACGCCGTAAAGAACATTTGAAACGAAGCTTGATTCTACAAACCGTAATAAACAGGTAATCTACCAATCACAAGGCGTGAAGAACAGTTTGGCACGAATGATGCGTTGTCCGGGATTTGATTCTCACGCCGAAGCCACCATTATTCAGGAAAGAAGTTAAGTCATGAAAAAAGTTGTTTTTTTCTTGTTACTTGCCATAGCTACGTCCCTTTCTAACTACTCTTGTGGGCAAGATTTATTGGGAGGGTTACTAGGTGGACAAAGTGGTTCTGCAAACAATGGAACTCAACCACCGAACCAAGTGGGAGGGCTACGGGGAGCAATTCGCGATCAAATACAGAATAGCATTCAGCCTAATCTTCCCGGGGCACAGAATCCACCTGCAAATGTGCAGGTTCAAGGAGTTCCGCAGCTAAACGGCCAAGTTGGTGGTTCGCCATTTCAAGGAGGAACTCAACTCAACGCAAACGTGCAGCAAAATCTCAACATTCAGCAAGGTGCTGGCACATCGATCGGCTCGCAATTGCTAAGTGTTTTAAGAACAAATCTCGTAGATCATGCAGCAGTCGGGCAGGATGGGACCGTCCGATTCCGGAACGATGTGAATCCCCAGTTGCGAGGCATGGGCATTCTTCCCAACGACCAACTGATCGATGCAAATGGACAGACTATTCGAGACTTGAATGCCGCAAACTCCTATCTTCAAGCCAATCAAAACCTTCGAGTTATGCGAAACGGGCAAATCGTCGCAATTCAGCAATCGATGTCGAACTCAAACGCAAGTCAATTTGGTTGGTCGTTTGGCTCGCGAAACAATGGTGTCTTCATTTCTTCGCTCGTTTCCAACAGCATTGCAGCCCAAGCAGGGCTTCGGGCTGGCGATCAAATTGTCAGCATTAACGGCAACTCTGTGACCCGACCCGAGGACATTTCGACATACCTAATGCAGACCAAAGGTTTGGCGATAGCGATCGTTTATATTCGCAATGGTCAGTCTGGCGAAGCCTCCTTGAGGTCGTCTAACCAAGGTGATAGTTCGAGGATTTCACCTCCATCCATTCAATCCAAACTCGACCAAATCGAACGACTTCTTGGAGAGATTCGCGCGGAGCTTTTATTGGCGAGATAGTGCAAATCATGTGATGCACTTTTCCTAAGGTTTTGTGAGAATTTGATTCGGACCAAAAGCGTTGGGATTTGCCTCTGAGGTCCGATCGATCGAAAGCAAGTTGAAACTAGTTTGCGTATTGCAAGCGTTTGGACACAGCGCAATTTGTTTGTTACATTGAATCTTGATACAGATTTTGGATGCGTTTGTCGACTAGATCTCGACGGCATCCGAACTTACTACACGCAGCCAGCTCCGAAGCCGAAGTAGCTACTATCCAACCTGCGGAAAGGACGAGTCTAGGCAGCCACCGCCAACAGCCACAGTGTTTGGGCTAGCTCGTAGAAGCGGCCAGATTCCGGATACGTCCACGTGTTTAGCCGAATCGGGAGGAGCTAATGTCCACAGTGATTTGAGCCAACTTTTGGGAGACGCTGGTTGGAGGGGGACCTCGTCGATCGCGATTGAATCCGGTGGTTTTGCTGGCGTCAAAATGCGTGAAACCTCTTTGAGTCATTTAGGCCAATTGCACTGGAAAAGAGTTTACCGTCGAATTCGAATTGTAAGGGTTGCAATTTTTGTTGGCCGATCCCCCTTGAAATCGATTTGCACGCATCTATGATCTGTCGCGATGGTTCTCGACCGATCAGTTCTCGATCGATCAGTTCGCAATCGACTATGTTCGTTTTTGATGATTTCGACGGAGCAGTTAAACGTGCGAAGCTGTGGTCGAGAGTCGGGTTAATTTCCATAGACATCTACGAAGGAGACAGCGATGGCAAAGAAAAGTTCTGGAACTGCAAAACACCAAATTCACGAGTCCGGCGGAGAGGCACTTGAAGCAGCTCAAGCAAAGAAAGCTGGAAATAACTTCGAATGGCATTTTGGTCGGATAACAAGTCTCGGTAGCTATGCAGTTGCCGGTGGAAGAAGTGTATCCATCGCCTGGGAAGGTGGAGGTGCAACCTCTCAACAGGGTGATATTTCCGATGATCAATGGGAGATTTTCAAGCTCGCGTTTACGACCACCGGGCGAATCGCAATCCTAAGCGAACTCCGAGGCGAGGAAGCTCTTTACGATTACCGATTTCTTGAAGCGGTTCGTTAAATTCTCCCGCGTCGAATCGACGAAAGGCAAAGGCGCCGCACAGCCAACGCAGCTGTGCGGTGTACAGGAATCTCAGCAATTTACGCCGCAAGACCATTCTCAAAGTGGTAGCAAGACTTGTTCAGTCGATGATCGTTTCCGGACCCCGACGATTCCGAGCCTCACAGTGAAGGAACGGGAGAGACGTTTACAAATAGGAGTAAAAAGTGAAGTTATCCGAAAATTTGGAAGCCTGCGGATTTGAAGGTACACCAGAGGGTTTTCGGTCAATGTTGATTGAGTCGTTGCGCTCGGATTTTCCGACTTCCACAATTGATGCAGTACTCCGCACGCCAGCAGTTGCGACACGTTTCTGCGAGTGCATTCGCGAGCAATTCCCAAATGCCAATCTTCATGACGCCCTTGTCTTGGGGACACTCATGAATGTTCGTCGGCGAAAAGAGTGTCCTCAGAAGCTAATTGGCCTCCCGTCCAAAGTCAAACTTTCGACACTCCTTGCCGATGGCGGATGTACTATGGGAGTCGCGGACTTCCGACAGCTTGCAGCGGCATGTCTCGAAACGATGTGCAAGGGGCAATCGATCCATGAAGTGCTGTGCCATCCCAGGGAAGCGTTAGCATTGTGCGAGTACATCCGAGTGAAATGCAAGGCCGCGCCCTTGCCGCATTCCCTGATTCTTCAGGTACTGTTGACGTATCGAAAAAAGTAGCAGTACCAATCCTAGCATCACGACGTTTTAGCGTCCCAACAGCAGTAGAACACCGGCAGCGATTGCTCAAGCAGCCAGGATAAGCTGAGTTTGAGCACAATTGATGTGAACGAAGGCGGTTGCTCCAGTTGCGATTAGCCATATGGGACATTTTCCTACAGATATCGACCGCATCATTCAGATGGCCCGGGAAGATCGAACGAGCTTTGACGTGATTCGAACGCAATTTAAGTTAACCCCTGGCGAGGTCATTGCCGTAATGCGACGCGAACTCAAGCCATCTTCGTTCAAATTGTGGCGGGCAAGAACGAGTGGCAGGAAGACGAAACACGTTGCACTGCGAGGTTTCGAAGTCGGGCGTTTTCGCTGTCCATGTCAAAAGTCTAGTTAAAATGCCCGTCAAACGCATACGCACAAAATCATGTGAGCGTTGTCAGAAGACAAATGATGTTCTCTATCGAGTTCGCATCGACGAATCTAAGGAATGGTTCTTCGATTGCCCGGTTTGCCTTGAGGAAGTAAAGCCCAACAATCCTCAATACCAATATGGCGGGACCTGGAAAAGCAAGAAGCGGCATTGAATCAGCGAGTTCGGGCTGAATTCTGTTACACTTGACGAATTGATCTCGTACCTAACCCATTTCCACAAGACAATCAGATGAATTCCTCGCTTTTCAAGAACCTGTCGACCCTATGTTTCGTGCTCGGATTCGTATCCATTATCGGTTCAATTGCCATATGGTTTCTGACTGGAGGAGAAGCGGCTGAATCGAAGGCCCATGCGGAACGCTTTGGTATCTTCGTTGGACTTTGGGCTCCGACTTTCTTTGCGCTTTCAAGCAGATTAGAGCGATCTTCCGAGATTGCGAAGAAATAGTTTAAAGAGCTGCTAATCTTTCATCGCCGGTTGCTGCTGGCTGATCCCAACGAACGCCCTGAGCTGTCGCGAAAGGTCGTTCGAGTTCCACTGATGGATGCTGATCCAATTGAGCGTCCGCTCGCGTCGCGAAAGATAGCTGCAGCCCGCTCGCTACCAATCGGAGGCAAAATGAATCACGGAAGGGAGTCGAGCTACAGTAATTCGAGGTGCCCAGTCACTTGGTCGATCTTCGATGCATCGTCTGGCCCAATAGCGAGGCAAGTTCGTGTCAGCTGGCCGTGGAATTCGGTTCTGCCGCTGTCTGTGATCAAATGAACCTCAAGTCCCATTTCGATGGCTTTGTCGTGAATCGCCATCAGCTCCTCTTCGCTATTGCAGCGAACGCATACCTTCGCAAACGATCCCATAATCCAGGTTTGCTCGTTGGGCGTGAAATCATCCATACAAATAGATGATTTGCTCTGCAATTTTCGTGTGAGAAACGACATCGAAGCGTGCGCACCCTGAGCGATCTGCTTTCCTCTGCGCATCTTCAGGTCGTGTCGCATGACGATGACCTGCTTTATATTTGGAACCAGCGATTCTTCCATTGACTGATTCCCTGCTTAGCTTCTGAGTATCAAATAACAACACCCGCGAGCGGGAAATGCGACCCGCGGGTGTTGAGTTTCAAGTATACCGCAGTTGGACCGGAGTCCAACGCGCGTTTACAGTTCAATCGCTTCAACTTCAGCGACGAATCGCTGGTTGTTGTCGGCCAGGAACGCACTGATCACGTTGAACACGGAGTCACTGAAGCCACCGATGTTCATGATGTCACTTCGCTCACAAGCCTGAACCGTCTGGTACGGTTGCAGATCGATGCAAACAAGCGTTGGGTTGGCTTCCTTACCCGCCAGCTTGCGCTGGTTGGCAACGAAGGCTTCCCAAGCCGTCATCACACCGGTTGAACCGTGCCGTCCTGTTCCGACCCAGCTCTCGTTATCGCTAACGAGAACAATGCCAGCGAACTTGCGCTTCGCATGCTTCTGGTTGGCAGCTACCAGCGGCAGCGAACAATCTGTTCCACCACCGATTGAAGTTGGAAGTGTGAAGTTCGAAGTCTGAAATAGGCAGCTTCATCGTACGACAAATCAAAGTTCACACTTCGAACTTCACACTTCAAAGGTCTTCTGCGGAACATTGTCATCCGCATTCAACCATATTGTCGTTGATCGCTCCGCGATCATTCGCTGCAATACGTTGGATCACGGAGTGATTCACGACATTGAACCCCCCGTGCCGCAACAGCGTATTGAGATTCATACGCAGCGCCTGTGGACCCATCTTACGAGCCAGTGCAGCCCAAACCGTCGGTCCCTTGGCAGCATCAGACAACAAGTCCCATCGGACGTTGTCGAGTCCACCTGCGATCAACGCTTGTGCTTCTTCGCTTTCCGAGTTGCGGTATGCGATCAGCGACTGAACTTCGACCGGCAAGTCGGCTTCCGTCGCCGGTGCCCACTTGTCGATGCTCTTATCAGTCAACCAACCGGAGAAACGTTTTCAAGCGTGACAAGATGTGTTGCCAGTACTGTGGAAAGCAGCCTGGCAGCGAAGAACTCACGATTGACCACGTTGTCCCGCGTGCTCAAGGTGGTCTATCGACTTGGACGAACTGCGTTTTGGCTTGTATCGATTGCAATTCGAAGAAGGCAGACCGGACTCCGGCTCAGGCGCACATCAAGCTTCGCAAGGAACCAGTGCGTCCAGCTTGGAAGCCGATCTACGCCGATCGAATGAATCGCGTGTAGAGCTGGTCCAAGTTCATTAGCGAAGCCTACTGGATAGTAGAGCTCGAAGATTGATCGGCCAACCAATCGAGCAAGTTGGTGTTCTTCTCTGCGGTGATTTCTATACTGTGCCGAATCTCGACAAGCGTGGTGGTTCGGGAGATGTGACTTCCGTTTGGAACGCATTTGCCAACGAGTTCTCTTGGGTAGTAGGAGTAGCGGGAAATTATGATACCTTTGGAGTTGATGCCTCAAAGCCACCCAAGTTTTGATCGCCGCTCCACTTTCTTGACTGCAATCGCAAATTGATTTCCGGACTTGAGATTGCTGGCATTAGTGGAATAGTCGGTGATCCTAAGCGCGTATGGCGAAAATCAGCTGAAAGCTTCGTGAATTACATTTGCTCACTTACTTCAACGCAATCTGACATTCTCCCAATGCACGATGGGCCAGATGTACCGGAATTTGGCTATCGTGGCACGTCCCCTATTCGCGAAGCACTTGAACTACTTGATCGACCACTTGTGATTCGCGGTCACGCACACTGGGAGAATCCGCTTGCCGAATTTGCTAACGGCCTTCAAGTTCTTAATGTTGATGCGAGGGTCGTGATACTTAAGCAGTCAACGGAATGAGAAGTCATTGAAAAGTCTATGATCATGCGAACCTTTCGGTCCGCTGCAGGCGCTGCGTATGAATCTCAATACGCTGTTGCGGCACGGGGTTTGCAATGTCGTGGATAACACCGGGATCCAACGAAATTCAGCGAATGTTCGCGGAGCGAAGCACGAAAAAATGGTTGTTTAAGTTGCTGACCGGATC
>JANMLD010000147.1:0-28958 GCA_031372345.1 Pirellula sp.
AGGGGCGATGACAACAAACGATGGCAAATTGCGATTGACCGTCCCCAACCCATAGCTGAGCCATGAACCAAGACTCGGCCGCGCAAAGGTAAACGATCCGGTATGGATTCCGAGCGTGGCCTCATAGTGATTTGTATGATCTGATTTCATGGAGCGTATCACGCATAAATCATCAACACATTCAGCCATGTGTGGGAACAATGAGCTGACTTCGGTACCAGAGTGGCCGTGCGGTTTGAATTCAAACTGCGGGCGTTTGAGGAACATATTGAATTCCCCTTTGCGTCCCTGAAATTCGTTGACTGGTATCGACTTGCCAGCATCTGCGAACAGCTTCGGCTTGGGATCCCATGAATCGACATGGGAGACGCCGCCACTCATGTGGAGAAAGATGACTCGTTTCGCCTTGGCCGGGAAATGCGTAGGCTTGGGTGCCAGTAGATCCGGCGAATTCGGCAAATTGTCTTCGGCTATCAACTGAGAAACAATTCCTGGCAACAGCATCGATCCACCAATCATGGATCGCAAGGCACCGCGGCGAGATGAGTCGTAGAGTCGATTGGAGGTCATCGTTGGCTTTCAGTCCACATGGAGGAATTCGTTGCTTCCCAATAGCGTTCGCAAAAACGCGGACAGGGCCAGGATTTCGATGTCGTTCTTGCCGAGCGCGCTCAACTCGTTACGATAGTCGGCCAAAAACTCGGCTGCGTCGGATTGTTCCGCAGTCGAGGCAGGACGAGAATACGCACCTTCGTAGGCTTGCGTGATTTGGGCAGTCTCGGACGGGTTATTCACTCGAAGCCGTTTTGCCCAAGCATCTGCGGAGGCGTGCACAAAAGAGTCGTTGAGAAAGTACAACGCTTGAGTCGGAACCGTAGTCCCCAATCGATCCGCGGTCGTCGCATTCGGATCGGGGCCGTCAAAGAGGGCCAAATAGGGGTGCCGCTTTAGTCGTTGAGTCATGAGATAGACACTGCGTTGTTTGTGGTCGTACACGGCATTGAATGGACCGTGCTGTGTGAATCCCCAGTGGAGTGGCGACGGAAAAGGATGCGCTTTGCCCGGTTCGCGATTGAGTTCGCCACAAACGGCCAAGATCGAATCTCGGATTTCTTCGGCGCTCAACCTGCGACGAAGAAAGTGCGTAACCAAATCGGTTGTGTTGGTATCTGTCGTTGCAATGGACGTAGCAATGCCGATCCTTGACGACTGCTGATACGTCGCGCTGAGCATGATCAGTCGATGCATGGCCTTCATGGACCAACCGCTCTCAATGAAATGCGTGGCCAAGTAATCGAGCAACTCGGGATGGGTCGGCGGTATCCCTCTTACTCCAAAGTCATTGGGTGTCTTGACAAGACCGACACCGAAATGATATTGCCAAATGCGATTCACCATCACACGCGCGGTCAATGGATTGTCTGGGCGAGTCAACCATTGAGCAAGCTCGAGTCGTCCGCTTCCTGGTGCATCCGCCGGAAGCGAACTGCCGCCGAGAACCTTCAAAAAACCGCGCGGCACCAACTCGCCCGATTGGCTTGGTTCCCCTCGCAAATGAATAGGCACCGCATGCGGTGTGCCTTCGGCCATGCCATAGGCCAACGGGCAAGGGCCGTCCGTCAACAGTGAATTGAGTTCCTGCAAGGTCTGCTGTGCTTCCGCCTGGATGGTTGCAAGCTGTCGCTTGATGGTTCGCGCTCGTTCCAGTCGGGACGCATATTCGGCATCATCGATTGATGCGGATTTGCTATCGAATGCTGGAAACACCGTCTCGCGGATCACGTAATTGTCCGTATCCAGCGAAGGCCGCACGCCGCCAATGTGCCCGTTGCTATCGATGAACGAATAGTCAATCGTCCCATCCCAGCCGGATGTAAGCTCACCGTTAAAGTCCTTTTGCAACCCGTCCGACGAAAGTACCCCGGTGTACGCCTTTGTTTTCAAGTCGATCGCCAACTGAACTTGATACCATTTACGTGTCTCTATCTCGCATACCGGCTCGCGCAAGTCGCCACTTCGCCTAAAAAACTGTTTGGCATTGAAAAACAACTCAACGGCGGCGGAGTTTCCGGGACCGTGTCCAAGATAATAGCGCCAAGATCCATCGCCGCCCGCAGAAATCTCAGCGCAACGAAAATCGAAACACGCGAAGAGCTTTTCTGTTTGGTCTGATTTCCAAGGCTTTGGCAAGGTCAATCCAAAACCGTCGTACTCGCTTCGATTCGGCATATGAATGCCAAGTTGGCCAACGGGATACAAGTTTTGGAAAGGACTTTGCGATCGATTGACAACCTGTACGACACTATTGGGACCGGCATTCCATGGACTCGACGGGGCTGTGTTCACTTCTTGGTCCTCGAAGTCCCCCTCCATCGCAACCAACTCCATAAGTTCCTTCGATAGGGCGGGCCGATCGCGTTCGCGGATGGCTATTGACGGGGTTGTTATCGGAGTAAACGCAGAAGGTATGGTTACTTCCTGAACACCCAAATTATCGAAATCTATCCCGGGTACAGCAACGTGTTCGCTATTCGAAGATTCAAAAACGACCAAATCCAGCGTGCCGGTCCAACCCGAAATCAGCGGCTTGTCCGAAAAAGAGGAATGGTTCGTCGGTGTGCCGATCTCGCCAGATACGGTTCCGTCGATAAGGTTGATGTTCAACTGAAGATTTTGCCATTCATTCGGCTTGAATTCAGCCACGCGTTCTAATCCGTTAACTGTTTGAATGGAGACGGAGTCCGATGCAATGGTCATAAGCACGGCTGGAGACGCCAGCGTAGCTCCGATCCAAAACCGATGGACATCGGTCATCTTGCTCTCAGATGCCGTTACACGGAAATCCAAATTAACGTGAAGCGTGCGGCAGTTCTGGCTGGTTCGGCGCGGATAGAGCGACTGCGAGATCCGATAGGAGCCGGCCTGGGCTGCGATACTCACACCCACTTTTCCACTCGCGTGCAAATTCTTGTACGGGCTTTGAGCCGCGTTGGTTACTGCGATTTTGCCCTCAACAAGCCATGGAGGGACGAGGACTCCATTGCTTCCGCCAGCGGCTGGTGCCTGCATTTCAAAATCGCCGTCCATTCCATTCAGTGATCGCAAGATGGCCGATGGCGCAGGCACCTTGGCTATCTCCAATTTAGAATTCAGTGACGCAATACGCTGCCCGAACGCTCGCCATGCCGGAACGGCTTCACGCGATGGCAGCAATGGTACCATCGATCGCAATTTCTGCTTCTGCTCCGATCCAGGAAACGCATAGCGACTGCTGTCAAAGATTGCGTACAATCCGTAATAGTCGTTCATCGATATGGCATCGAATTTGTGATCGTGGCAGCGTGCACAACCAAGGCTCAATCCCAACACGGATTGTCCTAGCGTATCGATCGTATCTTGAATGGTCAGATGATGGTAGTTTTCGGAATCGAATCCGAACCGTCGTGAAATAGCCAGATAGCCTGTCGCCGTTACCTGTTCGGCATATTTCTCTGGCGACTCCTGCTCAGCAAGTACGTCACCAGCGATCTGCTCTCTCAGGAATTGATCATAGGGCTTGTCTGCATTGAACGCGTCAATAACATAGTTTCGGTATCGCCATGCTAAGGGAACTGGATAGTCGGCAGTCTCACCTGCGGTGTCGGCGTATCGCACCACATCCAGCCAATGACGCCCCCATCGCTCTCCATAATGAGATGAATTGAGCAATCGATCGATGACCCTTTCATAAGCCTCAAACGAGGTATCCGTCAAGAAGGAGGCGACTTCATCTGGCGTTGGAGGCAGGCCAGTTAGATCGAACGTCGCACGTCGGATGAGCGTTTGATTGTCGGCGATGTTTGAGGGTACCACTCCAGCGTCGGCTTGCTTGGAAAAAATGAAAGCGTCGATCGCATTCAATCCAGAATAAACGCCCTTGAGGTTGGGTGGCTCATGATCGCGTATCGGTTCAAAAGACCAATGTCGGGGACCATGAAACTTTTTGGAGAGGACAGGCCAATGCGCTCCGGTTCGGATCCACGTTTCGAAAGCGGCAACTTGATCTGGTCGAAGGGCCTTCTCTTTGTCCGGTGGCATGACGGACACATCTTCATGCCGACGGATAGCTTGGACTAGTAAGCTCTGATCCGGCTTGCCAATTAATATCGAAGTTCCCGACTCCCCACCTGTTAACAATGCTTCCCGCGAGTCAACTCGCAGCCTACCCGAAGCCTTTACTTCGCCATGGCAATGAAAGCATGTCTCGATCAATACGGGACGAATGCTACTTTCGAATAAGCGGTCACTGTGGTCATCGGCCCAGGCTGGACTAACGAACATGAAGGGGCAGAGGACAGCTATGCAGTGTCGTTGAATCGAGTGCACGAATTTTCGGAGTGTACTTTTGTGTGTCATTCGCAATGGATCTTTGTGAACGATCGAATCCAACATACACGCAATCCGTCGGATCCTCCCTAAGTTTAAGAATAGCATCAATTGGTGTGCAAATCGACCATAAAGTCCAACTCCAATGGAATGCTGCAATGAAAATGACCATCTTGGTTCGTCAACAATCAACGGCTGATCGCTAGTCGCTCTCGCAGTGCGCGCAGCTACGAATTGCAGTCGGATAGATTCTTTTTCAGCTTTTCTCCATGGTTCGGCACGTCTTTTGCTTTTTGATGTGCCCCAGTACTCACTCAGTTACCAACGAAAGGAAACTTAAAATGAGATATTTTTCAATTGCGATTTTGATCGCCATGGGGTGCATTGGTTGCGATCAACCAAATAGCCGAACGACCGACACTTCAATGAAAAGCGACGCTTCAATGAAGCAGGGAGGCAAAACGGTCGATCGTGACAACACCGCTGTCAACAAGCGGGATCGCGATAGTGCTGCGAAGACACCCTTGGACCAGAACGAGAACAAGTTGGACATCGGCATCACCGCTGATATTCGAAAACGTGTAGTTGACACCAAGATGTCGGTTAACGCAC
Organism: Pirellula sp.; assembly: GCA_031372345.1. Classification (GTDB taxonomy): domain Bacteria; phylum Planctomycetota; class Planctomycetia; order Pirellulales; family Pirellulaceae; genus JBKCUI01. The sequence continues at coordinate 4,978 of JANMLD010000147.1, forward strand.
AGAACGTCAAGATCATCACGCAGGACGGGAAAGTTACTCTTCGCGGCCCGGTGAAGACGGCTGATGAAAAAAGTCGGATCGAAGAAATTGCTCGCTCGGTTGCGGGCGAAAACAATGTAGATAGTCAATTGGAAGTCGAACAAACCCCCTAATTTTCGTTAACACCCAAGGAGTTGAATTATGGCTAACGCCGTATTTTGTACAGTCAAGACATCAAGTCAAGCACAAGTCATTGTGGATCGTTTGAAGGCCGCAGGTTTCACCGCTAGCGATATCTCGGTGCTTATGCCCAATGCAGAAGGCACGAAGGATTTTGCAGTCGACAACGAGACTAAGTCCCCTGAGGGCGCTGCTGCAGGCGCGGGCACGGGTGCTCTACTCGGTGGCGGATTGGGCTGGCTGGCTGGCATCGGTGCGCTTGCCATTCCAGGGGTTGGTCCACTTATCGCCGCAGGCCCAATCATGGCAGCCCTCACGGGAGCAGCTGTCGGTGGCACGCTGGGTGGAGTGACCGGTGCTCTCGTTGGTTTGGGGATTCCCGAATACGAAGCGAAACGGTACGAAGGAAAGCTCAAAGGCGGTCATTGCCTCGTTTCCGTGCATTCAGAGACTTCGCAGGAAACCGAAAAAGCCAAGAAGATTTTTGAGGCAGCTTCGGCTGAAGATATCTCGACTTCAAGCGAACCTTCGGTAAGCGCACGCCGATAGTCAGGCTAACATACAGACTGACATAAGCTAGACGCGTCGTCCCTGGTGTAACCGGTGATGAACGTCTAGCTTTTTTCGTTTCGTTTTCGTGGATCGTCAATTCTCGATGCTGAAACGGACGATAGATAATTAGGAATTGCCCAGCTTGACTACTGCTCAGTGGGGTGGCCTCTACCTCTACCTCCATATCTATATTTCCGCCGCTCGCTTAAACCAAAAGGAGGCATGGCGTTTGCTCTACTTCGAATAAAAGATTTTTGGCTGTGTCAGCCTTGGTCACCTTTTAGTTTGTGTTCGTTATGGAGATAGTTCGATGAGATTTAAAATGGTTGTGTCAAGTTCATTCGCAGCGGCCCTGTTATGCGGAGCAGTTTGTGCTCAGGAGGCAGCCCCCAGGCAAAGTACGTTGCCTCCCCAATCAGGCGTAAATCAGAGTGTTAACAAGCAAGATGGTTCCAAGCAAGCTATGCATGCGTCGGTGACGCCACAACAGATTGCTACGTGTCTGGCTTTGGACAATCAAGAGGAAGTTGTTTTGGCCAAGTTTGCGGGAGAAAAGTCTAAGAACGAAGAAGTTGTTAAGTTCGCAAAACTGATCGCTGAGGAACATCAAGCCTGCCTGAAGAAACTCAGCAAAATGGCGCCGGACGCTGCTCGTGAAGGTTACCTTCAAGACAACCGAACGGACGATCGCAGCGAATCGACTACGCGGTCGGACGTTTCGACCGGCACCACATCGCCCAATGCAACTCAACCCGCAAATCGAGGCGACACAAAAAGTAGTACTAGCTCCGGCACGCAAACAGGCAGCGTTGATATGATGCAACTGCAACGCGAAATTGCTCAGCAATGCATTACCGACTCCAAGCAATACTTGAGCAAGAAGGAGGGTGCTGAATTCGACAAGTGTTTCGTTGGGATGCAGATTGCCAAGCATGCGGCGATGCATACCAAGCTGGTCGTTCTGAAGAGACATACTTCCGACGAGTTGCAACAAATCGTCTCGGAGGGAATTCAAACGACAGCCCAACACATGAAAATGGCTGAAAGCTTGATGGCCAAATTGGATGACGGCGATGACACTAAGACGTCGACGACGAAACGCGATAAATAACGCATTTTGTCGGTCACCGATTCGAATTCAGATGGCCTGGGCGGTCTACCGTTCAGGCCACCTTTTTTTCTTCGTGAGGTGGGTCGGCTTAAGTTTGGTCGTTCTGCTCAAAAGGATCGTTTAACGACCGTATTGGATGCTTAACAACCTAAAGCAACATGGTCTCCCAGACGTAAATGGGGCAAAAAAGCTTTCCCAAAACCGGTACGGCGTTTGCAGTTTGATTAGTGGCAGAACGCAGGGGTTAGAAACTTTCCTCTTATCGTTGGATTCCAATCAAATGTAGGATTGGGATACTAGTCTAGGCTTATGGTTATTAAGGAGTTATGTCATGGCAAAAACGATCTCAGAAAAAATGTCCGATGTAGGGCAATCTGTTAGTAACGCTGCAAAAAGCGTTGGAACCAAGATCGCTCAAGGAGCAGAGGATGCAGTCGATTTCGTGAAAGATAAGACTGGAATGGGAGCGTCAGAAGGACACGATGTTGGCGTCGGAGGTATAAAAGACCACATGAATGTGATTGCATCATGCGGCAAAAAGGTTGGGGTAGTTGATGCTGTCGAACAGAATTCCATTAAGTTGACGCGTAAAGACAGTCCTGATAATCAACATCATTTTATTCCACTGAATTGGGTGTCTCATGTCGATAGCCACGTTCATTTGAACCGGAACTCCAAGGAAGCGGTCGAAGGTTGGCAATCGAGCGAAGCGTCGTGCGGATGCGAGGAGTAGTTTCTTGTTCCGCTAGCGCCGGAAGTTCTGACAATTGAGGAAGTGGTTGCGGAGGCGACTTCGACACTTCTGGCTGGACGCGACCACTCAAGGCGCGTAGCACAATGAATCCCGCAGGTTTACCCTACGGAAGATTCGGTTTCTCGCTAGTGCGGTGAAGAGCTGAACTATCCGCAGGACGAGCCTGCGGGATTTGGTGTAGCCGTTTATGGATTCATGGCTTGCGATCCGCAGTCTCAAAATATCTCCCGTTTCCCGAAAGAAGAATCATGTCGCCTACATTGGAACAGACCAGATCGGTGTGGATGCAAGCGGGGCAGATCGCTTCACCGGTTTCGCTTGGAAAGGATATTTCATCCGACGTTTGCATCGTTGGTGCTGGTATCGCAGGCATGACGACTGCGTATCTCTTGCTTCGCGAGGGGAAATCAGTTGTTATTTTGGATGATGGCGTAATTGGGGGAGGGCAAACGCAACGCACCACAGCTCACCTGTCTAACGCAATTGATGATCGTTACTTCAGAATTGAAGACTGGCACGGCATTGCAGGAGCGAGACTCGCTGCGGAGAGTCATACCGCCGCAATAGACCGAATCGAAACAATTGTAAATGACGAAAAGATCGAATGCGATTTTGCGCGTCTGGATGGTTATCTACTTGGCTCGCCAGGCGAGTCTGCAGAATTGCTTGAGAAAGAACTGTTGGCAGCCAGGAGAGCGGGTCTTTCCCAAGTCGAACTCCATCCAAAATGCTCTTTTCTTGCAATGGACACTGGACCGTGCCTACTCTTCCCTCGTCAGGGACAGTTTCATCCCCTTAAGTATCTTGCTGGATTGAGGCAGGCCATTCAGCGAATGGGAGGACTAATTTTTACGCAAACTCGGGTCGAAAAAGTTGAAGGTGGTCAGCCAGCACGTGTGCACACCTACCTGGGTGCCACAGTGACTGCTTCGTCCGTGGTGGTTGCAACCAACAGTCCGTTTAACGACCTCGTAACGATCCATACGAAGCAAGCTGCGTACATTAGCTACGTGATGGGCTTCGAGGTTCCAAAAGGATCCGTTGCCAAGGCGCTATATTGGGACACCGAAGATCCGTATCACTACGTACGACTGCAGACGCTCCCGGAAACCGAATCCTTTGGCGAGCTTCTGATCGTCGGAGGTGAAGATCATAAGACAGGCCAAGCCAACGATGCAGACGTTCGATATAGTCGCATCGAAGAGTGGACGCGAAAAAGGTTTCCGACCAGTGGTAAGGTACTTTACCGATGGTCTGGCCAAGTGCTGGAGACGATCGACGGTCTAGCGTTCATTGGAAGGAATCCCCTGGACAGTGAAAATGTATACATCGCCACCGGCGATTCAGGGCAAGGGATGACGCACGGTACGATCGCTGGAATGTTGCTCACTGATTTGATCGTAGGGCGGCTAAACCCCTGGGCGACACTTTATGATCCTTCACGGAAAACACTTCGCGCAGCCGGTCGCTACACGCAAGAGAATCTCAACGTAGCGGTGCAATACACAGCCTGGGTGACGGGTGGCGACGTCGCTACCGCGCAGGCAATCGCACCAGGTTCAGGAGCCATCGTGCGAGTAGGACTTTCGAAGGTGGCGGCTTATCGCGATGAACATGGAGTGCTGCACCAGTGTTCCGCCGTTTGCCCTCACCTAGGTTGTATCGTCGAATGGAACCGCAACGAAAGCACCTGGGACTGCCCATGTCATGGTTCGCGCTTTGACAAGCAAGGGCATCTTTTATGCGGACCAGCAAATAGTGACCTTGCAAACGTGTCTTCCTTGGTCGAAAAGGGTATTGTGGCGATGGAATAACTGTGCATTTTGCGACCACTATGTCTTAATCTCTCGATTAAGTGGTTGCATTCCTGCCAGCTTCTCAACGGAAACAGCAATTGCGAACAATGGCACATGATGTGCTTCGTGAAAACAGTAGTAACGTTGAAATCGGACGTCGCCGCTTTTCAACATTTCACTGTATGTTTTACACCCATTGGAGAAGATACGATGCATCGTCATTTCATCGCAGGAGCGCTCGTGTGTTTTGGTTCTAGCCTTTTTGGCCAGTCCACAGAAAGCGTTGCTAACCAAGCACAAGGAACGCTAAACAATGCCCAGAATACCATTCAAAATGGACAAACTATCCAGGACCGTGTCGACCGAAACGTTCAGCAAAGTACGAATTCGTCCGTCTCGGGAGACGCCTCCACTCGTTCTAGTTTGAACACACAAAATCAGGCTGCCGGAACACAGGGACTTTCCGGAAGTGCAGGTGTTCAAAGCAAAACGAATCTGCAAAACGATGTGGACGCAAAGTCGGGTCAGTTGAATTCAAACCTGAACACTCAAGTGCAGGGCCAAACAACTTTGGATGGCCAACAGCTCGGAAACAATGCTCAACAGAATCCAGCCAATCAAAGGGGCAACAATTACCAGTCGAATGGAGATGGCGGATTCCAGTCCCAGTCCAATGCGCGTCAGGCTCAACCCATGCAACCTGGACAAGCATCCAGTCAGGGCTGGAGTGCTGGTGGTAATCAAAGCAATGGGACAATGCAAAATGGGTTCATGCAAAATGGGTTCATGCAAAATGGGACAATGCAAAACGGGACAACGAACCAGTCGGGAGGCTTTGTACCATACACCAATATGCAACAGTCTTGGACCTCGCAGAATGCGGGCCGTGTCTATGTACTTCGCTTTGACGCAAGTGGTCGGGAGTTTATTTGCGTAGACGGTAGGCCTGTCTATTTTGACAATGTAAATTCACTGTCGGCTCAAGGGAATGTAAACTCTCAAAATCAGTACCGTGCCGGTTACGGGAACTACGATTCCATCAATGGCCAAAATTTTCAGAACTCCTCGGGAGTAAGGAATTCTCAGCAGCCTCAACCGCAGTCAACGCAAGCTGCTCCAAACTTGCAGAGAGATTGGCAAAACTCGAGGAATGTGGAGCCAAGCAGTTCAACTGAAACTACCAAGGCGGATGATGCCACCTCGCTTGAGCGTGATCGATTTGACGCCGGTAGGACCAGCGAATCAAGCGAACAAAAAACCGGGATTGATTCGCGATTAGATGTTAAATCGAAGACGGACGTGGCTAAGCCAAATGCGACTGAAACCGATAGTTTCTCGCCTAAACCATAATCGGGTCTGATTTGGAGTTTGGCGTTAGTTTGATAGCTCCCTACGTCGTTGCCGAGCGAAAACTGGGGTGCAAAATTGTTTATTAACTGTCTTGCGCTTCGTGCAGAACGAGCACGCAGCGCACTTGGCTTCTGGAGTTCATGATGTCCATCAGTTTAGAGCCTCGTTTTAAACGGCTCCCGATACCTCTCTATTTGCTGCTGGCAGTAGCGATGTTTGCGTTCGTTCAGACCTTTTCGCTCTTATCGCCAATTTATTTATCGTTCTTGTTGATGGTGGTCATTTCACTCGCATTGAATCCGCTGGTAAATCGACTACGGATGCTAACAGGCGGAAGGAAGGCCGCTACGGGACTCGTCATTTTGTCTGTGGTGATGATAATCGCCTTAGCCGGGTGGGCGTTCTTTGTGCCATTAAAAGAGTCGGTCTCCAATTTATCGGATGTGTTACCCAGCTATTGGGAAAGACTTCAGAAACCACTCATCAAGATGGAACAGCATGCCAAGCGCTCGGAGCAGCGATTGCAAGCGGAAGTCTCTACAGAAATAGATAACGACGGGGCAAAAAGCGGGGAACCGGTGGGCGAAACATTGCTCACAGAGTCGGACCAAGCGAGTGCTCCAAAAGAGTCGAATACAATTCGATCGAGCTTGGCGCAAATGCTTCGTGGTGTTGTTGGGAATTTTACCAAAGTTGCCTTCAACGGAGCGCAGATGTTGGTGGTGTTGATTACTGTTTTCTTCGGTGTGGTCTTTATGTTGCTGAACCCTAGACCAATTATCGGCTGGATTTTCTCCTGGGTCCCGGAGCCTCATCATCCGAAGGCTGTGACAATTATGCACCGCGTCTGTAGATTCGCGCCGGCCTGGGGAGGGTCGACGCTCGCCGGGATGCTAACCATCGGATTGCTTGTTTTTTTCCTGATGTGGCCATTGCTTGGAATGATGGACGCGTTGGTCTTGGGACTTATCGCTGGGCTTCTTGAAGCGGTTCCGTTTTTGGGACCAACATTAAGTACGGTGCCTGCACTCCTACTGGCCATAGGAAAAGGAGGCCTGACGCCACTCTGGGTACTCGTTGCCTACATTGGCGTTCAAGCATTAGAGAACAATGTAGTTTTGCCGTTGATTATGGCTAGAGGTATGAAGTTGCACGCTGTTGCAGTGATCTTTTCGATGCTTTTCTGCGTGGCTGCCTTCGGAGTATTAGGCGTACTCATCGCAGCGCCTTTAGTGGCCGTGATAAGTATCGTTCACGAAGAACTGTTTCGAAAAAAATTCCTTCCAACCGTGTCCGATGCGGACTTAGACGTGTTGGCACGAAAAGTTTTGCACGAAAAGGCCATTGCGGTTGATTGAGTGAACTGACGGGAGCCAAGTTGAGCGGTAAGGACCCAACGGCCAGATGTAAAGGGCTGGCTTTCCTAAACCTTGACACTTCGGCTCAGCATTTGCTATCTGAATTACAAGTGCGGAATTGAGTCGCCTTTGTGCTTTGCGCAATGAAGCCCTTTGGAATTGCCTATTTCGCGTCCCCAATCAGATGAGAGTGTTACGGTGAGTGTTCAACATAGAATTTGCAAGTTGCTAGGTGTGGTCGGTCTCGTCGTACTGTTTGTTAGTTGCAGCATAGCGTGCGCACAGCCAACGCATGACGGTCGCTTGCTAACACTCGAGGATACGGTATCCGGGCGTGTCCTGTAAAACCTTAAAGCGATTTCATCATGATTACATCGGAACGAAAAACACAAGATTATGTTCTCTCCGGCGTACCGGGCTTAGGCAATCTACTCGGTCGCCATCTGAATGATAGTTGCAACTCTCCTGGCTGGACTTTGAACGGCCTTGAGATCCTCGATCTGACTGAGCACGATGCGGACGTGTTAGGTGAAACGTTCTGGGAATACGTGGGAGAGACGAAGATGATTGGGGAGCAAAGTGCGCCCAACTGAACATGCTTCACGAAAGGCGGAACCGACGGCAGAACAGATCCGGGCCGAGCGGCAGAGGCTCCTCATTACTCTTGCGAGCATTCGTGACGCCGTGATAAGTACGGACGCGGAGGGACGCGTGACCTTTCTAAATGGAGTGGCAGAAAACCTGACAGGATGGTCACTGGCCGAGGCCACCGGTCGACCGCTTCATGAGATTTTCCAGATCGTCGACGAACATTCTCGCCGTGCAAGGGAAAACCCCGCAGGTCAAGCGCTGCGGGATGGGGAGACCGTTGCTCTTTCCAACCACGTGATACTCATTGCTCGCGACGGAAAAGAACGGCCCATTGACGAACGGGCTTCGCCGATCCTAGATATCTCGGGCAACCCCGTTGGGGCAGTTCTGGTCTTTCGGGATGTTACGGAACGAAAACGTGCAGAGGAGGCTCAGGCTCGACTTGCGGCCATTGTGGAGTCGTCCGACGACGCCATCATCAGCAAAACGCTAGACGGTACCATTCTTTCGTGGAACTCAGGGGCCGAGCGGCTCTTTGGGCATCACGCAGCCGAAGCTATAGGCCAGCCAATCACATTGATTGTGCCCGCGGATCGGCTGGACGAGGAGAGGCAGATTCTGGATCGGGTTCGCTGTGGCGACCGAATCCATCACTTTGAAACCGTCCGGGTAACCAAAGATGGTCGATTGGTTAACATCTCATTGACAGTCTCTCCGGTGCGTGATGCCGAAGGCCGCATCGTAGGGGCGTCGAAGGTTGCCCGGGACATAACCCAGCATAAGCATGCCGAAGAGGCTATTCGCCAGCGAGACGAACGGATTCAGCTGTTCCTTGGTAATGCGACAGATTATGCCGTTATTATCTGCGACTCCGAAGACCGAATTGTTGAGTGGCTGGGAGGTGCTGAGCGAATCACTGGGTGGAGGTCAGACGAAGTACAGGGTAAACTGGTGGATCTCATTTTCACTGACCAAGACCGCGAAGCCGGGGTTCCGGGCGAAGAGGCTGAGACAGCGGTGAAAACAGGGCGGGCGGAAAGTGCTCGTTGGCACGTTAGGAGGGATGGCTCCCGGTTTTTTGCAGAGGGGGTTGCTGTCGCCCTTCGCGGCGAGGCTGGCGAACTCCGCGGCATCGGAAAAGTATTCCGGGACGCGACCTCGCAAAAGGTATCGCAAGCTGAGTTATCGCGAGACGCACTGCTGTTGGCTAGCGTACGCGACTCCGTGGTCGTGACAGATCCTAAGGGAATCGTCACCTATTGGAACGAGGGGGCTTCCCAACTGTTCGGTTGGAATGCCGAAGAAATGGTGGGAAGGAACTGCTGCGACCGTTTTAAAGAGCCAACCCGCTCGCTTATGGCCGATCAGTTCCATGAACGATCCTCTGCAGTCGAGTGGTGCGGCGAATACCAAGACTACCGTAAGGATGGATCGAGCGTTTGGATTGATGCCAGGGTTTGCAAAGTGACGGATGCGGAAGGAGCGATCGTCGGCGTTCTTGAAGTATCAAACGAAATCACCGAACGCAAGTGCGAGGAAGACGCCATGCGGGACGCAAACCGAAAAAAAGATGAGTTCATTGCGATGCTTGCTCATGAATTGCGCAATCCACTTGCCCCGATTCGGAACGGCTTACAGGTGATGCGATTTGGTGCCAGCGACCCAGACGCGATGCGTCAGGCAGGTACGATGATGGAACGGCAACTTGGGCACATGGTGCGATTAATCGACGATTTACTAGATGTTTCGCGCATCAGCCGTAACAAAATGGAATTACGTAAAGAACGGGTAACACTCTCCGACGTTGTGACCAGTGCTGTAGAAACCGCTCGCCCACTTATCGACGCTGGCGGACATTCCTTCTCGGTGTCATTACCGCATTCCCCAATCCTTCTCGATGCAGACCTTACTCGATTGGCTCAGGTGTTCGGCAATTTGCTTTGTAACAGCGCCAAGTACACACCTCCAGGCGGGCACATCTGGCTCGAGGCCAAGCAGCGAGGCAACGATGCCTTCATCTCCATAAGCGATAATGGAATCGGCATCCCACCGGAGTCCTTAGCAAATGTTTTTGACATGTTCACTCAAGTCGATCGTAGTATCGAGCGGAACACGGGTGGACTAGGCATCGGCCTGGCGCTAGTGAAAGGCCTTGTTGAGATGCATAACGGAACAGTCAGCGTAGTAAGCCCTGGGTTGGGGCGCGGCACCACGTTCACGGTGCGACTCCCGGCCTTGGAGAATGCATGCGAACAAGCGGAAGAAAACATTCAGGAGGAACCGTCCACCGCAGGCATGAAGCGGCGATTTCTCGTCGTTGATGACAACAAGGACTCGGCGACCACGATGGCAATGATGCTAAAGCTCGTGGGCAATGAAGTTCGTACCGCCAACGACGGCTTCGAGGCCCTGAACGTGAGCGAGCAATTTCGCCCCCAAGTGATCCTTATGGACCTGGGGATGCCCAAACTCAATGGGTATAAGGCAACGCGGCTTATACGGGAACAACCATGGGGGCGGTCCATTACCATTATCGCTTTAACAGGCTGGGGCCAAGAGAACGATAGAGCCCAATCGAGAGAGGCCGGTTGCAATGGTCACTTGGTGAAGCCAGTCAGCCTGCCCGATTTGGAGAAACTGTTAATCGAGCTAACAGGGAAATCAGCAGTCGCAAAAAGCAATGGTTAGCGCCTGAAATTCTTTAACCGATCCTCTCTGCAGCTAAATCGCGCGTGAGGGGTCGCGGTTCCTAAGGATAGATTTGCATCTTGGGTGCGGTGATCCAATGACATCAACAACAAGTGAACGCCCGATCCTCCTCCTCGTCTATCAATCTGAAAGCACTTCCTTTGGCACGAAATGTGCTCTCACAGGGAAGCATTACAGTGTCTTCACTTGAAAAGGCCAGGGCACTTTTTCATAAAAAAGGCGCATCTCGGAAGCAGCTGGCGAAAATACACTTTTTGCGTTTTTTCATTACGCACAAATCACTGTCGGCGGCTGGCGCAAGTGAGTAAGGCTTGAGGGGGGCGATTGTGGATTTGTATCATCGAATGACTTCGAGTTCCAGCTTTCCAGTGGAGAGCTTCTCCAGAGCGGGATCGAAATTGAGAAAGCCCGATGACGAATTCCCGAACACCTTTTCGATCTGCAACTGAACGTTGCCCGCTGCAACAACGAGAGGCGTCACCTTGTCATCCCGCTTTTCCTTGCTGTTCGGTGGAATGAGGACGTACGGGATGCCTTTGGATCCGTGCAACGGTGTTTCGAGAACCATCTCCTTGTCCGGTTCCAAGGTCACACTCACTGGAACGTGTTGGCCCATGACTGTAGTTTTGTTTTGGGGAATTGTTTTGTTATCGGCATTCGTGACCGTCGGCGGATTCTCGTCGAGGAACTGTCGGAGGTACTCGAACTTCACCGCCTCCTTGCCAACGTTGCGGAGCCGAACGACGAGCGTAATCCCCTGTCCGTGGCCGTAGGTTCGCCGATTACCGTACTCGAAACCCAAGCCCGCTTGCAGGCCGCCGATTTCCTTGCCCCAGGCGGTGTCATCGGCGAGTTTCGGATGCACCGGTGCGCCGTCCACGGGTGGGAGTTTTCTCTCCGGGACAGTGTTTTGCACTTTGGGCACTTCGATGAACGGGACGGCCGTATTCGGCAATTTCCCCTCAGGCTCTAGTTTTATTCCCCTGCGGATCGCTTGGACCAATTGCTCTGCTTCCACTTTCGTGAACGTGCCAGTGATCGAGAAGGACTTTTCGATCACCGACCCAATCGTTGGCGCGAGCACAATCCGCTCTTCCACAACCACCGCCAGGCGCTCCCCCTGGTGGGTGGACGTGAGTTTTCGCAGCAGCTCGCTGGCGTGAGAATCAACCGTCACGTCGACCCGGAACGCGTTCTGATTATTCGGGTCTGCGGACAGCTCGCACTTCTCGATATGCCACGAACCGTCCCACGGGATCGAAGTCGCATCTGAGTCGCCGACCAGCCCCAGCCGCTTGTCGCCCACCATCTTCTCAATGGGGAACTTGAGGTGGTCCCAGTTCGTGTGAGCGTTGTCGTATCTCTTCAGCATAAAGTCCCCGCCAATCGGGAACCATGCATGACAGGATTCGTCAACCGGATCTTTCACGGCGTTCGCAGCGACAATATGGAACTGCAGCGGAGGCAGTTGAACCTCTCCTGTCTTGGGATCCGTCAACAGCTCCGAAAACTCGACACTAAAACGCCCCAGGCCAGTCGGTGATGCGGTGCCAATGAAGAATCCGGAGTGACCTTCACGACGAGTCGACAGGATGTTTCGCGAGACATCTTTGGCCGATGTCACGTCCCGTGCGGCCACGCTGTGTACTATCTCACCAACCTCGAACTTCAGTTTCCCCGCCTTGATCTGCGTGTCGATGTATCCGCCCGGTACGATTTTGGTGACGCGAACGCCGCCGGGCACAGCGGGGGTCCTCCGTCAGTTCGTCCCGTCGAGTGTCGATCCAATCGAGAAAGGGAGGATCGTGCAGCCAATAGCTGCGATGATTGATCCAACCGCAATCGCGAAGGATTCGCCGGTCGGTTGGGGCAATCTCCGACATCGAAGGAAGCTGTTTGTTTCGCGACATGAGCAGAACGCGCCGGACCGATTGCGGCGAATCGTTCCAACGGCTGGCAAACACCAAATGGTAGCCTTCAATCAATTGCTGTCGATAAAGATCCTCGAGTGCACTTTCATTCTGGAAGACCTGTCGCCGTCCCGCTCGGTGTTCTTCTACCAGCTCGAAGCCCATGACTTGCAAGTAGAATTGCCAAGCACCACACCGTTTGACAACCCATTCAATCACCTGTGGGTTTTTGGTAAGTTCCAATTCCGTTGGGGCTCGTTGAAGCAAAAACTCAGCCGCTTGATTTTCTAACAGGGGCTCCAACTCTAATGTCTTGGTGTCATTTCCGAACGATGAACCAGGGAATTGCAGCGCTCGTTCGGTCACTTGCGCCCAATCATAATGCGAGCCAGCCAAGACGATTCCGATTCCCTGTTGACCAAGTGAGCGAATCCAAGCAAAGAGATTTGCTTCGGCGTGACACATGTGAACGATCTCGTCCAAGATGATCACGCTTCGCTTATCTTTGTTTTCCAGTGCACGTCGAGCCCATTCGCTGGCCGGGCTATCGTGTCCGCTCAAGCTGGGGTCAAGCATCAACGCCAACTGGTCTCGGTCACGTAGGGATATGCTACGATCGGTTCCCTCCGAAGCCTCCAATGTCTTCATGAAAACCTCGTAGTTGCCAGTCATCAGTTTTTGTCGCAGGGCTTGTAGCAACCATGTCTTGCCGCTTCGACGAGGGCCTCGAATAACGCATGGCGTTGCTTTACCGATCAGACCATGAAGACGCGACAGAATTTCATCGCGTCCAAAAAGCTGGCTGCGCGTCGTCAGCCCTGAACCAGCGACGAACGGATTTTCAACTTGACGCTGAATGCTGAATTCGACGTTTTGTTCGAACGGGACAGTGTGCCCGATGTGTGTTGTCTGATTCTCGGTGCTCGATTTAGGCTCGAGTTCGTCAAAAGAATAACCTGCCTTGCGTAGGTCGGACTCAAAGTCTGCCGGTGTCCCCGTTCCCGCAAGAGCTTGCTGAAATCGCGATGGATTTCCGACGATGGATTCCCAACCAGCTAACGGAAACCACGACGTGACATGTGTTCCCTTAAAGTTGTGTTCAAGCGCCAATCGAATAGCCGAACGATCCCTAGATAGCCATGCATATCCGAGGCGGGTTCGAGCTACGGCACAGTCGTTGACAGTTTCGAGAACGAGAGAAGGCGTCTCCATGAGGGAACCATCGCGTCTGGTTTCGTCCCAAACACGAACCGTTCCGTCAGAACCACTCGAAGCTAGACGATCACCCGCGCTCGACCAGCTTACTGACAAAACACGACCACTGTGACCCGACAGCATCTGCTCAAGCTCGCCGCTCTGGGCGTTCCACACCCGAACCGTTCCGTCCTCACCACTCGACGCTAGACGATCACTCGCACACGACCAGCTTACTGACCAAACAAGACCACGGTGACCCGACAGTGTCTGCTCAAGCTCGCCGCTCCGGGCGTCCCACACCCGAACCACTCCGTCCTCACCGCTCGACGCTAGACGATCACCCGCTCTCGACCAGCTTACTGACAAAACACGACCACTGTGACCCGACAGCGTCTGCTCAAGCTCACCGCTCTGGGCGTCCCACACCCGAACAGTTCCGTCATTACCACTCGACGCTAGACGATCACCCGCACTCGACCAGCTTACGGACCTGACAACACCACTGTGACCCGACAGCGCATGCACAAGCTCGCCGCTCTCGGCGTCCCACACCCGAACCGTTCCGTCATTACCACTCGACGCTAGACGATCATCCGCACTCGACCAGCTTACTGACCTAACACGACCACGGTGCCCCGACAGCGTCTGCTCAAGCTCGCCGCTCTGCGCGTCCCACACCCGAACCGTTCCGTCCTTACCACTCGACGCTAGACGATCACCTGCTCTCGACCAGCTTACTGATAAAACACGACCACTGTGACCCGACAGCGTACGCTCAAGCTTGCCGCTCTGAGTCTCCCTGCTCATGGACAAAGAATGACCCTCCGAAGATCTCCAGGAGAGCCGCGCCGACGGGCATATCGTTTGGCAACTCCTTGGCCAATTCTTGGCGAACGATCGTCGATAAATCATCGACGGATAACGATGCTTGCCCGGAGCTCCATAGTCGAGCCGCCACGCGTTTCGCCAACTCCATTTTTTGCGGTGCGTCGAACAGCTCGCGATCGTCGCGATCCGTCTGTTCTAGCCATCGATTCAGATAGGCCAAGTACAAGTCGGCTCGGCTGATCGTTGCCCTTTCATCGAACGAATCGATGGTCTTGAGCACCATCGCCAACAGGAGTGGACGCTGCGCCAACTGCTCCAGTGGGTACTGGTGGACAATTCGCTCGACGATGGATTCTGTTTTGTCGTTGCCAGCGACACCCGTGACCAATTGTCGGATTTGCTGCTCGTCAAACAATTGCAACCGCAGTGTCGTCACTCCCGCAGACTGTCCGATGGAGTTTGCAAGGGCTTGTTGCCATGCAGCGCTCAAGTCCTGTTCGCGAGGAAAATAATGGTCGCGGGACGAGACAACGACTCGCCCGAACTGGCCACCAACCGCGAGGAGTGTAGCCAGTTGACTGGACAGGGATTCCGGTGTGACACGCGTCGCCATTTCATCAAAGCCGTCGAATACGGGAATCAGTCGCCCTGCTTGGATCAGGGCTTGCATGGCCGCTCGGCTTGGCTCGCTGTCTTCGGCACCGCAAGACTGCAGCAGCATTCCGAGCGGATCCGTCCCGGCTGCCATTTCGGACAAGTTGACCAAGAGCAGATCAGGCCGGTTTCGATCGCGATTCGGATCCGTTTCGATCGAGCGACGATAACACCACTCGGCGAGAGCGGTTGACTTTCCGCTGCCGTACTCGCCCAAAACGAGGAGCGTTTTGTCCTTAGACTCGGTCAACCATTGTTCGGTTGCCTGAAAAAACGATTTCCTTGATGATTGGTCGTGTTCTTCAAGGACGGCTGGTTCCACGAAAAAACCGTTTACTTCTTGAAGCAATCGGTTTCGGTGCTGAGCAATCGATATGCGAATCCCATCGCGGAATCGAGGTCGCAGGGCCTCGACTCGGTCTTTCAATTGACTCCAGTCAACTATCAAATGTTCCGCCTTGAATCCGAAGGAACCTAATGCATGAATAGTTTCTTCGATCAATTCTTTTGCGATTGGTTCGTCATTGCTAATTAGACTAACGATTTCGTTTACTTGTCTTACAACTAGGCCATCAAACTGAGCAGCTCGATCAAAGTCCAGTGTTGCTCCTACGCTATGGTTTTTGAACGAAGCAAATTCACATACTTCCGTTGCTCCTTCAGCAAGTAGAACCTCTTGAAGTAGAGAATAGAATTCAAGGCCAATAACTCCGGACGAAAATCCTCTAGAACCCACTATGATGGTGTTGATTCGCAGGTCACCATGATGGATCTCCTTGATGTGACCGAAATTCAGCACCAAATCACCAATCATTTGACGTCCGAGTGACTGCATTCGGACTCCCTTCGGAACGCGGTGCACAATCGATGAAATGTTTTCATTTAGGTCGACTACGGTACCGGGTTAATCGACAACATTGAGCTGTTTGAGTATATGTTGAATCGACTGGGCAGCTGTGTCGGACCAATCCGACGGCGCCAAGCTTTCAATGGACTTACTCGCTTTGCGCAGTTCGATTGCCGCTTCGCGAAGACCTTCTCCTCCAGGTTCGCGGCTCCAGCGTTCTACGAGTTCGCTACAACCTTTGCAAAGAACTGCTTGGAGGTCGTGCAATGGCAGCACGTCGCTTGTGATACAAATCTCTCGCAGAAACTTGCGAAGCTCTTCGCTGCGATCGATACCGTCCAACTGGTCAAGCATGCGTGCCAATCGCTCAGAGCGAAACTGGCAACCGACTCCCTGCTTGAGTCCAATCACGTCTCGAATGCGTGTTTGCCTTTCGGTGATCTGATCGATCATTTCAGAAATCGATGGTGATGGATTCGCATCTTCCAAGGTCAACAGCTGGCTCCACTCCAAATACTCTGCGAGCAACGGATGACGCTCGTAAACAAGCGAAGCACCTGCAAAAGGCTCGATCGGGGCTGTCCAGCCGTAGGGTGTAGATTCGCCTCTTTGTTGGTAGCCCAGATCGACGTCGGCGATGAGCACTCCTTCGTCGTTGCGATGAAGCTTGCCAATAACGTCGGGGTAGCCTTTGCCGCTGGATCGGCCCGTATCGACGTAAATAGACGAACCACCACCCGATGCACAATCGGAGTAGAGTACTGGACGTCGATAGCGAAGCGACTCTTGACGCGACACGGCTTCGAACTCGTCGGTCGTGAAATAGGGTGTTAAGCTGGGTACGGCCAAGAAACCGCAAGATTCCAAATCTCTGGCCACGAGTTCACGATGCGTTTCGCGTTCTCGAAAAAGGAAATCGAGGCAGATCAGGATCCCCATTTCCTCTTGAAGACCTGGTATTCGAACAGGTTGCCATGATTTGCCCAGCTCGAGACTTTGCGCCTCGGGTTTAGCAGCAGACAGCTTCGATTGCAGAGCAATTAAAACTCCGTCGTGAAAGACCGGACAAACGGCCTGGGCCACTTCGGGATTGTCGCTCCAGCCGAGAGCGGAATACGCTTTCGTCTCGATAGCTTGCCTTTCCACCATATGTGTTCCGGCGACAACGGTCATGCCTCGGGACAGCACCATGACGTCTCGGAGGATATCCCAAGGGATGCTGTACTCGGGAAAGACGACGACTTTGACTTTCCATTTGCTGCATGCGTCCAGGATGGTGTGTATCTTGATCAGTAGCTGCTGGTTGTAAACGTCGCGAACGCGTCTTCGAAGCGACTTGAGCTTGGCCTTGATCGAATCGGAAACCTGAGCGGTGGGTTCAAGCCAATTCGAAACCGCATTGGACAAAACAAAGTTCGGATTCTCAAAGGGTGATTGACGGTTGAGGCGGATAGCTGGAATGTAGTCAAGCTGAACAACGGCTACACGAGTTTTGACGGCACTAGGTCTTGGCATGGGCGATGAGTGAAGCAGCGGTTGGTAGGTATTGATAGTATTGCAATCATGTCCCCATATCCTGCGAAGAACGAGGTTGAAATGATTTGAATTGGGATCATAATTCTAGCCGAAAAAGCGAGCCGTCTTGCTGCATACCACCAAAATGAACAACCTTGTGTTTCGAATCCAGCGGGCTAGCCGCAGCACCTAGATAGCTTATGCAAAATCAAAAGGGCTTGTCGGATACCTCGATATCTTTGACCCAGAGTTTGGCTTGTTTGTTTCCATAACTGTGCGCCGAAATGCCAATCTCTAACGAACTGTAAATCGCAGAGCGAAGCGGTAGTGTTACGCCATTTGTGTCGACGATCAATTTGTCGTCCTGCCAAACTTTCGATCTCCCCATCGCTTTCGTTGGATAAATGAATTTGCGTCTGCACCTTGACCCATCGCCCCAATGCAAGAATCGGAACCATCGGCAAAGTTTACCGAAACTTCATCCAACGACCATCCATTTGGCTAACTCGATCGGCCCTCAAGTTCCACTCGAAGCCGTCTAAGGATACGACTTCGAAGCTGCCTTACTCCAACTGACGACATATTGAACTCTGCCGCCACTTCTTCGGTGGGCCGCCCATCGACCACTGTTCTAAGAAAAGCTTGCCAAGTACGAGGCTCATAGCTTTGTGAGACTTTTTCAAGAGCCTTCTCGAAAGGTAGCTTCAAGGCTATACCGCTGGATTGGCACTTAGAATGGGCGTCAGCTAACAGGGCGAGCCTTCCAGCAAAAGAGGAACCACCGATTCCTTGCGGTTGACGGTCTCTTTGTCGTCGTTGATCGAGAATTCGATACTGTGTTATCCTCCATAGCCACGCCCGAAAAGCCCCTGATCCCGGAGTCGATTGAAACCTCGAGAGGGACTTCGAAACCGATAAAAACGTTTCTTGAACCACATCCAATGAACTCGCTTCATCGAGTCCCTTGCCGCGGCACCAGCCCATTATCGTCGGTTTGTAGCACGCTACTAGCTTTTCCCATGCATTAGCGTTCCCCGTTCCTATCCCGGCGAGCAACGTTGGGCTAGTTGCTTTGCTATCAGATGATTCCATGGTAGGCAGCTCAAACAGACGTTAGAAAATTTCGATTCCCATGTCACGCTTCTTGCGACTCTCTTTTGTCAGTCTAACACATTCATCGTAGAGAGTCTAAAATGGTTTCCATGGCAACTTCCGATCCAGCAACAACTCAAACGGCTCAAGAGTGCCCTTCACAAGCAATTTTGAAGGAATACTTGTTTGGGAGGACTGACGAAACGCTCGGCGGTAGTATCGATCTTCATTTGGAAAACTGTCAGGCTTGCAACGACACTCTCCAAGCTTTGGAGTCCCAGCCTGGTCCGAAGTGGGGCATTTCGGAGGAACAGATTCTTCAAGATGCGATTGAGGAAGCCAAACTCCCAATCGTGGCACGCGAGATTCCAACCACAATCGGACCCTATCGGCTACTAAAATCGATTGGCCGAGGCGGAATGGGCGAAGTCTATAGAGCCGAGCATATCAAACTCAAAAAAGTAGTCGCGATCAAGCTGCTTCCGCTTTATGTTGCCAATGCACTTGCCGTGGAACGCTTTGAGCGGGAGATTCAAGCGGCAGGTAAACTCTGCCACCCTTCGATCGTCAATTCTACCGATGCCGGCGTCGATTCGGGGTACCAGTATTTGGCGATGGAATACATCGAAGGGATTGACCTAGGGCGACTTCATCGAAGGCTTCGTGAAATCCCTTTTGCCGATGTCTGCGAGATAGGGAGACAAATGGCCTTGGGTCTAGCTCATGCTCATTCGATGGGGATGGTGCATCGTGATATCAAGCCCTCCAATGTGATGCTCGATTCGAGTGGGAACATTAAACTACTCGACTTCGGACTTGTTCTCTTGAGCCATTGGGATAGCCCAGTTGGCGAGCTGACGACGGTTGGTCAGTTTCTTGGCACACTCGATTACATGGCACCCGAGCAAGCCGAACGCAGTGCATCGGTCGATCATCGCAGCGATCTCTATTCGTTAGGTGCTACCCTATTTCGACTTCTGACAGGTCAGTTGCCCTTGGTTATGTTGCCGAACCAATCACCGCTAGAAAAATTACGCGCGTTGACCAATCATTCTCCTATTCGTATTCAAACACTTCGAAAGGATCTACCCGGCGAATTGGTTGTGTTGATCGATAGACTGCTTCGGACGGATCCCAAAGATCGACCGGCAGGCGCGGCTCATGTCGCGGAAGCACTTGAACCCTTTTGCAAAGGAGCGGACTTGAGCAAACTGTCGATGCAAGCCGCCGATGACGCTGCACTGGATGACGCTTCGGAGGATCACCTTAATGCAGCGAAACGACCAGCGATCAACCGCAGCGAAAAACGCTCTGCTGTGTCCTGGTGGACTCTAGCGATCACAGCTTGTCTTCCTTTGGCTGGCTACTTGGGGTTCACCTTCATACTTGAAGACTCACGCGGAAACTTGGTGATTCAATCGGAGGTAGATCAAGTTCAAGTACGGTTAGTAACTCCAGACGGAAAGCCGCAAAAAGAATGGCACGTTGTGCAAGGGAACTCCATCACGAAATTGTCATCCGGAAGCTACGAGATCACCATCGACTCCCCCTCCGATACGGTGACGATTGACAAGTCGACCTTGGTCATCAAGAAGGGAGAAACGATCGTTGCGAAAATCTCGCGACAAGCCGTATCGACGGAAACGGTTTCATCACAGCCAGGCTCTGCTAAACGGTGGCTTCCTGCTGGTAGGATTCCCGATTCCATACTCTATTCGACCTATCAGGGGAAACTTGTGATCGACTACCTGAACTCAATTCATATCGAACGCAACTACGATTCGTGGAATGTATCGTTGCGGGTCCTCGAGAAGACTTTATCTCCAGAGCACAAAGAATCACTGGCCCAATTTGTGATCGAGTCGGCCCAAGAAAAACAGTTTCTCAACCTCGAAAGAACTCTACGCTTAAGCGACTGGATGACGGATGAAGCAATCGATGACACGGTCCATTCATTGCTCGCAAAATCGAGCGATGGACAGGACCTACGCATTCAGAATTTTGTTAACCAGTGTGTGAGCGATCAGCAATTCCAGGGAGAACGACCAACCCGACGAGTCGACTACACAAAACTCAACAAAACTTGGGCGTTTGTTGAAGATTGGCTGGGACTACGAGACCGACTTGTACGCACGGAACAACTGCGTCTTGCGGTCAATACCATGCACTCGAACTTCCTGCTGTCCGATTTTTTGTTCGCACAGTACCCGCGAACCGCTTTTGCGATTTGTCAGTACTATGATTACAAACAAGGCATGTTTGGGACGACGCTTACCGCTCTGGAAGATCCTCGACGCCGTGCGATTCGGCTGGAGAGTCTCGTCAAAATCTCGAAGGAAGCCTTTGAAAAAAATGACCTCGAGAGTCTCTTCTACAACATTACCAATAGGGATAAAACACCAGAGACTGTGGTGGCGGAGGCAGCTTATTGGCAGTTAACCGCAGATCAAATCGGGTTCTACCTCAAGTCCTGGGCCGATAGCGACCAACCCGTTCTCTCAGCGGCAATTCAGATACGACTTGCTGCGCACCCTCGCAACCATAGCATTGCGGTTATTCCGACGGCAGCGAAACAATCTATCGCCTACACTGGCGGCGGGGGAATGGGAGGAGGAATGAGTGGAGCGGGAGGCATGCCGGGAGCCATGACTATCGGTTTGCCCCCCAATAGCAACGCGAAAACCTCGCAATCGATGGAACTACTTGCTGCTTATGACATGCTTCCCAAGGAATTCCGCCCGAAGGAAGCAATGGAAAAAGTTCGTACGATGTTAGCAAAGCATTTGGGCGATACGACCAAACGAACGGACGAGCTATTCCCCATGGAATGGGGGCAACTCCGGTGGAACGAACAATTTCGATTGGAGTTCGTTGCGAAAAACGGAAAGCCACAATCTTTTGCGTCCGAAGATCAGAAAGCCGCCGAAGCGTTTGTGTTGCATCGATGGATAAGCTTTTTGCTAGATTCGGATCAATTTGTCCCAGGAGATGTTTGTAGCTTTTTCTTTCAAAACGGCGAAGTCCCAGAAGGCTCGGACGCTGGTTCCGATGCAAAGCAGTGGATCGTTTCAAGAGGCCGTGAAGCTTGGGGTGAGGGTAAAAAGATCTCTAGCAGTGCCTTGCAGACTGGGTTCCGTGCCGATGTTATCAGATCATGGGTACGTCGAGCGACTGTGACAGGGAGGCCGGATGGTCTCGCCCAACCTGGCTATTCCAACACAATGACCCTCGAACTTGAATTAGAGAAAGAAGGTTGGCGAATTCGAAAGCTTGTCGTTTTAGAGAATACCCATGAACGAGTCGTGTTTGAGTATTAGGCTAACCCCGAATGGCAAAGAATTCGCTGCGATCGCTTTCCTTCCCAACGGAGGAAAAACCACAGAGGCACGGAGGAACACGGAGTTTTTAGGACAGACTCTATGTTCCTCCGTGTCTCTGTGATGAGCCCTTCACTGCTCGGCATCGCGGAGGCGAAGGAAGTCATTTGCGAGTCCCTGCACTTCCGGAGAGGCTTCTACTTTCAGCAATTTTGGGATTTCAATCTGTGCAAATGGAATTCTGGATGCGAGCGGCACAAAGATTGACACTTTCGTGTTGTGATTTGTTTGTACCTTCCAATCGTCCTTGGCCGGATTAATTCCGGCACCAAGTGCCCAGGTCTTCAAGAGTCGCTGGTCCAGTGCTGAGCGTCGGCAGCGGTACCGTCAGAGGTTTCTTTGGCGGCATTTTCGACAGTTTGCGTGACCGCAGCCGGGGAACAACCGCTCGCGAACAAAACGCAATTGACAATCGTAGCGAAAAAATAAGCTCGCATGCCTTCTATATGCATCATTGCAACATTCCCTTTCTTTGAGTTGAGTCTCTGGATAACCTGACTTCTGCCATAATCCATCACCTGAGGACTGAAAAAACAGAGACCGCTGGCTTCATTGAACACCTTCTTGACACCTTCTTGACACCTTCGGTTCAATTCGATTTTGTCGATGAAAATCTCAGCGCAAACACGAATTTCAAATGACTCAGGCCGAAGCGATACCGCTTCGGCCTGTTTAGTCGATGACCATTTCGAACGCAACCTAGTTATTTGCAGGAGGTTGATCGGCATCAACGATTGTCAAATCCCCACGAAGGACTCGTATCCGGCTGCCGTCTTTCCACCAACATAATGGCTTGGCCTCACCGGGCCGAACACCAGTGCCAATCCAGCTTCCCTTGCGTGCGATATCACCGGCCCATTGATCGAGTTTCATACACAAGAAATCAATCCGCTTTTGTACCCGCGAAGGATCACTTGCCTCCGATGGACCGATTCCAATGACAGTCCAAACGCCCTGAAGCTTTGCAGACTGTATCTGATAATTGTCTGCTTGATCCTTGCTCAAATCGTAGGCCAACTGCCCCAGCTTTAAACCCGGCTTTGTCGAATGGTCCAGGAACGAGGCTTCATAGGGCTCTTGAGAAAAGGCCTGACGAATTGCAAACGCAGCAACCAGCTCTGCTTCCTTCGGGCTGGCAAGCAAGGAACTGCGTACAACTTCTTTGCTGACCGGCATGGCGAATAAGCCATCATCCAGTGGAACATCCCACTCGAAGTCACGGTAAACAACTGGCGTTGTTCCCATTCCTGACGGTGGAGTCATTTCAATCCGTTTAGGAAGTTGTGTTTCAACGTCGACCCAAACTTTTCCTTGACCGTCGAGAATGTCGAAGAGCTGCGTGCCAGTAAACGTATTTTCATCCTTGCTCAGCACAGCGTTCAAGTCTGGCTTTTGAAGAAGCTGCAGAATATCAAAATTCGAGTTCGCCTTGGGTATCTCGTTTACCGAGACCTGGTTTGAATTCGAGTCGAACGCAATCAGCTCACCTGCCGCTCCGTTAGTGATATTGACAGGTTGTCCTGGAGCCTGGAAATCAAGTCGAAAACGGTCGGGGGCTTTTACGCTGGCAACAGCATTCAGGTTGCTCGGACCAATGTTCTCAATTGTAAACTTGGCCGTGGCGAGCTTCCGAATGTTATTAACTACTTGCGCAAATGCATTGGACGACGAGAAGAACGGCACAACGATGGCCAACAGCGAAGCGGCGACGGCTAACGCGGCTATGCTCCAACGTCCGACCTTGCGTTGACGCTCGGGAGCAACGGTGAAGCTGTCAACTTGCTGAGACTGTTCCATCAACGTTTTTGTGGCCAAAACCAATTCGTTGGGGGGTAAATCGCCAGGTGCGTCGTTGAGTACCGCTTGACTTGCTCGATCGAGCAACTCGTCATAGTTATTTACGTTTTGCATGGAAACGAGCTCCTGTTTCTGATTTGTTTGTTGTCACTGGTGCATACGAATGCAACTGTTGCTTGAGGGCCGAGCGTGCTCGATTGAGCAAAACTCCGACATGAGACACGGTGATCCCTATCGCCATTGCCGCCTCGTCGTAAGTCATTGCGTCCAAACAGATCATGGAAAATATCTGTGCTTGGCGCGGTTCGATTGTCGCGAGCGCCGCTCGCAACGCGCTGGCTAACTCGGTTGAGTCGAGCCGTTCTTGAGGGGGAGCGGAATGTG
>JANMLD010000172.1:0-20982 GCA_031372345.1 Pirellula sp.
TTCGCTCTTGACTTGGGCTTCCAACTGCTGAGCCGCCACGCGCCGCAAACCTTCGTCCTCGGCCAGCAAATCACCTGCATTGGACAGTTCGCTGAAGCCGCTTCCGCCGGAAGCCTGCGATGGCGGGCTGTCCGCAAACGGATCGTTCGCCGGGGACTGAGCCGAATGGCTAACAGAAAATAGAAGTCCGAATCCCAATAAACAGGAAATCGGCTTCGAAAGCCTCCATCCTGAAGCGGCCACAAAGCAACGGGTCATCATGATCTATCGGTCCTAATCGGCTCGATTCGAGTATAAGGACCACAGACGCAGCGCAATCGGCTACGAATTTCGATAGTGGCAGTTCACTTTGCGATGTCCTCAGAAGCACTAGATTTGAATGATAACTAAACCGCAATCTTTACCAACCGACAAATTGCCCAGAAAGGCAAACATTAAACCGACGCAGACCGTCCAAGTAGCAATACTCAACCATTGCCAATATCGGAACGACGTATCCGGAATAATTCAATACGACACACAGCGAAGCTCGTACACAGAGTTTTTATCGTTTAACCGCGTGCCCATCGGGCCGCGCGCAGCAGAAAGCGCAGGGCAGAAAACGAGCAGCAGAAAACGCGGGGCGATGCCCACGCGGTTAAACGAAGGTGCTTGCATGCAAAAAACGAAATTAACCGATAAGCGGAGTTGCGATACCATGGCTGTCGATCTGCCAAGGAACCCAAACCAATGCAAGCAGTTTTGATTTTGTATCCGCCTTGCGAATCGGAATATCGATTGCCTCCAAAGCCAAGTTCTCGGCCGAGAACTGATTCGTAACCGTTTCGATTTCCTCTTGGCATTGCCGTTCCATCTCATCCTTGGCGGCCATCAATTCCTCGTACGTTTCTTGTGCTCGCATCACGTCTCCTTGCTGAGCCGTGACTTTCCCCAAGCCTTTGACGGCGCTAGCAGCCTTAGAAACGTTGGTCTGACTTGCAATCTTGTTCCCAAGCAGCGCACCCAAAATCGTCGTTCCTATGTTGAAAATGCCCTCGTATTGCTTCGCTTTGGCCTGCTGCTTTTCCTTCTCCAGTCGTTGTTGTGCCGCCAATATGCGTGTCTGAAAAGAACGCATCTTTTCGCCGTATTTGGCTTTTAACTTTTCGACCGTTTCGTCGCGAGCTTCTTTGGCCGCATGCGAAAGTTCGATTCGGGCATCGGTCTCACTCATCCCAGGCGAAGTTGTTTGTTTAATGGCTTTGCACGTATACACCGTGCACTGCACATGTCTGAAGAAATAATCTTTGATGCTCTTTTCCCACAACGCATAATGCTTGGCAGAGGACATTTCCGCCGGCAATTCTGTAAACAAGAACCCATCTTCAGGTAGATTGCTAAGTTGCAGAACATCCGGCTCGATCTTGTTCGCATGGTCCCATAGCGGATCGGGTACTTCCTCCTGAATGTCCACCATGTACTGGACGTCTTCCCAATAGTCGACCCCGGCCGTGGACTTAACGAAGTGAATCGACGATTGACTGAGAATGGCAGGGCGATAGACAGTTTTGTTTTTGTTGCCAGCAATCTTGGTTGGGACCAAGAACCTTTCAGTAATATCCGCGGGGATAATCGGTCGAGCGCCTGAGGCTTGGGCCATTCCGCTGGTGCTACCAATCGCCCGCGCCGGTCCGTTTTGCTTGGCCGATTTCTTTTTCTCCAACATGAGTTTGGAGATCTGATCGCGCGACAATGGCCCTCGCAAAAAGGACAACGCCCACCGCGATTGAAATAGGGTCGGACCATCGTCATGCACGTTGTTCATCAAGAACACGCGATTGCCAAGGGCAGATAGTGAGCGTTCCATGGCTGGCCGGTCGAATGCGCTACCCTGCTGCATCGACGCTCCCTCAAGTCCATCCAGCACGCGGTCCTTGTCTCGTTGCGTTTGCAATCGCCCCAAGAACCACGTCCCCATATTCGAAAGCCCCTTGTAGTCCAAGTCGACTGGATTTTGCGTCGCTAAGACGATTCCAAGCCCGAACGCTCTCGCTTGCTTGAGGAGCGTCAGCATCGGTGGCTTGGAGGGTGGCTTGGCCGATGGTGGAAAGTACCCATAGACTTCATCCATGTAGAAGAGCGCTCGCAACGAACCCGTACCTGGCTGGGCCCGCATCCACGCCAGCAGCTCTCCTAGCAAGATTGTCACAAAGAACATGCGTTCGGAATCGTTCAAGTGGGCGATGGAAATGATGGAAAGTCGAGGCTTGCCCTCGGAGGTATAAAGCAACCCCTTGATATCCAGCGGTTGCCCCTCCAACCATCCGGCGAAGGAAGGAGATGCAAGTAAATTATTGAGACTCATCGACAACTTGGCGCGATCCGCTGGCGAATAAAACGAATCCAAATCAATAACTCCGATCTTTTTAATCGGTGGCGATTGAATCTGTCGAATCAAATCCTCAAGGCTAAGGTTGTTGCCGTTCCTCCAGGCTTGATCGAAGATGTTCGATAACAGAATGTGCTCGCGACTGGTCAATGGATCCGCATCGATACCAAGCAAGGTCAACAAACCGGATGAGGCCGAAGCGACTTTTTCTCGCATGGTCTCTGCATCTTCGCGCACCGCCGGCAAGGGCGCGTCGAAGCTCTTTAGCACTGTCATCGGCACGCCGATATTGCTGCCCGGAGTATAGATCGTGATGTCGACGGAGTCGCGGTACCGTTGGATTCGGTCTGCGTCCTGGTGCCAATCGCTAAGCCCCTTTCGCCATCGATTGGCCGTCTCGGTGGCTAGCTCTTCCAGCGGTTTGCCTTGCCGAGTAGCCTCGGCGGGCTCGATCCACTCTTGGAAGTCGGACGGCGCCAAATTTGGAAACGCCAGCAACAAATTCCCTAAGTCCCCTTTGGGATCGATGCAGATGGCAGGTACACCATCGATCGCTGCCTCTTCCAATAAACTCAAGCACAAGCCGGTTTTCCCACTCCCGGTCATGCCCACGCAAAGCGCATGCGTCACCAAATCTTTCGAATCGTAGTTGACCAACTCGTCAAGAAGCTTCCTACCGCCAAGGTCATACTTCTTGCCCAAGTAGAAACTACCGAGCTTCTCATAATCTTGAACCGTAATCATGGTTTTTTGTCAGTTGTCAGTTGTCAGTTGTCAGTTGTCAGTTGTTGGTTGTTGGTTGTTGGTTGTTGGTTGTTGGTTGTTGGTGGTGGGAACTAAGCGTTATTATGCTTATACCTCAAGTCTCAAGTCTCAAGTCTCAAGCCTCCTTCCCCTACTCCTCCGCTACGTTGACGTAGACTTTCAATGCTGTGTTGTCTTCTACAAGCAGCCGCATCATTTCTTTGTAACCCGATAATCCGTTGACTGGGCTCGTCAAAATTTTGTGAAGCACTTCCGGGAACATGACTTCGCCGAGTGCCAAGTCCTTAATGCCCGATTCAAAATGCTCGCGGTTGGCGTTTACGCTACCCACGAGCAGCTTATTCCCAAGTACCCATTCGATGTTGATTTTATCCGAGGGTACGGTCGTCAATTCTTTACCGCCAGTGATACTGGTCCAAACCAATACCCCGTTATGCCCCAATGCTTCCATCGCATTGAACGCAATGGTTGACGAGCCAGTTGCGTCGATGATCAAATCTGCTTTGCCAACCTTTTTCGCAAGCTGTTCCAGAGTCGTTTGTGAGGTTGCGACGTAGTTGGCTTCCATCCCCTCAACGATAGAGCTCTTGAGGTGCGGTCCCGCGGCTCGAGCGAGCGTGAATACTTCGAGCCCCTTAAGCCGCAAGATGAGCGTCGAAAGCAATCCGATCTGTCCCGCACCAAGCACGAACGCTCGTTTAGGACTCCAGACTTTCATGCGTCGTTGCGCTTCGAATGCCTGATGGATGGCTTTGGCGGCGCAGCTCATCGGCTCCATCAGCACGTGCAAGTTCTTGAGGCCTTTAGGTACCCGCACGATGTAGTCTTCGTGATCGACGAAGTACTCGGTCAAGTAGCCATGCAGCAGATTGATCCCGCGTTCGTAGTAGGTCTCTTCGCTAGTCATGTCATAGGTGCCGATCTTGTCATAGATCGAGCCACCGGGGCGTCGAACGGTGGCGGTAACGTAGTCCCCTACTTTGATGTTCCGAACGTTGGCTCCGACTTCTTTAACGATGCCGAACGACTCGTGTCCTAAGACCAGGAAATCATCTCCAGGCGGGGCATTTCCATAAAGCGCGTCGTTGATTTCGCGGTCGGTCGCATCCACACCCACTTTGAGAACTTTGACCAAAATCCCTTTGCCGTCAGGGATCTTGTCGATCGACGGCATCGGAATATCGCGTTCGTGAACACTGTTTGGAGTACCGGGCCGAACGGCTATTGCTTTCATAAGAATCTACTGTTGCGATTTTGGGGATCTGAACCTGTCTGTCAAAACCGACGAATTGTACTCTCCTATGGGCGTTTGTCACCGCCAGTCTCTACCGCAAGAATTCCTTCCTCTTAGGCGAGCGGCATCATTGTTTATAACGGGAGGGAGCGGCTCCTGCCGAACCAACGCCAAGCTCGGCAGGAGCCTCGCTCTCCCGTTGGAAGCCTTGGCAGGTCGTTTTCAATCTGCCGCTGGCCTTAAAGTACGGGCAATGGAGCCGAAAGGGTCGGGCGGTTCGCTATCTGCGTTGCCAGCGAACGGACCAGTCCCCGGCAAACATCTTCAAATGGCTTGGCAATGATCGGGTCCAAAAGCACTTCCGCTAATCGCCCCTCATCCGATTCGCTGCGAAGCGAGATTTGAATCGGCACTTCTCCGAGGAACGGTACGCCCAGCTCCTCGGCTTTGTGCCTGGCTCCACCCTTTCCAAAAATGTCAAAAGTTTTCCCAGACTCTGGATCCGTAAAGCCACTCATGTTTTCGACCACACCCAAAACGGGCACTTTCGTCTTTTCAAACATGGAGATCGCTTTGCCTGCATCTAGCAACGCGACCTCTTGCGGTGTGCACACGATGACTACGCCAGAGAGCGGGAGCAATTGCGATAACGTTAACGCGACGTCCCCCGTACCCGGCGGCATGTCGATGATGAGATAATCCAGCTCGCCCCAAGCCGTATCACGCAAGAACTGAGTGATGGACCCATGCAACATCGGACCACGCCATACGACCGCTTGGTCTTTGCCAACCAAAAACCCCATCGACATGACAGGCATCTCACCGGACCGAATCGGTTGGATCTTTCCGTCGACAATCTCCGGCCGGCCATCCAAACCCAACAAATGCGGAATGCTGGGGCCGTAGACGTCCGCGTCCATCAAGCCGACTTTCGCACCCATTCTGCCAAGCACAATCGCAATCGAAGCAGCCAACGTACTCTTGCCAACACCACCCTTCCCGGCAGCCACCGCGATAATACTCTTGGCTTTCAGTCCAATTTGACCGATGGTGGGGGCGGGCCGATACGTAATTTCTAAGCGAACATTCACCGCTTGGATTCCCGAAACACTCGCCAGCAAATGGTCTCGAAGCGCATCGGCAGTCTCCTGAGCTATAGGCTGCATCATCGAGGTGAGGCTCAATCGGCAACCTACAACTCCGTCTGTAACTGTCCAATCCCCGACCTGCCCGGTCTTGGAGATAGCCCGTCCACTTTCTGGTTCCTTGAACGATTCGAGAGCGGTTTGGAGCTGCTGGTGAATATCTGCGTCGGACATGAGGGTTGAGGGTTGAGGGTTGATGCGATTGTGGACGAGCGAGGCCCTTTGCTCGTTTTGTTTGCCAAAGCTGAGCGAGGGTCTCGCTCAGCCACGGACACCTCAGTCTAGCCGAGGATGGTTAAACTGCGAAGCAGCAGCCGGCAACTTTAACTCTTAAGCGGTTAACGAACCCGTTGCAACGCCGATTCTAGATCGCTTGCAGACGCCCCGATTTCATCTGCCAGTTGCCTCAAAAACACGACCAAAAACTCGCTTCTCCGCTTCGCTTCTTCGCGTCCAGACTGAGTCTGCATCGTCTTTTGAAGCCCCAACAGTTTGGCAAAGAAATGATCGACAGACTGCTCTGTGTCCACTGGCAATCGGCCTGCCGGAAAGGGTTCCATGGGGTGATAGAGCCGTTGCCCCATGGCTCCGCCGGTCATCAAACAACGCGCCAAACCAATCGCCCCAACCGCTTCAAGCCTGTCGGAATCCTGGACTACTTTGGCTTCTAGGCTTTCGCAAGGCACGTTGGCAGAAAAGCTATGCGTTAGTATGCAATGCGAAATCGGACCAATCCAATTCTCTGGATAGGCAATCTCAACGAGAAACTGCTCCGCGCTATGCGCCGCGAGTGCAGAAGCCATTCGCCGCTGAGGTGAGTTCTTGGGCACAACGACGCAGTCGTGCAGCCAGGCGGCAGGCAAGTAGATATTGCTCTCCGCTTGCTCGGCATGTCCGATGCGTTTCGCATTCTCGACAACGCGGCGGACATGATCAATTCCGTGCCCGGAGTCCGCCGATCGCATTTGTTCCGAGACCCAAGCCGCAATGCAGCCTTGCCATTCCTCGCACCATGTCGCAATACTAGCTTCACAGTTTTGTTGGCTGTTCGTATTCATTTATTCCGTTGTTCATGATTGAAAATTAGGAAATGGAAGACCAATTCCGTCCTTATTCGTGCTATTCGCGTGATTGGCGGGCACTACAGCGCTATAGCGACTTGATGCGAATATTGCGGTACCAAGCTTCCGTTGGAGGCCCTGAATGGATTTGCAACGCGATGATACCCGTCTTCACAATCTTTTCATCTTTCTCGGTGTAATCGACGGTTAAATTGCCGTTGAGCCAGATTTGAATGCGATCCCCTTCGGCCCGCACGGCCAATTCATTCCAGTCGTCTTTGTGAAGCCAGGAAGGCACTTTATCTTTGTCCCCTTCGGCTAACATTTTGTTGCGTCGCGACTCATCGTAGAGTGCGCCCCAGACGGGACGTCCGAATGCGTTTCCTACATCGCACTGAAAGCCACTGACCTCGGTCTTGCCAGGAATTCTTACGGTTCGGAATTGAACGCCTGCATTGTCTCCTTGACCCTTCAAGCGGACGTGCAGCTTCAATTCAAAGTTGTCGTAGTCTTTCTTGGTGCAAAGGAATTCATTGTGTGGAATGGGTTTGGCGATGTTTCCTGCCACGATGCAATTGTCCTCGAGGCGGAACCATTCGAGATTTCCTTCCCAGCCATCGAGCGTCTTCCCATCGAACAGCCATTTGAAATCAGGTTCGAGCGACACCGTGGCTGGCACCACCTTACTCGACTCCTGAGCCTTGACCGAACCGTTCAAGAAAATCGTTGCGACAACCGCGAGACAGACGAAACCGTTTTTCATAAATGAATTCTCCTGTATGGCCTAGATGCGGTAGAAGTGCTGCTTGATTCTAGCGATTCCCCACCCCATTCGTAACCGGACGGACCTAGGCACGTGCATATGAGAATGGGACCAAAACCTTGGCAATGTTGACTTTGTCAATGTCTTTGTTAGAACAATTTTCGCACCATCAAGTGTCGCCCCGATTGGGGCTGGAACGCGGTTGGACCTGGAATCTTGGGGCTCACGCCCCCCAGGGGCTTACGCCCCTGGCTATTGACTGACGCCGCGTTGCGGCTGGTTCTTGCACGTTGTGGTTGGATTGGGCCGCGTTGCGATTAGATGGTTTCGCGTTGCGTTTCCGCGAATGTCAATGCGTTCCGTCCCAAAGGGACTGGAGTCAATGCGTTCCGTCCCGTCGCAAGTGACTCAGGTCAATGCGTTCCGTCCCAAAGGGACGCAAGTGAATAGCCAGGGGCGTGAGCCCCTGGAACGCGTCATATCATACCACTCAGCCGCAACGCGGCGACACTTCGATCTTGACTTGCTGGTATAATCTGACTGCTCGTTTTGAATCACAAACGACGATCCACAATCGTTTCCTACCTATTTCCTGAGGAATCTTGAATGATGTACCGAAAAACCCTAATGGCAGGCATTGCAGCAATGGCACTCGTTTCCAGCTACGGCGAAAACCCACTTTCCTCACCACGCTCTGCAAGTGCAGCAGACTCCGCCAAGCCGGATGTTCCTAAAGTGCTCACTTTCAAAGCAAAAACCCTTGATGGCCAAGCGGCTGACCTAAGCAAATATGCTGGAAAAGTAGTTGTGTTTGTCAATGTCGCCAGCAAATGCGGCTACACCTCACAATATACTGCCATGCAAAAACTTCACGAGACCTACAGCGACAAGGGACTGGTCATTGTCGGCGTGCCTTGCAACCAATTCGGTGGTCAAGAAGCTGGCTCGAGTAAAGAAATTCGAGAATTCTGCACCAGCACTTACAAAGTGTCCTTTGACATGCTCGAAAAAGTGAATGTTAAAGATGACGGCAAAGAAAAGGCCTGCGAGCTATTTGCTTACTTAACCGAACAAGACGCGAAACCTGCGGGTAAAGGTCCTGTCGGCTGGAACTTTGAAAAGTTCGTCATCGATCGGAAAGGAAATGTGGTTGGTCGCTTTAAGAGTGCCGTCAAGCCAGATTCAAAAGAGATGGTGGCAATCATCGAAAAAGCATTGGCCGAATAGCTGCCAACGATTACTAGATAAAAAAGAAGAAGGCCGGACAACGTTCAGCCTTCTTCTTTGCATGCAAAATTTATTTTCATCCATGCTCTAAAATTCAAAACTGACCATCACGATTTCTTGCTCTCAACCTCAAGCGATGGCGGTACCACTTCTGGTTCGACAATGGACAATACATAGTTGACCAAATGCCAAATATCTTCCTCGCGAATGCCTTTGTCATCGCGGGACTTGATAATGGCTGCGGCAGGCATCGGAGCACCTACGATGCCGTAGCGAATTCGGCGATAAAGGTCCAGCGGCTCGCGTCCGCCTCGAAACTTGCCTTCAACTATATTTCGCGGAACGAGCGGCTGCGGCTTCATACCGCCGCGGGCCATGAGCGGCAACAAATCATCCAATCTCTTAGGGTCCAAATCAATCTTCGAAGTCCAGTCCTTGGTCCAATCGTCGTAATCAGGAAGTTGCTTTCCATCACCGCGAGCCGATTCACCGTGGCATTTGGCGCATGCTGCTTCTTCGCTCAAGAATAGCTTTCGCCCTTTTGCAACGGACTCCAAAAGTTCGGCGCGGTTGTCTGCCGTTTCGGAACCAAACATAGGGAATTCAGGCTTTTCAAACTCCTCTACTCCGTCTATCGCTTCCACCCATGCGTCTACGATTCCAGTGAGGATCTCTGTGGCTGTTTCCAATTCCGATTGCAACACTTTCTTGGGCTCCGCCTCGGGGATGTTCTTGAGGGCAACGTTGTAGATGCGGTCTTTTTCCAAATCGAGATCGTATGCAGCCGCAAACAAAAGTTTGCGTTCGAATTCACCTCGAATCGACAGAAAGACTACGTAATCCACGATCGCGTCAATTTTCTCGTCCGGCAATTTATTGAACAATGGCATCTGGGAGCCTGACATGCCTTTGCGAAGCGCTCTCGCGATATCCGCCTTGACCGGTTTGTACTTTCTAGCGGTACTTTTGTATTTGAAAACGCCGTGGCGAAACTCGCGAGGGTAAGGGTTTTGAGATGCAGCAACCGGTCCTCGGCCTTGGCCCGATTCACCGTGACATGAGGCGCAAAGCTGCCGATACAGGCCCTTTTCGCCCGGTTCGACGGTGTTGGCTGGTGGCCCAGCAGCTTTCTCAATTTTCGACAATGACAAAAGTTCTTTGTAATCATCTTCGGCAAAAAGCGGCGGCAATTTTGGTTCGTCGAGTGTTCCAAACCACTCCTTTAACAGTTCCTGTGAATCCGAAAGGGGCTGGTCCAATTTGATATCTTCCTTGATCTCCAAGGCATGCGCGTACAAGTAGTTTGGTTCATACAGTGCCGCAGGCGGGACCGCCGGTTTGCATCCTGCAGCTAGGGCGACCAGTCCTAGCGAGAAACTTGAAAGGACATAATAGTTCGAACGGATCGTCATGATTTTGCAACTCTTTACTTTTTCGAGAGATCGCGAATTTCGATTTTGCGCCATTGGACTTTATAGGGCCCTTGGTCCTTTCCGATGCCATGCACTTGGAGCCCGATGAATCCAGACAAAAATGCCTGAGGGTCGGTGATGTCTTCGATCAACTTTCCATTGATCCAAGTCTGAATTCGAGTTCCAACGGCCCGAATATGATATTGGTTCCACTGGTCGTTTTTGTGGTTTTCGTGGGTCGGTTGAGTTGGGGAAATCCAATTTCTCCCCGTTGCCTCTCCATAAATGTAACCGGACTCGCCTGGTCCTCGCATGATTTCTACCTGCGGCCCATGGACGCGGCCATTGTCTTTCTCGGGAAGGCTCTTGGATCGGATTTGCATTCCCGAGTTCAAAGCTGCATCCACTCTCACTTCGAACCGCAGTTCGAAATCGGAATACTCTTTATCCGAACACAAGAAGGAATTGGGGCTGTCCTTGGCTGTCGTACCGAGAATGCTATCCCCTTCGATTCGATAAACAGCCCATCCATTGCGTTGAGTCCAACCTGCGAGGTCTTTCCCGGAGAACAATGAAGTCCAGCCTTCGCCGGACGGGACACTCGGTGGAGTCGCGTTTTCGTTACGAACGACCCCTTGGTTAGCTGGCTTGGGATCATCGGCTACAACAGCTCCCAAAGACGCACAGGCGAAGAGACAAGAATAAGAAGCAGACTGGAACAGGCGGCAGAGCATGGAAGACCTCGTCTTGCAATACGTGGGAGGATAGACTCTCTTTTAAGGCGAGCAACCGCTCACCTCAATGCAGTTTATCTCGCCCCGCCCTTTTTTTCTACCCAGCCAACGCCAATGACTGATTTCAACTGCTACGGTGCATTTCCAGAAACTCGCATGAGACGAAATCGCCGTTGGCCGTGGCTCCGAGAGATGTTGCGAGAAACGCACTTTTCCGCTAGCAATCTTATATGGCCAGTTTTTGTGATCGATGGCAACAACCAACGACAATCCATTGCAAGCATGCCAGGGGTGGAGCGGTTGAGCGTTGACTTGGTGGTCCAGGCCGCTGAACACGCGGTGGCGCTTGGCATTGCTTCGATTGCCATTTTCCCCGTGACCCCTCCGGACAAAAAAACGGAGGATGGCAAACATGCGTTCGATCCTGATAACCTCATCTGCCTCGCAACCCGTGCCGTGTCGGAAAAGCTCGGTTCCTCGATTGGTATCGTGTGCGATGTGGCCCTGGACCCCTACACGACGCATGGTCACGATGGCCTCTTGATCGATGGAGTCATTGCTAACGACGAAACAACCGTCGTCCTATGCCAGCAGGCCATCAATCAAGCCGCCGCCGGTGCGACCGTGATAGCCCCCTCTGACATGATGGATGGTCGAATCGGAGCTATTCGCAAGTCGCTTGACGAAGCGGGCTATCAAGACGTCTTGATTATGTCCTACGCGGCCAAGTACGCTTCGTCGTTTTACGGTCCGTTTCGAGACGCCGTCGGATCGGCCAGCAACCTTGGCAAAGGGGACAAAAAAACGTACCAAATGGATCCGGCCAACTCGGATGAAGCCCTGCGCGAAGTTGCCATGGACTTGAGCGAGGGAGCCGACATCGTCATTGTCAAGCCAGGCATGCCGTACTTGGATATCATTCGACGTATCCATGATGCTTTTCACGTCCCAGTTGCAGCCTATCAAGTCTCGGGCGAATTTGCGATGCTCAAGTTCGCAAGCCAACATGGAGCCATCCAAGAGCGAGAGTGCGTGTTAGAAAGTCTTCTGGCGTTTCGGCGTGCAGGCGCGACTAGCGTTTTGAGTTACTATGCACTTCAGGCCGCCCAGTGGCTCAAAGCTTATTAGGTCCGCATCGCTGAGGGTGTGATTTTATTATTGTCGCCTTTCGCTCCGCGAAAGTGCGCCTCGTTAACGCACTTTTGCAGAGCAAAAGGCGACACTTGTAAAGGAGCGAGGCCCTTCTCTCGTTGGATTCAAGAACGTTGCTAGGGCCTCGCTCAGCCACAAAAACCAAAAACCAACTACCTGGCGCGCAGCACAGCCTCATTCCAAATCGAGCACATGAACTCCACTGTG
Organism: Pirellula sp.; assembly: GCA_031372345.1. Taxonomy (GTDB): domain Bacteria; phylum Planctomycetota; class Planctomycetia; order Pirellulales; family Pirellulaceae; genus JBKCUI01. The sequence goes on from JANMLD010000172.1 coordinate 12,069, forward strand.
CGTTGCCCCTTCCGGAAGGACTTGATGATAAAGCAGACGATTGCCATCGTTCGAGAAGCAGATGTCCGAAATCTTGCCTTTTCCATCGGCTGCTTGAATCGTGCCGATGGAAGACAAATCACTCGCATCCCAGATTCGCAGTTCCCCTTCCACATTGCCTGAAATGAGATTGCGACCGTCCGGAGAAAGAGCCAGTTTGGTAACATCCATCGAATTGGACGACGGCAATACAGGCACGCCTGCATGCCTTGAAACCGCTAAGAGTTCGCCAGTCAGTTTGTGCTGTTGGATGATGCCGTTCGAATGCCCGCTGATGAGAACTTGGCGAGCAGAATCATAAAGTAGACTCGATACCCTCGAACAGTTGGCGATTAGAACTTGCTCGGGCGTATCCGTACCCAGTGGATAAACGCTTTCCGTCGATCCGCCGTAGACCAGTTTCTCAAGATCGTGAATATAACAGGCCGCATTTCCGAGCTTCTCAGTCTGCCAGGATGCAGTGATCGAAACTGGATGCGAAGAAACCTGTGCATTCGTATTAGCAAGGGAGTATTCCCAAACTTGAAGTTGATCTAAGTATCGGAACAAAATCAGACGATTGGATTCTGGCTGAAAATGCAAATCCATGAAAAAGGTGTGTCGCGGAGGAATAGGTAGATTTCCATCCGTTGCTGGACGGAGTATTTTTTGATCTTGCAGTCCCATTATTCCTGCACTGCCGTTCTCCCATCCCAGGCCCAGCAGGGCCTGGTCCGATGATAACGCCAGCTTTGTTAACCGAATTCCATTGGGTGGAACGATGATACAATGTTGCCCGGTAGCAACATCGAAAGTCAATAGGCTACCATCGGTTGTCCCCATGAAAATCGTTTGACCATCACTTGTTAGCGTGGCGGAACACGTTGCCATCGCTTCCAATGCAAAGGATTGGATATCGTTTTTAATTAACGTACACAAGTCCAACGAGCCATTCTCTCCGCCACAAATGACGCGGCCATCAGCAAGGCAAGCAATCGCGGAAATCGACGCGTTGATGGGTGCGATCTGGTGCTCAATCGAATATGTCGGCGGAGGATCTGAATGTGGCAAATTGCTAGTAATTCCCGCCAGATTCCAGGAGACCACATGGCCGCTGCGCAAGCCTGCAGTCAGTCGATCACTAGTTGGGCTGAAGGCAATGCAATTGGTGCCTCCAAATGTTTGCGAAAGCACAACTTGACTAGCCGACAGGTCCTTAGGCTGAAGCAGCAATACAAAAGGGTGGTGGAAATTGCTAACCGCAATCCACCTGCCATCGGCGGACCAAGCTAGATGATGCGGTTGGTACTGGCAATTCATTTTTTGAAGAACGGCACCACTATGCGAATCGTACAAGCACAAGTGATCGCGAGCATCATAAACGAGGATCTGGTTGCCATCCGGTGAAAACAGAACCTCCTCATTTCTTCGATCGGAGGGGAGCGAAATGCTATCTTGCGCATCGACAACCGATCGGATGAGGATGGGTTCATAACGACATCCAATCGCGAGTCGCTTCCCGTCCGGCGAGAAGGTGACCGATTCGACCGTTGATGCAAATCCCGTCCAGTCCAGAATCGTTTCTCCGCTCTCCAACTCAACGATTTTAATGGAGTTGTCAGCGTCCGTTTCCTGTTGGGTTGCGTAGCCTATGGCCAACTTTCGTCCGTCGTGGGAGCAAGCCAGAGCGTGCACTCGGGTGCGCTGCCCCATGGAGATTTCTCGCATCGCTCGGCCATTGCGACGGTCGTGGTACCGCACAATACCATCGTTACCCGCGGAAACCACGAGTGGAGAACCTGGAATGGTCACGACTTCGTGGACTGGCCCGTTATGGCTGGCCAACGGAATCGATTCTCGGGCCGCTAGCGCATTGAGAATCCCTAAATCCGTACCCAATGGGATGGTTCCCTGGGCATCCTGGCGTATCTTCGCAGCGATGGTTCGAGCTTCGACCAGCTTACCTTGTTGCAACGCTTCAAAGCCGCGGACTAGGTTCGCGCGATAGTCCGCTTCCATAGCAACGAGCTGACTTGCCTCAGCTTTTGTGCGTTGCAGACTGGATTCCCTGAGCGCCTCCGTCGCCAGCTTCTCCGCCGTTAACGCCCGTTTTTCTCGTTCTCGCGATATTGCAAGGGACTGACGTAGATCTTCTCCTTGATGGGTCAATTTGTAGTTCGACTGAGCTTGAAAGATGGCTGCCGTAATCGCAATCCCGAAAACGGAAGCAATCAACGCGGATTCGATCGGCGACCTTCGAATGGCTCCCAGGCTGCGTTCCCAAAACGGTTGGGGGCGTGCAACGACATCGCGTCCTTGTTTCCAACGCACAATGTCAGCGGATAGTTCGGTGGCCGAAGCGTAGCGACCATTCACTTGCTTGGACATGCATTTGAGGCAGATCGCTTCCAGGTTTCGAGGAATCTTTTTTTCCCAAACGCGTGGTCGGACGGGCTCCTTCGTGCAAATATTGTGGAGCAGTGCAACGGTAGTGTCTCCCTCATGCGGCATGCGCCCTGTCAACAAGCGATACAACAATACGCCGAGCGCATAAACGTCCCCCTGTGCTAACACCGACGTCTCTCCGCCGAGAATCTGCTCAGGTGGCATGTATTCGCAGGTACCGGCAATCGCACTGGCCGATGCGGTCAAGTTGCTTTCACGCAGATCGCGGACTAATCCGAAATCGGTTAGGCGAGGCGTGAAACCCAAAATGCTGTCGCGCTCGTCCGTTGGCCCCAACAGAACGTTGCCAGGCTTGATATCGCGATGAATCAAACCCCGCGAATGCGCATGCGAGACTGCTTCTGTTAGCCGTAGGACGATCTCCGCGGCCAAATCAGGTTGCACTGGTCCAGTGTGTTCGCGAAGCCAAGCGCCCAGCGTCGGACCATCACAAAATTCGGATACCAGATACACCGCATCTATCTCCGGATGCACTTCGTACAGCGGCACGATATTCAAATGACTCAGGCGAGCCGCAGCGCGGGCTTCCACCAATCGGTGATCCGACTGACCAGCATTCGCATCGAAATGGCACGGAACTACCTTGATCGCCACATCGCGGACCAAGACTTCGTCAAACGCCCGATAGACGGTTGAAAACCCTCCCTGACCAAGAACGGATACGATTCGAAATCGCGCAAGCTTGGGCGGAAGGGCAACCGATACGTCCGGTGTTTTCTCCTTTAGGAGTGTCGTAGGTGATTCGAAAACATCGTTCAGCAATCGAAAGACAGCCGCCAAGTCGCTATGCTTTTCGGCAAAGTCCACAGGTGGTGGTCCAATGCCGCGCAAGCTTGCATCATAAGCTTCCGCTTCGTTGAGAAGCGCCTCTTCTTCGAACTCGCGTTGGTCATTGCGACTCATGGCAAAAAGTTGCCAAGACGCTTTTTTAATTCCTGACATCCCTTGAGCCAATGATGTCGACAAGTTGAGATGGGCAATTGGAGTTGTGCCCCGATTTGTTCGAAGGTCAAGTTTTGAGCGTAGCGCAGAGTCACGATTTCCCGCACGACTGAAGGAAGCTCATTGATGGCGGAAATCAGGATTCTCGCATCTTCCTCTAGCGACAAACAAACGCTGGGAGTTTCCTCGTCGGTGGTTGCAGTATGAGGAGGTGAGACATCACCTATCGGACGACCTGAACGGGATCGAAACCTGCGAATGCCGTCGATGATTTTGTGTCTGGCGATCTGAAGAATCCAGGCACGGAAAGCTTCTTCTGAGTCACCGCGAAAGGTCGCATGCCGACGGCTTACGATGAACAAGACACTCTGCACGATATCGGAGGCACCCAAGTGCCGACGCAGTTGAGAGGGAAGTTTAGCGTTGACGAATGCGAGCAGGAAATCGTGTGATTTTCCCAGTTCCGCAACTCGACTAGCTTCGTCCCATGGCGATTCTGGTTCGACCGCGTCAACGCTGCTACGTCCTACGCGTTGCCGGGCTGCTCTCGATAGATTAATCATCCAGAATTATTTCTATGGTGGGTGTGAAACCAAGTGCGTGGACAATGTTACTCGGTTCAAACATTAGACCGCGGCTGTTGCGTTTTGCAATGTTATTTGTTCTAGTTTTAAAGTGATTCGAATCGGTATTCTGATTCTCATTGTCGCCTTTCGCTCTGCGAAAGTGCGTCTGCAACTGGCTCTTTCGCCGTGCAAAAGGAACACAGAGACACCTGTAGCAGCCGTCGGTGTCCTTCATCGCATCCCACCTGAATGGAAAACAAAAGCACTCTACAGGATGGCATTTCTCCGTTCAGCGCCTCGCGCGCATTTGGTAGCTACTTAGCCAAACGACGATGCACTACGCAATCCCTTTGTTCATCGCAGTGAAGTATTTTCTCCTGTGTTTTCGCTACCGCTGGGTTCATCCCAGCGGGGCGATAATTGGCAGCTACAAATGACCCACGGGGCATTGGCTCTCCTCCGGTTTCATACCGGAGGAAGCAGCGTTTCACTCGGTGGCGAGCTTGAACCGTAGGATCACCGCATCATGATTGTAGCCGCCAATTGTTGCCTCCCTTGGGACAGGCCCGAACGGAAGTCTTAAGTCAATTAGGGTGTTATTTCTTGGATGAAAGTGCTTTAAAGCGTTGCCCGCTGGCGACGGGAAATGAGACCAATCGGCAATGGACTCATTCGCATGCTGCGCGAATCTTTTCCCTTTTTCCAGATTCTTTTGTTTTTTGCGTATTGCTCTTCGTCTTGGTAAAGAGAAGCCCAAACCCTCCGCGTCCTGCTGTGGACATTGCAACAAAGAATCACTTCAAGCAACAGACCATCGATTCGCACGCACAGTCACTCATTCCCTAGGAGCCCTTACGATGCTACGCCAAGTCCTCAACCGCCTTCGAAACGCCAGCCACAAGATCACGAAACGTACCGTCGCCCGCGCGGCATTTCGCAGAAGACTCTTCGTTGAGTCACTGGAAGAGCGGCAACTGCTGGCCGCTGTTCGCACGGGTTTTGCTACAACTACTTTTGCAGGTAACGATGACGGATCGACCGGATCAGTGGCCATTGGTTTTTCCGCTCCCATCAACTTCTTTGGTCCAACATATTCGAATCTGTTTGTCAACAATAACGGAAATGTCACATTTGGCAGTGCAAGTGGTGCTTTTACGCCTGCTGGTCTGACAACTTCCGGTCAGACGCCGCGAATCGCAGCGTTTTTCGCTGATGTGGACACAAGTACGAATTCCGATAGCGATGTCACGTATGGAACCGGCACCGTCGGCGGGCGAGCTGCTTTTGCCGCTAATTGGCCTGGTGTGGGCTATTACAGCGGACATACCGACAAACTCAATAATTTCCAAATCGTGCTCATCGAGCGTTTCGACACTGGGCCCGGTAATTTTGACATTGAGCTCAACTATAACCAGATACGTTGGGAAACCGGTGACGCCAGCGGTGGATCGTTAGGACTCGGGGGTACTGCGGGCGCGGCTGGTTTCACGAACGGCACCGGAACTGCTGGGACGAATTATCAAATTGCAGGGTCTCTTATCGCAGGATCTTTTCTAGATACTGGGCCATCCGGTACGAGGTTAGTCGGCAATAGTCTTAACAGTGGCGGGCTGTTGGGGCGTTACACTTTCTTCGCTAGGGCTGGGGTAATCATCCCAACGAACCAGCCGCCAATGGCGCAGGCGAACGGCCCTTACACAGTCGCCGAGGGGAACAGCGTTGTACTTTCGAGCGCCGGATCAACCGATGTTGATGGAACGATAACGACATTCCAGTGGGATTTCAACTATGACGGCGTCACTTTTGACGTAGATGCCACTGGTGCCTCTCCAATTTTTAGTGCCAGTACGTTAGACGGTCCATCGTCCCGAACCGTCGCGTTGCGAGTGACCGACAACAACTCTGCCTCAACCATTGACACCGCGCCACTAACAATTGGAAACGTTTCACCAACTTTGATCGTGACGTCTGCCTTGGTGACAGTTAACGAAGGCCAGACCGCGATAAATTCCGGGTCTTATCAAGATCCGAGCCCCGGAGACAACGTTAGCGTAACATCTTCGATTGGCGGAGTAACAAAAACAGGCGTCAATTTCGGCACCTGGAATTGGTCGTTTCTAACCAATGACGGACCTAGCCAAGGCCAGGGCATTACGGTTAATGTCAATGATGGCGATGGAGGTACCGCATCGGCGAATTTCTCCTTGATCATCAATAATGTCGCTCCGACAGCCATCTTCGGTAACGCCGGTTCTGCTAATGAAGGCTCGGCAGGCAGCGTGCTATTCTCGAATCAGGTCGACCCGTCGTCGGTCGATACAACAGCTGGCTTTCACTATGCCTACGATTTCGACAACAACGGCATTTTCGAGTCTGGCAACGGAACATATGCAGGATCGGGGACCAGCAATTCGGTGACCGTTCCAGCTATATACCTTATCGACGGACTCGGCACTCGAGTGGTTCGTGGCCGTATCATCGACAAGGATGGTGGCTTTACCGATTATACAACGAGTATCACTATCAACAACGTCGCACCAATTGCCAATGCAGGTGTCGACCAGAGTGTGGACGAAGGCACCACGGTAACACTCAATGGTCTGTTTACCGATGTGGGCTTGGATGACGGGCACAAACAGGAGTGGAGTGTCGTCGCCAGCAACGGGCAGGTGATCCCTGGACTGACGATCGACAATCTCGCGGGTGATAGTAACGGATCCGGAGCCAGTAACTTCAGTTTTACACCGAACGACAATGGTATCTACACCGTTTCGTACAAAGTCACCGATGACGATGGCGGGACGCATACCGACACGTCGGTGATTACGGTCAACAATAGAGCTCCTACACTAAATCTCTCCGGTGCTGGTACTGTCAATGAAGGCTCGAACTACACGTTGAATCTCTCCTCGTCGGATCCTGGCACTGACTCGATCACGAGTTGGTTTATCACCTGGGGCGATGGTTCAACTCAGTCCGTACCCGGCAATCCATCTTCGATTGCGCACACCTACATAGATGGCCCGCAAAGCTACACGATCATCGCGACAGCGACCGACGAAGATGGAACATACGAAGCCAGGGCATCGGGTGGCAATGCGATCGTCTCCGTTGACCCTGCCTTCGCGGTCAACGGTGAGTTCCGCAAAGACTTCTTTGGCTCAACCGGTGACTACGTTCAGTCGATGCGTGTCCTTTCCAGCGGCAAAGTTGTTGTCGCGGGGTATACCCAAGGAGGCAACAACAACATTGGATTGGCTCGTTTCAACGCTGATGGCACGCTCGACACTGCGTTTGGCATCGGCGGAAAGGTCGTAACGGAGTTTGGCGGTGATGAACAGGCCATCAGCTTGCTGGTCGACTCGTTAGACAGGCTAGTTGTCGGCGGCTACCAAGGCTTGTCACGATACAGCGCGTCAGGTGTGCTTGATACGTCCTTTGGTACTAACGGGAAGTTAACTACCTTTACGAGCATCAACGCAATGACACTCGACAGTCAAGGTCGTATCGTTGCCAACACCGGCTATTCCATAATCCGACTATTGGCTGATGGAAGTGTCGATCAATCCTTCAATGGTGGCAACGCGTCCTACTATGGATCGCAACTTTCGTATGGTTACGACATCACGGTGGACAATGTTGATCGTCCTGTTATCACTGGCTACAACTATACGAGTAATCAGTACGATATGCGGGTAATCCGCTACACGAGTGGAGGCGCGCTCGACACGGCCTTTGGCGTCGGCGGTTCGGACGGTAACGGCGTGGTAACGATTGATTTCGGCGGTCGCAACGATTTTGCATACAAAGTACGCTTTCACCAAGGCAAGATTCTGATCGCGGGCAACACCGAACCGGTCTATAACAACACCACGTCGCAGTACGAAGATCCCTCCGGAAATAATCGGCTTGATGCGGACGTTGCTCTTGTACAACTGAACAACGATGGAACTCTAGACACCACCTTCGGCATCGGTGGGCCAGAGGGAGCGGGACTGGTGCAAGCAAACGTGAGCGGCAACAACTGGGATTACGTAAATGGAATGACGATCACCGCAAACAATGACATCCTCGTCAGTGGTCAGATGGCTGGCGCGTATGGCTGGAGCCGCTTTTCTGGGAGCGGCGTGTTGGACTCGACTGTCGGTGCGCCTTCAACTCCTGGACGGGCAATAACGACTTCTGGTCTCTATCCTCAGACAATTGTAGAAGACACGAGCGGTCGCGTTTTGGTCGGTGGTTATCGTTATGCCTCGGGCAGTGAGGGTTCCAACTTCGCCGTCGAACGTTTCGCCTCGAATGGGTCGGTAGACGCCTCGTTTGGCGTCGGAGGCGGAGACGGCAACGGCGTCGTTAGTACCGATTTCCAAGGATCTACAGCCGATTATGTCACCAAGTTCAGCCTTACCCAACCTGACGGCAAAATCCTCATTGCCGGATATAAATCAGGAGGCGTCAGCGAACTGGTACTCCTTCGCTTAAACGCAAATGGCACGCTGGACCCTAGTTTTGGCACGGCCGATAGCGATGGCATCAACGGTGTCGCCATTGATGGCCGTTATAGCGGTCTCTCCGCGATGACACTCGATAATAATGGAAAAATCATTGTCGCGTACTACTCGACCTTGCTTCGATACAACGCCGATGGAACGCCGGACAACTCGTTTGGACCAGGTACTTCCAACGATGTCAGTACCCCAATCAACATATACGATTTGGCAGTCGATAGCAGTGGACGCATCGTTGCTGGTGGTTATAGAGCTGCCAATAGTACCAACGGAAGCGATTTTGCAATCGCGCGCTTCGATGCGACCGGGGCGTTGGATACCACATTTGGGACGACAGACAGCGATGGTGTTAACGGAATCGCTTCCATCGACTTTGGTTCCAATGCGAGTGTCCGAAGCGAAGAGTATATCAAC